>CAYVTP010000234.1:0-1535 GCA_964454615.1 uncultured Acidimicrobiaceae bacterium | reverse complement strand
CAGGAACCGCCAACCGGCCTCTGGTGGTAGCTCCGTCACTGTGCTTCCAGTAGACGAGTCATCCCAGATCACGAAGCCGTCTTTCACCTCAACTGCGCTCGGAACTGTCCAGTGGGCGCTCGGCACCTCACTCCCTCGAAGATGGTCGTTGAAGGCTCGCCACCTCTCTAAGTCATCCATGACCGCCCCCAGACTGTCGCCAAAATGTCGCTCTTTTGGGCATCGACGGATCTTACGCGGTGGCGGATGCTGACGGATGTGACCGCGCCGACAGGAGGACCAATGGACCAAGAAAAAGAAATGTCGTCGATCTCGTACAGCATTCGAGAAGCCGCCCGAGCGTCTGGTCTTGGAGAGACCACTCTCCGGAACCTCATTCGGGACGGCGAGTTGCCCGTATCTGAGATCGGAGCAAAGCGCCTGGTGAAGCGTGAGGACCTCGAACGCCTCATCGACACCCACCGAAGGCATTGAACGAGAACTGGGCCGCAGTTGTAGCTGCGACCCAGTCAAACGCCTAGTCCCACCCAAACAGAGAGACCAACGTGAACCCAGACAATACCGTGCCACCGGACACGGACTCAGTATTTCCGGCGATGCTGCTCGAAGACCTTTCGTCCGAACGACTCGACCTCCTCCGCCACGTCGAGGACTACCTGGCGGAGGGATGGTTCATCATGCCGCTCCATACCGTCCATGAGGACGGAACCTGCCGATGCCCGCGGGCGCGCAACTGCGTCTCACCAGGCAAGCACCCGCTTGGCGCACTGGCACCAAACGGCTGGAAGAACTCCACCAGGTTCGCACCGACGGTCGCCCGATGGCTCCGCCGAAGGTCTGACATGAATATCGGCATCGTGCTTGGCCCTAGCGGCCTCGCCAGCCTCGACGTGGACCCCCGCAACGGAGGCGACGAGAGCCTGAAGTTGATCATCGAGCGGAACGGGCCTATCCCACCGACACTCAAGCTCATCACAGGTGGAGGAGGGTTCCAATGCTTCTTCGCCGACCCTGAACAACAGGTGCGCAAGCGCACACCAGAGGCGGGGATCGACTTGCTCGGTCGTGGTTGCCATGCCGTTGCCCCGCCATCGCTGCACCCATCAGGGTTGCGCTACCGATGGGAGGCTTGGCCCACACCTCTGGCACCTGTGCCTGACTGGATGATAGGGACGTCGCGATGACTCCTTCCCCATACGGACAGCGGGCGCTCAACGCCGAAGCCCTCAGAGTCCGCAAGGCAGTGGTCGGTACCCGCCACAACACCCTCCGATCGTCCGCCTACAGCATCGGTCAGTTGATCCCAGAGCATGTGCCGGAAGCACTTGCGCGGCTGGTGTTGGTCGAAGCAGGCATCGTGTGCGCCGCCGCCACCCGCGGTACCGACCCCATCCCACATGACGAGATTGAAAGGACGATCGAGTCGGCACTCGAAGCAGGACAACTCAACCCTCGCAACGTCGCGATCGGTTTCACGAACCGAAAAGAAGCCATGCAGTCGCTCGACGAGATCGCAGAGGCATGGGACCGCACGC
>CAYVTP010000233.1:0-1544 GCA_964454615.1 uncultured Acidimicrobiaceae bacterium | reverse complement strand
AGTCAACCTCCCCGGAAGGCCGCTCGTAGGGCTCATAACCCGAAGGTCGCGGGTTCAAATCCCGCCCCCGCTACGAACGGAAAACCCTTGCAACGCAAGGGTTTTTCGGTGGTCAGGTCGTCGCCTCAATCGGGCTTCTGAGGCTTCCATCGCGCATCCATCGCGCGAGCGGGTCCGTTGTCGGGCCGTTGTTGGGCTTCCCAAGGCCACGTCTGGCTGACAAGTATGAAGGCATGCGAGACAGTTTCGAGGTGGAGTCTGTCCGGCGGCATCTCCTGTTCATTCTCACGGACGATGTGGCACACCGTCTACAAGCGCTCAGGGTTCGCTGGGATCCCGTGATGGCCCGTCGGATACCTCCACATGTGTCGCTGGTGTATCCGGAGGAGGCGGACGATGAAGCGCTCCTCCTCAGGAGGGCGGCAAGTGTGGCCGAGAAGACGGCGCCGTTCGACATCTTCTTCGGTGATCTTGAGACCGATCGCCGTGGGCGGGGCGGGGTTTGGTTTCCGGTGGTGGACCCCTCCGACACTTGGGGTCGGCTCCGAACCAGCATCCTCGCTCCACCATTTCGCCAGCTTCCCATGAGGCCGCACGCCACGGTGGTGCACCCGAGAACGTCCGACCGTGGCCCGGAGGCTCTCGTCGACCTGAAAGGGAGCAGCCTCGACGGGGAGGCTCGAATCACGGAGGTGCTCTTCACCGAGACGCGACCTTCCGGAATGGAGATCCTCAACCACTTTGCCCTTGCTGTTCCACCACCCGTCCGGATGGTCGCCGGCCTACTCCGTCGTGATGGGGAGGCCCTCTTGTGTCACCGCCGCCCGGATCGAGTGAGCTTTCCGGATGTGTGGGACCTGCCCGGCGGCCACATCGAAGAAGGCGAGTCTGTCGCTGATGCCTTGGTTCGCGAACTCGCCGAGGAGATCGGGATCATCGTGGAGCCACCGCGAGGTGCACCTTGGAAGACCTTCCGCGCCGACGGGCTCCAACTTCATGTCTTCCTGGTTGACCGCTGGGAGGGGGAACCTCGCAACCTCGCTGTTGACGAGCACGACGATCTCAGATGGATGAGTGTTGATGGTCTCGGTGGTCTGCGTTTCGCCGACGATGCGTACCTGGGGATGCTTCGTGAGTCGCTGGAGTGAGCCGGATCACCCGTGGGGTATCCATCTCGATGGGTCCACAACATGACAGAGGCAAGTCGATAATTGACTGGCAAGAGGACTGCTAGGGCTAGAAGGTCCTGGCCGCAGCTGAGACCGGCCACATGAAATGACCGTTTCTCCTCGCCGAGTCGATGGGTCGCACGGGCTGAACGAGCTGGTCATAGTGTTTCAAGGGATCGCTTCTGACGGATTTCTATCGGTTGAGGTGTGGATACCGATGCCAAACTGAGTTGAGGACATTCGGTCCTTGGCTTGCCCGGCGCTGTAGAACCCAGGGTTCGGGAAAGTTGGTTCCGGGTACGCTCCGTTGATGAGTACTGCGGCAGAGCGCGCCCGGAATCTTGAGGACCTGCATGCTGCTCCCGAGATCCTTCG
>CAYVTP010000232.1:0-1562 GCA_964454615.1 uncultured Acidimicrobiaceae bacterium | reverse complement strand
CGAGGATGCCCGTCGGATTCTCGGCCAGGTGGGCTCAGCGTTGGACTATGCGCACTCCAGGGGAGTGGTGCATGGGGACCTGAGGCCCGGGAACGTCCTGCTCGACGGGACCGGCAACGCATACCTCGCGGACTTCCTGGTGGCTGCGGACGTGGGGGACCCGGAAACCAGGTCGGCGATGTCCGCCGCCTACCGGGCACCGGAGATGGACCGGAGTGGACCTACACCTGAGTCCGACCGGTTTGCTTTCGCGGTTCTGGCGGGTGAGCTGTTGTCCGGTGTCCCCGGATTGGAGTCCGTGCTCTCCCGGGGAACCGCATCGGAGCCCGGGGACAGGCACCCGTCGGCTTCGGCCCTGCTGGCCGATGTCGACCATGCTCTTGGTGAGCCGCCGGAATCAGCGCCCATCGTGGTCTCCCGCAACCCCTACAAGGGCTTGAGGGCATTCGAAGTGGCTGACGCCGCAGACTTCCATGGCCGTGATGCGTTGGTGGCGAGCCTCCTCGACGCGATCTCCGCAAACAGGCTGGTGGCGGTGGTCGGACCGTCGGGGTCGGGGAAGTCGTCGGTGGTCCAAGCCGGCCTGCTTCCTGCTCTCGCCAATGGCATGGTCCAAGGTTCAGGGGGCTGGGCCCATGTGGTTCTCACACCGGGAGTGAGTCCGCTCGATGCTCTGGCTGAAGCGCTGGAGTCGGTCTCGGTCGAGCCCGTCGACTCCGAGCGGCTGATCTCGACCGGGCTCCGGGGCGTGGTCGAGGGGGACCTGATCGTGGTGGTCGACCAGTTCGAAGAGGTGTACACCCTCGCCTCCGATGACCAACGTCGGGATTTTCTCGACCTGATCGTCGACGCGGTCGAAGGATCCGAAGGCGATGTCCGGGTGATCATCACGCTGCGGGCCGACTTCTACGACCGGCCCCTCGAAGACCGTCGCCTGGGGCTGCTGGTGAGGGATGGTCTGGTCACGGTTCTCCCTCCCACCGTTGAAGAACTGCAGGAGATGATCACCGCACCGGCGCGGGCGGTGGGGCTCGGATTCGAGGAAGGGTTGGTGTATCGGATAACCGAAGACGTAGCGCACCAGCCCGGAGGACTGCCTCTTCTGCAGTACGCCCTCACCGAGTTGGTCGACCGTCGCAGCAGCGACCTGCTCACGGTCGCAGACTACGACCGGATCGGAGGGGTGGGAGCCGCTCTCGCCCGCCGGGCCGAATCAACGTTTGCGGGTCTGAGCCCCCGCCAGCAGGCCCTTTGCCGTCAGGTCATGCTGAGGATGGTGACCGTCGATGAGGATACCGACGACACCCGCCGCCGGGTCCGACGCAGCGAGCTCGAATCCCTCGGTCACCCCAGAGCCGACCTGGACACCGTGCTTGGCAGTTTCATAGGCCAGAGGCTCTTGATGGCGGACCGGGATCCGGCCACCCGGGGCCCGACCGTGGAGATCGCTCACGAGGCTCTTCTCAGGGAGTGGCCCCGGCTCACCGGCTGGATCGACGACCAGCGGGAAGGGCTCATCCTGGGTCGACGGTTCCGAACCGCTCTTGGCGACTGGGAGGCCA
>CAYVTP010000231.1:0-1664 GCA_964454615.1 uncultured Acidimicrobiaceae bacterium | reverse complement strand
TGTACGCCCTGATCTGGACGTATGGGGTGCAGAAGGTAAACCCGTGGACGCCGGTTGACCCTGAGCAGCTCAAGGCAGAGGAGGGCATCGAGGCCTAGGGCACTTGGTGCGCCGCCGGCTCGGCAGGCCAGGTCCGCCGTCTTCGCGTCTGACTGGCCTGATCGAGGGAGATCTGTCGGGCTACCGGCGCGAGCCGGGGGATGACGGGCGGGTACGTTTCGTCCCTGTCGGGGAGGGCCCGGTCTACGAGCTGGCATCCCGCGTCGAGAAGAGGTTCCTTGGCCGAACCGAGGTCGCGGTGTTCCGAGCGGATATCGAAGTCTCCCTTCCCGAGGAGTCGATCATTGCGTTGAAGCACACCGGCGGTCTCAAGCGCACCGGGGTCACCGCAGTCTTGGTGGAAGGTGGTGAGTCGGGCCGGCGTGTTGCCGCTGCCCTGGCAGCCGACCGAATCCTGGCGGAAGCCCTGATGCCGCTGGACTTCACCAGGTTCGAGGTGATCGGTGACCCGGCCGGGTGCCGTGTCGAGGTGGAGCTCATCGGGGCGAGTCACGTGGCGATAGCCCTGCCCCCAATCCGCTCTTATGTCCATCTCTACCCTGATCAGAGCGAGGCCATGAAGAAGGGGCTCGTCGAGGTGCGCCGGGTGGTTCTCGATACTCGCTGAAGGGCCTTTAGCGGTTCTCGGTGTGCCGGTGTTTGCCCGGGCTCCACCGCTCAGGGCCGTAGGTCTCCGTGGCAAATGTGAATGGCTCGTCTTCGAGGTCGGTGGCCATGGTGTCGTTCCAGCGGTTGAGAAAACCGAACAGGGAGATGACAGTCATGATCTCGACGATCTCACCCTCGTTGTAGTGCTTTCTCAGAGCGTCGAAGTGCTCAGACGTCGCCCGGTTGGGCTGCAGGGAAGCGTCCCGCGCCAGTCGGAGGGCGCTCCGCTCCGCTTCCGAGAAGAGGGGGCTGGTCTCGAACTCCCAGACCGCGGCGATCCTTTCGGCATCCACTCCCCGTTCGCGGGCATCGACTGCCTCGTGCGCCTGGCAGTACCGGCAACCCGCAGCCTGGCTCGACACCACCGCGATCAAGGGCTTCAGCTCGATGGGCAACGTGCCGGTCCGCCAGATCTGGGTGATCAGGTTGGAGAACGCTCGCAGGATCTCGGGGCGCCGGGCCATGGTGAACAGGCTGTTGGGCACGAAGCTGAGCGTGTCGTCGTAGTGCTGGAACAGCTCCTCCAACTCGGGGAGGTCCTGGCGACGGAGCGGCTCGAGGTTGGCCACGGCTATCGGTTGCTCAGGTCAGCCGTACCTTGACCGGCAGGTGTTTGATGCCCCGGATGAAGTTGGAGCGAAGTCGCTCCACCGGTCCCACGATCTCGATGTCGGCCAATCTCGGCAACAGCTCCTCCAGGGTCACCCTCACCTCGAGACGGGCCAGCCACGCACCGAGGCAGAGATGGCGTCCGGCTCCAAAGGCGAGATGGTCGGTCGGGTTGCGGTGAATGTCGAACCGGAAGGGGTCGGGGTAGTGGTCTTCGTCGAAGTTCGCCGAGATGTAATACATGACGACCTTGTCACCATCGGCGATCGGGACGCCGCGAACCTCGGTGTCTCTGGTGGCGGTGCGACGGAAGTGCATCGTCACCGACGAGTAGCGGAGGATCTCCT
>CAYVTP010000230.1:0-1669 GCA_964454615.1 uncultured Acidimicrobiaceae bacterium | reverse complement strand
GGCGAGCCGGTCACGGGCGTCGACATCAGCCAGGGGTAGTGGCGCGTTGCCCACCCCTTTGCCTCTTAGGAACAACTCGGTTCGTCGTACTTGTCCGATTACGTCAACCGCCTCGGAGACATCGCCGGACACCTCGGTTCGGAACACCAGTGGGGGTTTGATGCGGCAATCCTCACCGTCCTTGGCCTCCGCTGATCAGGTCCGATCGGGAGTGGGACGAGCCGTCCCGAATCAGGCCGTAAAGCGTCGGTGTTGGAAGCGCGCTTGAGGAGGCGTCTAACGAGTGTCTAACCCTGGACTTCGTCAAGCGCAGCCCGCCTGAAACCGACAGGCTTCACAGAGTCCCGTCGTAGTATTTTGTTTCAGTCTTAGGAGGGCCCTTCGTTGGCAGATCTTTGGTGCTTCTCTCCGGAGTCTGGCCGGGAGAGGTTTGCCACAGCAAGTAGCGACTGACCGGCTAGTTGACGCGTCGTCTCAGCTCGGTGAAAGCGTGGGCCAAGTCGTCGTCGGTGGGGAGAAGAGTCAATAGTTCCGACCAGGTGAGGACCGCGATCCGACTGGCCACCTCGGCCACCAGCTCCGGTGAGCGATGCGGGATAAGCGAAGCGAGCGAACTCGGATTGGTCCGGTAGCTTTCGATCGTCTGGGTGTACCCGTGCCCCGGGCCACGGTCTTTCACGAACATCCAGAAGTGTGGTGTCCGTCCTGCTGCGTTCTCGAGCAAACAGTCGATGTTGCGAGCGATCTGATTCCGCTGCGGATCGTAGGTCGTTGCCCAACTGATGTCGCTGTGCAGCTTGGCTTCGACGTAGATCAGGTATGACTCTCCTTGAAGCTCAATGTCGACTTCGGTCGCACCTTCAACTCGATCAAACTTCATCGCTCGCTCTTGCCACACGGGATTGTCGGAGGCGGCCATGCGGCTGCGGCTCGCCGACTCGTAATCCCGGGGTGAGGTGACGCTTCTCCACAGTTCGACAGCAGGCGGGTCGTTCGCAGGCAAGCCCCCTTGGACGCCGGTACGGCCGACCAGTTCAACCATCTCAGGCCACCAGACCTGGCCACCGCGCCTGGCGAGCCCTCTCATCACATTCCAGCTGACGTAGTCCTCGCTATGGCCGGACTTCAGGATCCGATCCATGTCTTTCCGTTTTCCAGCTTTCGGGTGGGCCATCAACCGGTCGAGATCGATGATTGGGTACAAGGGTTCGACATGGTCGCTCACGACCGCGACAGCTGGTGGCGGTGACGTTTGTGATGGGCTGTCGATGCCGAGCACCTCTCGATTGAGCTGCGAGATCCGGTCGAGGTACCAAGCGGTGTCCTTCACTTCGTGGGCCTCGGCCACCCGCTTGTGGCTGCCGGGTCGATCTGCCATCTCAAGGATCTGACTTGCGGTCCAGGGAAACTCCGAGGCCCTGCGAACGCTGTGGCCGGCTTCTGAGAACTGGCGCACACTCCACGACTTGCCTGTTGGCCCTTTGGCGAAGAAGAAAACGAAGGAGTCCTTATCGAATTCAGGTACGTAGAGAAACCAGCGGCTGGACATGGACCAGACTGTATCTACCGGGTATGACAGGAACCTGTTCGCGATCGACTTCCCCCAACCCAGAGAAGATCTGGTTGCCGGATACGTTGGTCAGAGAGACCCAGCGGCTGAAGAAGGATG
>CAYVTP010000229.1:0-1699 GCA_964454615.1 uncultured Acidimicrobiaceae bacterium | reverse complement strand
AGAGCACCGGCTTTGCAAGCCGGGGGTCGTGGGTTCGAGTCCCATCGTCTCCACCCTGTCCTGCTCGGATGGTGTTGCCTCGTGTTCCCTACTCGACGATGCCGATTGCCCCGGTCGGACACGCCGCCTCGGCCTCGCGGACCGCCCCGTGGAGATCCTCTGGAGGGGCGGGGTCGACCACCTTGGCGATGTCGTCGACCGAGAACACCTGGGGGCAGATCCGCTCGCACTCACCGGTTGTGGCGCAGGCACCCTCGTCGACTGTCACCCTCACCGTCACGATCCTATTCGTCAGCCGACAGCGAATGGCCGCCTGCTCTGCCGGAGGGGCTCGATGTCAACCGGCTAGAGCGTCCGGTCAGTCGTGAACGAGCGTCCCCGCATCTCCGCCACGACATCTCCGGTCTCGTCCGTCACCGTCATGTCATAGAGGCCCGACCGTCCGGAGCGAACCCGCCTGACAGCCTCCGCCGTCAGGGTCTGGCCCGCCGAGGTCGACTTGAGGAAGGTGATGTCGGCTCCCTGGGCCACCGTGACCCGTTCGTCCTCGTTGCAGGCCAGAGCGAAGGCGGTGTCGGCCAGGGTGAACACCAGGCCGCCGTGGGTGATGCCGAACCCGTTGGTCATGTCCTCCCTGACCACCATGCTGACCACCGCGTGGCCCGGGTCGTCACGGTGGACGATCATCCCCAGGCTGGCGGATGCGAAGTCACGCTGCATCATCCCCCTCTGCGGTTGCTCGGATGCGGGCTCGAGTGGGTCACTCTCGGAGGCGGCCAAGGAGACTCCTTTCGGTGGCAGCGTCACACGTTACCGACGCCAAGTGCGGTGGCACCATCGGGCGGAAATGAGAACGGTGGAATGGGTGTTCAACAAGAGGTGAGCGGTGGGCCCTGCCCGTCGAGGTGGCCGCTTCTCTAGGCTTCGGCCGAGATGGTCCCCTTTGACCCTCAAGGAGTGAGATGAGAAACGCAGTCATCGTCGATGCGGTGCGGACCCCCGTCGGACGTCGCAACGGAGTCCTCAAGGACATCCACGCGGTCGATCTCGCCGCCATGCCGCTCGAAGCCCTCGTCTCCCGCAACGACCTGGATCCTTCGCTGGTGGAGGACGTGATAATGGGCAACGTCAGCCAGGTTGGGGAGCAGGCCTACAACATCGGCCGCAACGCCGCCCTGGCGGCCGGGTTCCCCGAGTCGGTGACGGGGGTGACCATCGATCGCCAGTGTGGGTCCTCACAGCAGTCGGTCCATTTCGCCGCCCAGGCGGTCATCGCCGGCGTCCAGGACGTGGTGATAGCGGCCGGGGTGGAGAGCATGACCCGGATCCCCATGGGTGTCAGCGCCCAGCAGGGCCCGGGCCTGCCCTTCGGGCCGCGCATGATGGAGAGGTACGCCGGGCTGGTGCCGCAGGGGATCTCCGCAGAGATGATCGCCGAGAAGTGGGGGATCGGCAGGGAAGAGCTCGATGAGCTTTCGCTCCAGTCCCACCAGCGGGCCGCCCGAGCCACCGAGGAGGGTCGGTTCGAGACCCAGATCGTGCCGGTGCCCGTTGTCGGCGAGGACGGCGCCGAGCAGGCCAGCACCCGCGACGAGGGCATCCGTTGGGACACCAGCCTGGAGAAACTGGGCTCGCTACAGCCCGCCTTCCAGGCCGACGGCAAGATCACCGCGGGCAACTCCTCACAGATCTCAGACGG
>CAYVTP010000228.1:0-1740 GCA_964454615.1 uncultured Acidimicrobiaceae bacterium | reverse complement strand
CGCCGGCCGTATCCCGCGGCCTGCGTTGGGGGGGCCAGCGGCTTCGTCCTTCGACCCGGTCCGGTTTACTCTCATCGGCCTATGTCGTATAAGGACCTGACACCAGAAGCACTGACCGCCGGCGTCGATGCCGCCATCAGCCAGGCCCGGTCGATCCTCGACGGCCTGGTCGAGCCCAAACCGGCCCGTACCTTCGAGAACACGCTCCGCCCCCTGGATCGGATAGGCGACGTCCTCGGCCACGCATTTCACCAGTACGGGTTCATGGGCTACGTCCACACCGACAAGGCGGTCCGGGAGACTGCCACCGACGCCAACGAGCGCATGGAGAAGTTCGGCGTCGAACTCATCTTCCGCGACGACTTCAACGCTGCGGTGCAGGAATTCGCGACCACCGAGGAGGCGGCATCGTTGACCGGGGAGCGGGCACGTGCCCTGGAGTTCGTGCTCAGGGACCTCCGGCGGGCGGGCCACGACCTCGACCCGGAGACCCGGACCAGGGTCAAGGAGAAGACCGAGCGTCTGGTGGAGCTGGGGGTTCGTTTCCAACAGAACATCGACGAGTGGCAGGACTGGATCCTCTGCGATCGCGACGACCTCGATGGGCTGCCGGAAGCCTTCATCGAAGGTCTCGACGTCGACGAGGAGACCGGCAAGTACAAGGTGACCATCGAGTACCCCAACCTCATCCCCTTCCTCGAGAACGCCCGGAGACGCGACCTGAGAGAGCAACTTCGATTCAAGTTCAACACCGTGGCCGTCGAGGAGAACCGCAAGATCCTCGAGGAGGCAGTCGCCCTCCGACAGGAGATCGCACTGGCACTGGGGCATCCGACCTGGGCTCACCACCGTCTCGAGGACCGCATGGCGAAGTCGCCCGAGAGGGTCAAGGAGTTCTACGACGACCTGCTCGAGCCCCTCACCGTGAAGGGGAAGCAGGATGTGGCGGTCATGTCCCAGTTGCTCCAGGCCGACACCGGCGACGATGTGGTCAGGCTGTGGGACTGGATGTACTACGACACCGTCCAGCGCCGGACCGAATTCGGGGTGGACAACTTCGAGGTGGCCAAGTACTTCCCGCTGCCTCAGGTTCTCAAGGGGATGTTCGACCTGACATCGGAGATGTTCGGTATCGAATACGTCGAGATAGACGAGTTCGACGCCTGGCACGACGACGTTCGCATGTACGCCATCGTCGACAAGGAGTCGGGAGAAGAACTGTCCCGGTTCTACCTCGACCTGTTCCCCCGCGAGGGGAAGTACAGCCACGCCGCCGAATTTCCTCTGGTCGCCAGCCGGCGGCTGGAGGACGGCTCTTATCAGAACCCGGTGTGTGCCATGGTCGCCAATTTCACAAAGCCGACCAAGGACGCTCCCTCCCTGCTCCAGCACGGGGAGGTGGAGACCCTGTTCCACGAATTCGGTCATGTGCTCCACCAGAACCTGGGTCGCACCGAGCTGGCCCGTTTCTCCGGCACCAACGTCGAACGGGATTTCGTCGAGGCCCCGAGCCAGATCATGCAGCACTGGGTGTGGCGGGTCGATGTCCTGCGCCGGTTCGCCCGCCACTACCAGACCGGGGAAGCAATACCCGAAGAACTGGTCGACCAACTGGTGGCAGCGCGGAAGCTGAACAAGGGCCTGACCCAGCTCCGGCAGATGCAATACGGGTTCTGGGACCAGGAAATGCACGGGGGCCCCGACAGGGACCTGGACGCCATCTACGAGCGTGGGACGAGG
>CAYVTP010000227.1:0-1742 GCA_964454615.1 uncultured Acidimicrobiaceae bacterium | reverse complement strand
GACCCCCTGGTGGGCAAGATCACACCCAAGGGGGAGACCGAGCAGGGCTCACCGACGCTGAAAGAGGCGATCTTCCAGAACACCTATCCGGGAGACACTGCGCCCGGGCATGAGGAGGAGATCGAGGTTCTCTCGTTCAATCCCGGGACTGCAGGTGATCCCGACCAGCCGCCAGTGGGCGAGCTGGCCGGCGGAGAAGGCTCAGGTGAGGCTGAGGAATTCTCTGGACGACCCGAGAAGTGGATCAAAGGGGACTCAGGCAGCTGGGGAGAGGAGGATCCCGACCAGCCGATCATCACCGGGACCGTATACAACCCCGGGGGAACACAGGATGGATCATCCGCTCCGGCAGACCTGTCGGACGGTGGTGTCGAGGTGCTTCCCGGCGCCGTGGCTTCCGAGCCCGGCGAACCAATCCTCATATCAGATCCTTACTATCCCGCGTCCACCGGCGCCGGCCTGCGGTCGGACGGAGAGCTGGTGCAGGGCGACGACACCGGACCTGGCGACCTGGCCCCGGCTGGCCGTGGGGCGGAGGAGGGCATCGAAGGCACTGATGTCAGCACCGGCTACACCTCAGAGCCGGGCGACATCGGCGACGACCTTCCCGACGACCCGCCAGAGGACTGATTCGACCGCCGCATGGAGGTCGTAGAGACCAAGACCAACCTGTGGGAGGCGTTGGTTGGCCGCGCTCCCGGCACCCCGACAGGCCCGGCTGACTCCGACCTCTGGCGGGCGGTCAATGACCGGCTCAACCCGGCCAAGGCCCGACCCCGGCTTCGCGACGGAGTCGAGGAGGTGGCGCAGACCTCGATCAGGGGTCAGGCCTATGTGATGCTCCGTTCCCCGGACGAGCGTGAGTCTGCCTACCTCCGGCTCACGCCCGAGGAGGTGGAGCTGGCCCACCTCATGGACGGGACCAGGACGGTGGCCGCCCTGGTGGGAGAGTTCTCCAGGATCACCGGACGTCTCGCACCCGACCAGGTCCTGAGGCTCGTCGCCGACCTGGCCGGCAACCGAATGCTCACCGAGCTGCCCGTCGACGTCTTCTACACGGTGCGAAAACGCAGGAATGGCCCGCTCCCGGTGCGGCTGGGAGGGGGGCTGTGGGCAGCCGTCCGGGGGAGGAGGATGGTGCTGGCCAACCCCGACCCCCTTGCGGGTTGGCTGTACAGGGCGGGGGGCCGCTTCCTGTTCAACCGGGTCGCAGCGCTCCTCCTTGCTGCTGTGGCCCTCGGCGGGATGGTGGTGTTCGCCCGGGCCTGGGCCGGCGGTGCGGAAAGCGTCTTCCTGGTGGGAGGCTCATACGTCACCGGGGCGGCGGTGCTCCTCGGGTTGAACGTGGTCGCCCTGGCCTGTCACGAACTGGGCCATGCCATGGCCGCCAAACACGCCCGGCGTCGGGTCCCCGCCATGGGGTTCCTCCTCTACTTCGGCCTGCCCTCCTTCTTCGTCGACACCACCGATGTGTGGATGGCCGGGCGGCGGGCCAGGATGCTCACCTCGGCCGCCGGGCCCGCTGGAGCCTTCTTCGTCGCGGGTGCGATCCAACTGGTCGGGCTGGCGTTCCCCCCGCTGGCGCCGATCGGCTTCAAGATCGCCTTCGTCTGGTACCTGAACTCGCTGTTCAACCTCAATCCGCTGATGGCCCTCGACGGCTACTACCTGTTCATGGACTGGCTGGAGGTCCCCAACCTGCGGCCCAGGGCCATGGCGATGATCGCCGGGTGGGTGCGTCG
>CAYVTP010000226.1:0-1781 GCA_964454615.1 uncultured Acidimicrobiaceae bacterium | reverse complement strand
ATGCCGGGATGACCGGGATCGGAGTGTCCATGTGGACACTCCAGTGTATCGAACATGTGTTCGATGGCAAGGGGGTACTTGGTACCGGGGTACTGGGTACTGGGTCGGTCAGGCTTCGGCGGGGGCGCGGTGGCACACCGCTTCGATGTTGTTCCCGTCGGGGTCGAAGACGAAGGCCCCGTAGTAGTTGGGGTGGTAGTCGGGACGCAGGCCGGGTGCGCCATTGTCGGCACCTCCGGCAGCCATGGCAGCCTCGTAGAAGGCATCCACCAGCTCCCGCGAGCCAGCCCGGAATGCTACATGGGCCCCGGAGACCGGATCCCGGCCACGTTGATGCACCCAGAAGTACGGTTTCGGGCCTCGCCCAAGATCGCTCCCGTAACCGACGGCGCTGCCTCCGAACTCGAACAGCGCGGTTATCCCGAGAGGCTCCAGTGCCGCGTCGTAGAAGGTCTTGCTGCTGGCGAGGTCGCCGACCTCGACTCCGATGTGATCGATCATGACCAAACCGTACTCCTCCACGACCACCGGCTGTACCAAGTACCAAGTGCCAAGTACCAAGTACCAAGTACCGTCTGCTCCATGACCGACCTGTTCTCGGGCCGCGCCGACGACCTGGCGTTTCAGTCCGCTCCCCTGGCCACCCGGATGCGGCCCCGGTCGATCGACGAGGTGGTGGGTCAGCCGGCATTGCTCGGCCCTGACGCCGCCTTCCGTCACATAGTCGAGTCGGGGAGGCCGGTGTCGATGTTGCTCTGGGGCCCTCCCGGTACCGGGAAGACCACTCTCGCCCGTCTGGTGGCATCCCATGCCGACGCCGTATTCGTCACGCTCTCGGCGACCTCGGCAGGGGTCAAGGAGGTGAGGGAGGTCCTGCGGGACGCCAGGGAACGCCTCGCCTCCGACGAGAGACGGACCGTCCTCTTCCTCGATGAGATCCACCGGTTCGCCAAGAACCAGCAGGATGCCCTCCTGCCCGGGGTGGAGGACGGCACGGTGGTGTTGATCGGCGCCACCACGGAGAACCCTTTCTTCGAGGTCAACACCCCCCTGATGTCGAGGATGACCCTGTTCCGGCTGGAACCGCTGGAACCGGCAGACATTCGCTTGCTCCTCGAGTCGGCCCTGGAAGACGAGGAGCGTGGGCTTGGCCGGTCGAACCTGAAGATCGGCGCGGCCACCGCCGAGGAGCTCGCCAGCAGGACGGGTGGGGATGCCCGCCAGTCCCTCAACTCGCTGGAGGTGGCGGCGCGGATGGCCGAGGCGGCGGGAAGATCGGAGATCACCGATGCCGACGTCTCCGAGGCGTTGCAACGGCGGCTGGTGCGATACGACAAGACGGGAGACAACCACTACGACGTGGTCTCAGCGTTCATAAAGTCGCTTCGCGGGTCCGATCCGGACGCCGCCCTGTACTGGCTGTTCCTTATGCTCGAAGGCGGCGAGGACCCCGAGTTCATCGCCAGGCGGATGATCATCCTCGCATCGGAGGACATCGGTCTGGCCGACTCCAACGCCCTCCAGGTGGCGGTGGCGGCGTCGCAGGCCCTGGCATATGTCGGGCTTCCCGAGGCAACCTATCACCTGACCCACGCCGCCCTGTACCTGGCTTCAGCGCCCAAGTCGAACACGGTGGGCAGGGCGATCGGTGCCGGCAAAGATTTGGTCAGAGACGGCCCCACCCCGTCGGTGCCGGTGCACCTGAGGGGGACCGGGTACAGCGGGGCGGCGACGTTGGGCCACGGGGAGGGCTACGTCTACCCGCACCTCCACCCCGGGGG
>CAYVTP010000225.1:1250-1783 GCA_964454615.1 uncultured Acidimicrobiaceae bacterium | reverse complement strand
CGGGTCATGTCGACTTCTCCTACGAGGTGAGCCGGTCGCTGGCCGCCTGCGAGGGTGCCCTTCTGCTGGCCGACGCCGCCCAGGGCGTCCAGGCACAGACCGTGGCCAACGCCTACCTGGCAGTCGAAGCAGGTCTGGAAGTCATCGCCGCAGTCAACAAGATCGACCTGCCCGCCGCAGACCCGGAGCGGGTTTCGGCCGAGCTGGTCAACATCCTCGGCGGCTCCACGGACTCGGTTCTCCGGCTCTCCGCCAAGACCGGCGCCGGGGTGGAGGACCTCCTCGAGGAGATAGTCCGTTCAGTGCCCGCTCCCCTCGGAGACCCCGACGCTCCCTTGCGGGCCCTGGTGTTCGACTCCTACTTCGACGCCTTCCGTGGCGTGGTCTGTTACGTCAGGGTGGTCGACGGTCGCCTCGGATCCGGCGACCCGATCCGGTTCATGGCCACCGGGGAGACCCACGATGCCGACGAGATCGGGTTCCTCACCCCGAAGGCGGTGCCAGTCGGCTCGATCGGGCCGGGGGCGGTCGGG
>CAYVTP010000225.1:0-1240 GCA_964454615.1 uncultured Acidimicrobiaceae bacterium | reverse complement strand
ACCGGATCAAGGTGGGCGACACCATCACCCACTCGAGGCGGCCCGCCGAGATCGCATTGCCCGGGTACACCGAGCCCAAGCCGATGGTGTTCTCCGGAGTGTTCCCGACCGACGGTGACGACTTCGAGAAACTCAGGGAGGCGCTGGAGAAGCTCCGGCTCAACGACGCCTCGCTCAGCTGGGAGCCGGAGACTTCGCGGGCCCTCGGGTTCGGGTTCCGGGTCGGGTTCCTCGGCCTGCTCCACATGGAGATCGTGAGGGAGCGGCTGGAGAGGGAGTACGACCTCGACCTTGTGGCCACAGCCCCCTCGGTCGCCTACCGGGTGACCATGCCCGACGGCGAGGCCCGCATCATCAAGTCCCCTCAGGACCTCCCCGATCCCACCGACCGCAGGGGTGTCGCCGAGCCCTATGTGAAGGCCATGATCCTCACCCCGACCGAGTTCGTCGGGCCGATCATGGAGCTGGCCACAGGCCGGCGGGCGGTGGTGGGCAACATGAACTACCTGAGCCCGGAGCGGGTCGAGCTGGACTTCGACATCCCCCTCGCCGAGATCGTCTTCGACTTCTTCGACCTGCTCAAGTCGAAGACCAAGGGGTACGCCTCCCTCGACTACGAGCCGTCGGACTACCGGGAGTCCGACCTGGTCAAGGTGGACATTCTGCTCAACGGGGTCCCGGTAGACGCCTTCTCGGCGATCGTCCATCGCGACCATGCCTATGAGTACGGGAGGAAGATGACCACCCGGCTCCGGGAGTTGATCCCCCGGCAGCTCTTCGATGTCCCCATCCAGGCCGCCATCGGCGGTCGCATCATCAGTAGGGAGACGGTGAAGGCCCGCCGCAAGGACGTCACCGCGAAGTGCTACGGCGGCGACATCACCCGGAAGAAGAAGCTGCTGGAACGTCAGAAGGAGGGCAAGCGGCGTATGAAGATGGTGGGCTCGGTAGAGGTGCCCCAGGAGGCCTTCGTGGCAGCCCTCCGGGTCGACGACGACTGATGCTCGACGTCGACAGGTTCGTCGCCCACGCCTCCTGCTACGTCCACATCCCCTTCTGCGCCCGCGTCTGCCCCTACTGCGACTTCGCCGTGGTCGAGGGCAGGGACGACATGATTGACCGCTACATCGACGCTCTCTGTTCGGAGATCGCCATGTCGCCCGGGTGGAGGCCACTCGATGCGGTCTACTTCGGGGGTGGCACCCCCAGCCACGTCTCTCCGTCGCTCCTGGGTCGGGTG
>CAYVTP010000224.1:0-1788 GCA_964454615.1 uncultured Acidimicrobiaceae bacterium | reverse complement strand
GCGAATCATCGGAACGGCTCGCGGACGCGTCGCACATATCAGGCACTTCGGCGTGCTGCCAGAATCGCTGATTTGGCTTATGCCGCTCGGTGCTATCTCCTGGTTTGGGTCCTCCGTGACCTGCGGGTTTGACGGACATATGCGCCTCGCTCCAGTCGTGACAGGATTCCGCCCCATCCACCCATGGCGTATCGTCTAACCCGTCCCAAGGCGGGTGTGACGTGGCAAGGACATTGGTTCAACTGTTGGCGGCAGTCATGGCAGCAACCAATGCGGCGGCGTGGGTGTTGTGGTCTCGATGGGAACGTCCCGGATACGATCTCGAGCTTCGGGCCCGAATGAGCCCCCTTCCGCTCATCGGCCGGGGAGGCGACCTGGTACAGATCGTTCCGCTGGTCTATCCAGTCTTTGTTGTGATCGCAACCGACTGGGCTTACGAGGGGTGGTTGAACTGGTCAACCGACATCGATCTGGCTCTTCAGGCAGTCGGCCTCGGTCTTTGGGCTCTGGGGATTTCCGTGGGGCTATGGGCTGCGCGAGCCATCGGCGGGTACGGGGCGGTCAGCGGGGTGACGGTGGACCACCAGCTGGTGAGCGACGGGCCCTACCGATATGTCCGCCACCCCATCTACACCGCGTTAATCGCAATCGCAGTGGGCACCACTCTCGTCTTCCGGAGCTACCTGCTGCTCGGAGTGGCAGCGTTGTCCATCTTCGCCCATCTCTGGTGGGCGGCCGCCGAGGAGAAGCTGCTCAGCTCCCCCGAAGGACTGGGCCACGCCTACAACGCCTACGCATCCCGCACCGGCCGATTCCTGCCCAGGGTGAGGCAAGCTCGACGACGAACCGGATCGTTGTAAGGACACCCACCTCGGCTTGTGCAAATGCTCCTCAGCAGTCCGACCCCGAGTACGAGACCCGCGACCGAGCCGAGATCCACGAGACGTAACTGACGGAATGTCGTCTGAGGCGGCAAGATCCACTTTGAGCTTGCGGCGAGCGATACCACCCGCGGTCAAGAATGGGATTAGACCTGTTTCGCCCAATCCGTGGCGTCAGCCCTCCTGATTGTCGAGCCACTCGGCATACAGGTCGAGGTAGGCGGGCAACTCCTCGCCTACCTTCTGCACCGCGTCTGGGTCCAGGAGTTCAACGGCGCGGTAAACCGTGTCACCGAAGTCGTCTGGGCTCTCGGCCTCCAGGAAGGCGACGAAGGTCTCCCACCATGGCTCCAAGCCGATCTCGGACTCGCTCACCCTGCGGATCAGCCCGTCTTGGATGAGCAGTCGCAGGTTGGCCTCCGTAGGGGAAAAACCGCCCGCTCGAATTACGTCGGTGTTCCAGAGGTAGTCACAGAGCACCACGTGTCCACCACTCCCCTCCGACACTTCCTCACAGCTCACATCGGTGAACTCGAATCCCCAATCATTCCAACTCTGGAACACGAGGTCCAGGGTTTCATGACCGCGATGGCCTTACGGGGCTTCGGATGTGGTGAAGCCCTCTGCGAGCAGGTTACGGGCACGCTCGACGTCGTAGTCGTTGCGGGCGTCGATATAAGCCTCGGCGACCTCGACCGGGGAGGGCATCCCAGCAAATGGGTTCTCACCGGTGGTAATGAAGAGTGTGGCTACGCCGAGGATCAAAACGACGAGGGCCGTGGTCAGACCAACGGTCCAGCCACGTGATCTCCTCACTGGTGTGGGCTTCTTGGCGTCTGTGGTCGTAGCACTCATTGGGTTCCTTCCCCGTTGCGTGTCAGCGGCTTCGGTCCGCTCTTGATACGCC
>CAYVTP010000223.1:845-1816 GCA_964454615.1 uncultured Acidimicrobiaceae bacterium | reverse complement strand
ACAGACCGCGCTCGCCTACCACGACGAAACGCTGCCGGCCGAGGGCGCGAAGATCGCGCACTTCTGCTCCATGTGTGGTCCGAAGTTCTGTTCCATGAAGATCACGCAGGAGATACGGGCAGCCGCGGAGGCGGGGATGCAGGAGAAGAGCAGGGAGTTCCGGGAGAAGGGGGGCGAGATCTATCTAGCAGAAAATCCGACATCCTGATTCGGGTGCCACTTCGTGGTGCCACTTACAAGTGGCACCAGAGTCATCATCACGAAAGTAGCAGAGGGTCCCTGCTGTTCGACACCCCTCGATGGCTACCCTTGGTACTTTGGGTGAGTCCGGCCGCTCCCCACCAGAACATCGTCGCTGCCCGTTGGCGGTGACACCGATGCCGTAGATTGTCAGAGTCCATGGTCTTCTTCATCGCGGTTACCGTCTTCTCCTTCGGTCTCTCGCCGAGGTCACGATGATGAATCATTTCCCGGCCGGATCACGATGATCAGCTTCATCACAATCATCGTCTTCTTCTAGGTTTCGCGGCGGATTATGGTGATCGTCATCATCCTTTGATCATGATCAACTCGGACGGTTCAGACTCTTGCTCGGTGTGAGAACGGAGGCACCTGCACCTCCCTGGATGGCGGGTCGACAAAACAAGGGGTCGCGTACGTGGGTGGTCTTCACCCAACGGCGGGATCTTCGGGATCACGAAGATCGCGTTCCTGCCTTTAGGTCCGCCACTCCACGCCATCTGCTCAAGCCAATTCGCCCACCTCCCATTTTGGTTGCGGATCCGCGTTCATCCGGGGGTTACCTCTGGCGGAGAGAGAAGCCTTGCATGAGATATCCTGCTGGACCATAATTAGGCCACGTGGACCACATCGGGTCCAGATGGCCTCAAAATGGTCCAGAAATCCTGTGGCGACGCATGCTCTTCTACCCACTGGACGGAATCTTAGGCTCGACGGCAAAGGTCCAGATC
>CAYVTP010000223.1:0-835 GCA_964454615.1 uncultured Acidimicrobiaceae bacterium | reverse complement strand
CTTCTACCTCTGACCTCTCCAGTGTCGGGACGTGAGGCTCAGAAGTTGGCGCGGATCAGGAGTCGCAAGGGCGCGGGCACAGCTCTCGAAGACCTCTCTCAGCTCGGGGTGCTCCGGCTCACGGAGACGCGAGGGTCGCACCTGTACGAGGTCAACCGCGAGCACGAGCTGGTTACACCCCTCCAAGAGCTGTTCAGCCGGGAGGAGAACCGGCTTCCCGCCTTGGTCGCCCTGATCCGGGAGAGTCTCACCGAGCGACGCCTGGAAGAGTACGTTCGCTCCCTCATCCTCTACGGGAGTAACGCACGTCGAGATGCAACCCCGGGTAGCGACGTGGACCTTCTGGCAGTCGTCAACTCAGAAGGGGCGGTGGAGCGAGTCACCGAAGCGATGTACGCCGCCGGGGAAGTGGTGAGGCGCAGGCAAGGGGTCCGAATCTCTCCCTATGTACTCACCGAGAGACGGGCGAGGGAACGTGCAACGGCTGGGGACCCCCTGTTCGAGACAGTCGCGACGGAAGGTAGACTGTTAATGGGGCAGGCGCTTGAAGGCCTGGTCGCCCGATGGTGAAGCTCGGAAGCACGAAGATCGAGGATCCGGCTCGGGCGAGGGGCTACTTTCGGGTTGCACAGGGCTTGCGCAACACCGGGCGGGACCTGAATACGATGGCTGAACCGAAGTATGGAAACGGCCTCGCAATTATCGCAATTCATTCGGCGATCGCCTACACCGACGCTCTGACTGTAGCGTATGGCGGGTTCAAATCCACCGATGGCGACCACACCCGAGCGAGCGATGCCCTGAAGCGGGCTTTGGGCCACCGGGCCGATGCAGG
>CAYVTP010000222.1:0-1833 GCA_964454615.1 uncultured Acidimicrobiaceae bacterium | reverse complement strand
GCCGGTGTCGCACCGGGCCATGGCGCGGCCGGGTCGCGTTCGATCTCGGCCGCGGGCTCCCCCCACCTGGACCACCTGATCCGTTCGCCTGGCATCCTGCCCCCCTGGGCCCTGCCGTGGAGGACCCCGTCGGGCCCGACCAGGGCCTGGACCCGGGCAAGGGCCCTCTCCGTCTCGATAACCGAGGAGTCGTCGGTGAACAGGTTCAGCTGCCTTCCCTCCCCTGAGAGGTCGGCCGGATCCACGGACAGCGACACGATGCCTCCCGGGACCCCTCCGTTCTCCACCCAGGCGCGCAACTGCCACCAAATCCGGTCGCTCAACGCCTCCTCGGTGAAAGGGTCGGCAGACCGCCACACCCTGCTCCGCTCGGCTCCTGTGGCGGACCCCGCGGTGATGATCACGGTATGCGGGGCCACCCCCGTCTCCCGCAGGCCATTCAACAGGCGCTCCGAGGCCACCTTGCCGGCGAAGGAAACCGCATCGAGACTCTCCAACGGGTCCTCGAACTCCAGTCGGACCGCCAGTTCGGAGGGGATCTCCCGGGGGTCGACCTGCCGATCCTCCCCGCTGGCGAGACGGTGGGCGATTGCCCCCGGGTGACCGAAGCGGGTCGCCAGTGTGTCACGCGGAAGGCCTGCCAGCTCACCGAGGGTCGAGATCCCCAGCCAGCGGAAAGTGTCGATCATCTCCTCCCCTCCCATCGCCTCCCGCAAGGTGGAAAGGTCGAGCCGGGAAAGGAAGGCCACGGTGTCGGTGACCAGGTGGGGTGTGCCAACGGCTGCCGTGGCCGCCGCCCAACGCGCCGCGAAAGGCCCGTCGGCCACCCCCAGGAGCGCCTCCCCGCCACGCATCGCACCGACCTCCCTGGCCAGCATCGACGCAACCTCCGAGGCAAGGGCCTCCTCTCCCCCGTAGAACCGGACCGCACCGGCCACCGGCACATATAGGAGCCCCGGGGAGACGACCTCCACCCGAGGCACCAGGTCCTCCACCGCGACCACGATCCGCTCGAAACGCCGGGCCTCCTCCCCCGGATCGCGTTCGAGGACGGTGGCGAAAGGCGCCGTGGTCTCGGCAGCCCGACGAGGCATGCCCAGGGTCACCCCGGCAGCGAGGACATCGCCGGAGGCCCCTGTGACCCGGTCGTCGACTACCAGCAGAGGCTCATCGAGCGGAGCGTCCGGCCTGGTCAACGACCACATCGGAAACCAGACGCACAACGTCCGTGCCCTCATCCTCCACCTCGAATCGTCGTGCCATCCCGGAAGCCCCCTTGCCTGACGCCTCCAACAGGAGACGGCGTCGGCCCAAACGCCCATGACCACCCTCGGCGCCCTCCCAGGTGACGCCCATCGCCCGCAACCTGAGGTGGGCCACGCCGGTCGGGAGACCTTCCCCCGTCGGCCTCATCGCCACCGCCGCCCTACGGGCCCTGGCCAGGGCGGCCAGCCTCCTCAGATGGTCCTCCGGCACCCGGGGCGGCACCTCGGCGTAAACCGCACGAACACCTTCGAGAAGGGCGGCGGCCACCTTCGGCCAGATGACCGGGTCACCGCACCGGACCACGAAGAGACGCTCTGCGATCACCCCCGTCTCCCATGCAGCCTCCGGTGAAATCCAGCCTCGGGTGTCGAGCACCACCACCGGGGCAATACGGGAATGCTCGGCGAGCAAACGCAGACCGAGACGGGTCAACCCGCTCCCTGGAAACCCGGTGAGCTCGGTCACCTGCCCCGGCCGGAGACGGAGGATTCCGTCGTCAGGTTCCAGTCGGAATGCCGGGATGACCGGGATCGGAGTGTCCATGTGGACACTCCAGTGTATCGAACA
>CAYVTP010000221.1:0-1860 GCA_964454615.1 uncultured Acidimicrobiaceae bacterium | reverse complement strand
CTGGCCCCTTCCCGCCAAGGGTTAGAGGTGGGCGAGGAGACTTACGTAGACGCAAAGGGGAGCGGAATTGACGAAGACATTGAAGGGGAGGCGGACTCCTTCGCTGCGCGAGTGCTGATTCCCCCTCGGTTCGGTTCGCAGCTGTCAGGCCTCACGACGGCGGGAGCCGTCGAGAACTTCGCCCAGCAACTTGGCGTGGCCCCCGGGATCGTGGTTGGACGCACGCAGCACGAAGGCTTGATTCCCCACAGCCAATGGACCCACCTATTCGTCAGGTGCCGCTTCGACGATGATCGGTACCCGATCCCGGCCTTGCCGACTCGTCTGGCGCCGCAAGTGAGATGGGGCTAGAGGCTTGCTACCCAGGACGCAGCAAGGCGCCGCCTTGAGATCAAGTACTAGACGCGAATCGTGAGATCCTCCGGCTTCGGACCTGGCGGGCGGTCCGAAACCGTCATCCAGCGTCGGGATCGGCGCATGGGAGCGACCAAGGACTCAACTGGTAGGACTCGAAGTTCGTCACCAGTTCGGTGAACTCATCCTCGTCCATCTCCTCCACCGACTCGGCGAGTCGAAGAAGGAGGGCCTCCGGGTCAGCGGCATCGCTCGGCGGGACCTGAAGCAGCACCAAAGCTATGTCGATGCCGTCACTCCGGGCCCAATGCAGACTCAAGGGGTCCTCGCTGTAGCGGTTCAGTTCACCGGTGGTGCCATGGACTCTGACAGTCGTCTGAGAGATTTCTCCGGACGCTTCCAGGTCGGTCAGCAATGGGATCTCGGCTCCCTCCCTGCCGAGGACGAGCACGACGCTCTGGGTGGAGGCGTTCCTGGTGTTGAGCGCGAAGGTGAGGCTGAGGAAGCCGTCCTCGACGCGACGATCCCAGACCTCGACGACGGGCCAGTCGTTTTCCAGACGGAGAATCATCGGTGTGAAGCATGCGTCGCCGACACTGGCTGTGGTGGTCCCATCGTCTGCTTCGTTTACGGACGGGTCCTCCTCCGCTAAGACCGGTTCGATTGTCGTGGTCGTCGTATCCGTCGAGTCGCATTTCAGGTGGCCACGACTCTCCTCCACGGTCTGTTCGCTCTCGGCACCCGACGAAGGACTGATGGTCGAGGTCGTCGCCGGTGGATCGCATGGCCCGGGAAGGCTCGGGACATTCGACACAGTGGGGACCGCGAGGCCGCCGTCTTGACCGGCGTTCTCACTCGAAGGGCTAGAGGACAGGATCAGGGCGGGCACCCCGAACAACGCAATCACCAGGAGGGACCCACCGGCGAATGAGAGCAGCCATGGCGGCCGTGTGGAAGAGAAGGTGACGGTGTTCCATGAGCGATCTGGAATCTGCTCCGACAGTCTTCGCAGACCGCTCCCTGCACGCTTCAGTTCCTGGTTGAGTGTCCGCATGTCTATTCCTCGATTCCGAGTCGGTGTGCGAGCGTCTGACGTGCCCGCCTCATGTGTGTATTGACCGATTCCTTGGAAATCCCGAGCAGATCGGCGATCTCCACCTGACTCATCCCCTCGATGTGGGTGAGTGCGATGATCTGCACCTGTCGAGGGGGAAGCCTTCGCACCTGGGTCCAGATCCGATCGAGGTCACCGGTGACCTCCGGGAAGGCAATCTGATCACGGTCGAAGGTGTGGCGAGCCAGGGCCTTGAGTTCGGTCAGACGGCGACGATGAAGCGACGCCGCCTGGTTGATCAGCATGCGACGAACCCAGGTGCCGGGGTTGTCCTTACCTCTGATCTCGTCCCACGACTGATAGGCGGCGGTCAGAGCCTCTTGAGCCAGGTCTTCGGCGGCGAGTCGGCTACCTGATAAGGCGTAGGCGAGAGTGATAAGGGGGCGGCGCTG
>CAYVTP010000220.1:0-1868 GCA_964454615.1 uncultured Acidimicrobiaceae bacterium | reverse complement strand
CTCCCGTACACAGGAGGCGGGACATGAACGATGAAGCTATCCGTCGGAGCGGGATGGCAGCGATCCTCG
This sequence comes from uncultured Acidimicrobiaceae bacterium, assembly GCA_964454615.1. Classification (GTDB taxonomy): domain Bacteria; phylum Actinomycetota; class Acidimicrobiia; order Spongiisociales; family ZC4RG35; genus ZC4RG35. The sequence continues at coordinate 1,799 of CAYVTP010000220.1, read as the reverse complement.
CAGGCGTGTGGTTCGGTTTGTGGGTGGCGCTGGGAACTTTGCTCGAGACTCAGCTTCCGGACTGGACGTTCTTCGCGGTGTTAATCGTCTTCTTTGCTCTGTTCCTTTGGGCGTTGTTCGGACTCCGCGGCGTCCACGCCGGAAGGGAAGGAGGGCTCGGTAGGGCAGGGTTCGTTCTCGCTGCGCTCGGGACGACCTTGCTCGGCCTGCTCTTCATCTACGGGCTCATCTTCGAGGCGACCGGGGGCAATATAGAAGAGGAAGGCCCGGGCTTCCTGACTGCTCTGCTGGCGGTGGGGTTTTTCGGCACGGTCATAGGAGTGATCGTGCTTGGCGCCGCAATGATCCGGGCGAACGTCCTCAACCGCTGGGCGGCGTGGCTGTTCACCATCGGCCTTCCTCTCGCACTCACAATCGACATGGCAACTGGGGCCTTCTTCGAAGAAAACGGGGACACGCCGGAGGTTGGTTTCTTCGTGGGTCTGCCGCTGTTCTGTATCGGCCTGATCTGGCTGGGATACGAGATGTGGAAGGAAAGAGGAACGGCTACCGAACCAGCAGCTCCGCCGGGCGCCGCACCCTGAGCTCGGCCCGGGTCGCGCCAACAGAAGCTGTGCGCGACCGAGGGCAAGGCCAACTCGCGGTCGATGACGGTCGCGATCTCTGTGGTATCAGGAGACGGTTTGGTGCTGGGGCCCCGATCTCCGGGCCCTCCGTCGGGGAGTGATCGCTGTGTTGACCGCCGCGCGTCGGCCACCGCGGTCAGCCGGGTTCCTTCTCCGATGGCTTTGTCTTCGAAGTGGTGATCAGCGATGATCGGGTGACAATGCTGGTGTGGCCGTCATCCCATTCCACCTCGACGAACTCCTCGTCTTTGAGGGCGATCACGGTGCCGGCCCGTGGGGTCTGGCCCACAGTCTTGGTCAGAGTCTCGACTCTCTCGCCTTTACGCATCTTGCACCTCGTGCGCGCCGTGCCGACCCCGAACAATACTCATGTGGGAGAAGGCGAGATCGCCGAGTCGACGGCCGTCGAGTCACCGCGGTTCGACTCCACCTTCAGCCTGGCCTGGGGCTTCAAGGTCACTGCCAGGGCGGACTCGCGGGGCAGCGACGCAACCGGCCGGAACGTGTCACGCTGCGCCGTCATCGCCAGCAGCAGCCTCCCTTCCAGAGTGGCGAAGTTGTTCCCGATACACAGATGTTGCCCCGCTCCAAAGGGGGTCCATGTCTGGCGATGCCGCTTCTCTTCACTTCGGCGAGGTTCCGCTACCGGCTTGGTCGGAATTCGACGACACGGAACTTGTCGACCTTGATGACAGCCGACGGCGAGCTTTCCGCGAGCGAGCGATTCCATCACCTGCCCGCGTCACGCGTGACTCACAGCAGGTCTGGTTGATCCGGTGATCGAAGGCTCAGAGACGCAACCTGGGATCCCGGCGCTCAGGGGTGGAGAAGGAGATGATCCCCGAGTTCGACTTGTCTCGCATCCGGCGCTGGGTCGAAGCCCCGGAACTCCGATCTCCCCGATCGTGCCCAAGGACTGATTCGCTACGAGCTTGACGTAACCGATCGGACCGTCACCATCCTCGAGTGCCGCCCTCCCTGGCGGCCGGACTTTGGGCCGGAGTGGACCCGGTTCCCGGCCCGGTTTCGGTACACCAAGACGAGAGGGGGAGTGGTCGCTCTACTGGCGCGATCGCAACCTGAAGTTTCACGAGTACGACCTCGCGCCACCTACTCGCCACGTCGAGGATCTCATCGCCGAGATCGAGCGAGACCCGACCTCCATCTTCTGGG
>CAYVTP010000219.1:1409-1901 GCA_964454615.1 uncultured Acidimicrobiaceae bacterium | reverse complement strand
TGCGGAGAAGGGGAGGGGGAAGGGGAGCTCGTAGATGCAGGCGTCGACGGGTAGGATGACAGGGGCACAGTAAGGGTACGTGAGCCATGAGGATGGGGAGGGCCAGCCAGAGCCGGGCCAGGGTGCCACCGATGCGCCCAGCCCCCAGAATGGCGATATCCCGTGGAGAGTCAGGGGTGCTCAACATGGGTGTCCTTTCGTGACATCAGAGAACCGTCGACCGCAAACGTCCGATGCCTTCGCAAAACCAGGAATGTGATGTAGTGGGTGACCAAGAGGGCAGGAACCCAGAATGCGGGGATCCAGTACGCGGCGCCCATGTAGGTGTCGGCGTGGTAGATGGTGGCCAGGGTGATCGCTGCGACCAGGTCGAGTGATCCTTCCAGGTTGAACACCCAAACGAGTGGGCGGCTCCTCTTGGAGTTCCGTACCACGGCCCAAAAGGCGATGAAGGCGAGAACGGCGGCGAGCAAGTCTCCGAATGCGGCCGGG
>CAYVTP010000219.1:0-1399 GCA_964454615.1 uncultured Acidimicrobiaceae bacterium | reverse complement strand
GAAGCCTGGGGGCATGCCCTCATTTGTGGCTCCCGGAGCGAGGAACATCAGACCGAGATGCCGGGTGGAGTGGAGCAAGAGGATTGGTAGCAGCACGGCTCGTGGGGTCAGCTGGTGGAGCCTGGGCAGAAGATAGGTTCTAGCGACGGCCCAGAACACGAGGGTGCTGGCCAGCAGGTTGATCGTGAGAATATTGTCAGTGATCAGGTTCAAGAGGTGGTCCCTTCCGAGTTCGAGGATTCGATGTCCGTCACGATGGGTGCTGTCGCCCACAAGCTTGCTGAGACGGTTGCCGAGTGGCGTGCAGCGGTGATGCCGGTTGGCAGCTGCCAGCACGGTTCCCAAGAACGTTTCTGTCGCCCGTGCACAATGACCGTCCTGGTGTCATCTCCCCTCCTTACTGCTCGTCGGGGTTGCGGCTTCCATCGATAGCGATCGCGGTGTTGACGCCAGCTCTATCCGCCGCTTGTAGCGATTCAGCACTGTCCTGCCGGCGGCGAGGACGGCGACTACTGCAACCGGGATCCACAGGCCTGGGTTTGCGGAGCGGACCGCGGGAACTATGGCCAAGCCCACCCACAGCGAGATATAGGTGAAGTACACGTGGCTCACGTAGCCGCGCTCCCATCCGGAGGCGCGGGTGGAAACGAGCCGGTGCCCCACAGCGAGGCGTACCAACATGACACCGGCCAGGATCGCTAAGCCGGAAAAGGCGAAGCGCGTTCCGGTTTCAAGACCGGCCCAATCCTTGACGATGAGGGCTACTAGAGACACCACCAGGATGACAAGTAGTCCTCCGTAGATGATTCGCCAGAGGCGAGGACGTCCACCGCGGATGCTGGGCGGTCGGAACACCGCCAAGCCCGCGATGAGACCGGCCAAGCCCGAACCGGCGTGGATCGCCACCAGCAGTTCACGGGTCATGACGACGCCTTCCCCAGTCGCATCCGAAGCACCCGGCTCCGAGTGATTGCGGGAACGCTTTTCACCAGTGAGGAATCTGAGCCGCGATCAGCCGTCGGCGTTGACAAGGGTGAGAAGGGGGCCATGGCAGCCGCCGGGCTAATGCTCATCCTGGTCGCCCCCCGACAGCGGGAGCAATCGCGGCTGTCTACGCATCGAGAAGTGGGGTGGTCCGTCCGGGACGTGCTGGTGCTGTCGCTCGAACTCGAATCCAATCCGCCGGTAGAAGTCCAGGTTGGACGGGTCGGCAGTCTCTAGGTAGCAGACGACACCCGTGCTGTCGGCCCGGGAGAGGACGGATCGGAGCAGCCGACCACCGAGACCTTGCCCTTGGGCTTCTCGACGGACGCCCAACACTTGGAGGTTCCAGTGTGGTTCGGACGGTGCCGCATTCGCAGCGTGCGTTCCCAAGGCAAGGAGATCCTTGGTCGAGCCT
>CAYVTP010000218.1:0-1901 GCA_964454615.1 uncultured Acidimicrobiaceae bacterium | reverse complement strand
GATTGGGCGCCATGCCCCTCGCCGCAAAGGTGCGGGGCGAGCTCAAGTCGGCAGGAGTGGAAGCGGTCCCCAGGGGCCCGCGCCAGGCGACACGGGAAAGCCCTCTGGGACTGACATCGAGACAGGCCGATGTGCTCGAGTTGCTCTCCGAAGACCTGACCAACGCTGAGATAGCCGATCGACTCTTCATCTCGACCCGTACGGTCGAAAATCACGTGGCCGCCATTCTCAACAAGCTCGGCGCCAGCAACAGAACCGATGCCGTGGCCAAAGCACGCGCCGCAGACGCAGTCCCCTAGGCAGCTGCCGTCGGAGATAGGCAATCGCATCTCATGCCCAATACTCAACCGGATCTGGTCATCGAGAGGTCAGAGGGTCTCGCCGGATAGACCTGTCCTTTTGTCAACACCGGGCATCCCTAGTTCAAGGACCCGTGTCAACTCGGCATCCAACGCGAGCCTCGGCTCGTCGGCGCTCTTCAGGTCCGGTCTCATCCCCCTCGCCATGACGAAAACGGGTCGTCTCTGGGGCATCGATATAGCGCGGACGCAGGATCATCCACGCGGGCTTGAACTCATGGACGTCATCCTTAGGCTGGGCGGTAGTGGCTGGAAACATCAAGATCGGCACCTGCTCGTGGACCGATCCGACACTCACCGAGACCGACCTCTTCTACCCCGAGACCACGATGTCCGCCGAGGAGCGGCTCGGTTTCTACGCCGAGCACTTCTCCATCGTCGAGGTCGATTCCACCTATTACGCCCCACCTTCGGAGCGAGTGGCCGGGCTGTGGGTGGAGCGCACTCCCGACGACTTCACCTTCGACATCAAGGCGTTTCAGCCTCCTCACCCAGCACCCGACCCCTCCCAAGTCGTTGTGGAAGGATTTCACGGAGAAGCTGCCCGACGAGATGAAGGACAAGAGCAACGTCTACATGCGCGACCTGCCCCGGGACCTCCAGGCCGAAGCTGCCCAGGCGCTCCGCGACGCTTTGAGGCCGCTTCATTCGGCGGCGAAGCTGGGGGGCGCCGGTTCCAGTTCCCGCCCTATGTCTATCCAACGAGAGGCTCTTTCGGATACATGAAGTGGGTCGCCGCCGAGTTGGAGGACTTCCAGCTCGCCGTCGAGTTCCGCAACGGCCGCTGGGTCGACGACGAGCACATGACCGACACCCTCGACTTCCTCGAGCGGCACTCGTTTGCATACGTCTGTGTCGACGAGCCCCAGGGGTTCAAGAGCTCGGTTCCACCGGTCGTTGCGGTGACCGCCCCGGTCGCCGAGGTCCGCTTCCATGGTCGCAACGCCGAGAACTGGGGGAAGAAAGGGATCACCGCGGCCGAGCGATTCCGCTACCACTACCCCAAGGAGGACCGACTAGACCAAACCGCCGAAGACAAGATCACCGGCTACAACCGACCAGAACACCTCAGAGCCTTCCCCGAAACCCACCAGACGTTCAACACCATCGAAAAACCACTCCGAGCCTCAGCCGAATCCGCCAAACGATACATCGACGACCACCATCCCCGAGAACGTCTCCACCACTACGGATTCCAACGCAACAGCCTCAGCATGCTCGCCTGGCAGACCCACCAAAACGCATAAACCGAAACCATCTTCGCCCAACAGCCACTCCCCCACCCCAAACCCCTCTCACAAACCGGCTAACCAGAGCCGAACCCAAAAACCACCGGAAGCGCATCGACCTGGCGTGCGGGCACACGACTGACGCCAATCTCACAGCCCTCGAGGGGTATCAAAGATCCACCCGATTCCCGATTACCCTGCTCCAAAACAACACCCCGGCAACCGACGCCCAGTTGTCAACCACATTCCCAACCAATCCCGCCCTCGTAGCTCAGGGGATAGAGCACAGGTTTCCTAAACCTGGTGTCGCAGG
>CAYVTP010000217.1:0-1902 GCA_964454615.1 uncultured Acidimicrobiaceae bacterium | reverse complement strand
GCACGTAAATAGCTTGAATGGAGGTGATGGAGCCTTTCTTGGTGGTGGTGATGCGCTCCTGCAGCTCTCCCATTTCGCTGGCCAGATTGGGCTGATAGCCCACTGCCGAGGGCATTCTTCCCAGCAGTGCGGAAACTTCCGAGCCGGCTTGAGTGAAGCGGAAGATGTTGTCGATGAAAAGGAGCACGTCCTGGTTCTGCTCGTCTCTGAAGTACTCGGCCATGGTCAGGGCCGAGAGGGCGACACGGAGACGCACCCCGGGGGGCTCGTCCATCTGGCCGAAGACGAGGGCTGCCTTCTCGCTGAAGGGCCGGTCTCCGGTCTCCTGCATCTCCAGGTAGAGGTCGTTGCCCTCACGGGTGCGCTCCCCAACCCCGGCGAACACGGACACACCTCCGTGCTGGGTGGCGACCCGGTTGATCATCTCCTGGATGAGCACCGTCTTGCCCACCCCGGCACCTCCGAAGAGCCCGATCTTGCCTCCCTGGAGGTAGGGGCAAATCAGGTCGAGGACCTTGATACCGGTCTCGAACACGGTCTTCTGGGGCTCCACGTCCTCGAAGGCGGGCGGGGTCCTATGGATCGGCCACCTGGGCTCGGAGAAGTCCTTCTCGGGGGCGTCGAGCGAGTCTCCCCAGACGTTGAAGATGTGGCCCAGGGTCTGGTCCCCGACCGGCACCGTGATCGGAGAACCGGTGTCGACCACCTCGGTGCCCCGGACCAGGCCGTCCGTCGGCGCCATGGCGATGGCCCGTACCCTCGATCCTCCCAGGTGCTGTGCCACCTCGGCGAGGACCCGGCGGTCTTCACCGCCCAGGGTGAACTTGATCTCGACGGCGTTCAGGATCTCGGGCAGCGAGTCCGGCGGGAACTCGACATCGACCACCGGTCCGGCCACCTTGACGATCCGGCCTACGCCTCTCTCTTTGCTCATGTCAGTTCACTCCTCGGGTACGGGGTACGGGGTACGTTTCACTTTGAGTCCACCAGGGCTTCGGCACCACCGACGATCTCGGTGATGGCTGTGGTGATCTCGGCCTGGCGGGCGCGGTTGGCCTGAACCCGGAGAACCTTGATCAACTCTTCTGCGTTGTCGGTTGCCGCCTTCATCGCCCGTCGCCGGGCGCTGTGCTCCGAGGCGGAGGCTTCGAGCAGCAGGTTGAACACGATCGCCTCGACGTACATCGGGAGCAATCTGTTGAGGATGACCTCCGGGGAGGGCTCGAACTCGTAGGCCACCCGGGATGCCATCTCGTCGGCTTCCAACTCGGGCCGGGTCACGGGAAGCACTTCGAGGCCGGTCGGGATCTGGGTCATCGCCGACTGGAATCTGGTGAAGTACGCCTCCAGGGCATCGATCCGCTTGTCGGCGTAGGCCGCCATCACGGTCCGGGCGATCGCCCTTGCATCCCCGTAACCAGGGGTGTCGGTGACGCCCAGATAGACCTGCTCGATGCGATGACCGCGGTACCGGAAGTACGACTGGGCCTTCTTGCCGACGGCGTAGACGATGACGTCCTTGCCCTCCTTGGCCAGCTCGTGGACCCGCACTTCGGCCATCCGGATGATGTTCGAGGCGTAGGCGCCGGCCAGGCCCCTGTCGGATGCGACCACCAGGACGCCGACTCTCTTCGGATCGCGACGCTCCAACAGGACATGGGAACTGCCCGACCCTGCCGCCCCGACGTTCTTGATGACTTCGATCAGCTTCTCGGTGTAGGGCTTGGATCCGATCACCCTGGCCTGGGCCTTGGGAATCCGGCTTGCCGCGATCAACTCCATGGCGCGAGTGATCTTCTTCGTAGCCTCGATGCTCCTGATGCGGCGTCGGGTGTCACGAAGTGCGGCGCTGGCCATCGGCTGCTCAGCCCTCGCTTCCCACGAAAGTCTCCTTGAAGGCCT
>CAYVTP010000216.1:0-1909 GCA_964454615.1 uncultured Acidimicrobiaceae bacterium | reverse complement strand
TCTCATCCACGCCCCCGGGTATTTGAACCAACTGGGTGCGTCGGAGGGAATGATCGGCATTCTCTACTCGGCGTGTGCGGTGGCCTCGCTGCTGGTGCGACCGCTTCTCGGCAGGATCCTCGACCTGACCCGTCGTCGAACGGTCATCCTGGTGACCGGGGCGTTCAATGTGGTGGCCCTTCTCCTCCTCGCCACCACCGCGGTCTGGGGCCCATACCTGTGGGTCCTGTTCGTGGTTCAACGTGTGCTCCAGCTGGCCCTGTTCACCACCGTCCTCACCTATGCCGCCGATGCGATCACAGTTTCCAGACGCACTCAGGGTTTGGCCATCTTCGGCCTCTCCGGCCTGATCCCCATCGCCGTGGGAGGTGTCGCCGGAGACCTCACCATCAGTGCCTTCGGCTTCGTCGGCCTGTTCGTTGCGGCCGCCTTCGCCAGTTCCACCGCCTGGTACTTCTTCTGGGGGCTGCCTACCCTGCCGATCCGGAGCCCGGAGGAGCGTCGCAACTTCTGGTCGGCCCTCGCCCAGAGGAATCTCCTGCCGCTGTGGTTCGTCACTCTCCTCTTCTCGATCGGTCTGGAGGCGCTGTTCGTCTTCACCCGCACCTATGTCCAGGCCCGGCAGATAGGAACCACCGGCCTCTTCTTCGGTATCTACGGCGTGGTGGCCGCAATCACCAGGATCCTGGGTGGCCGGATGTACGACCGCATCCCCCACCGCCCGCTCCTCGTCTCGGCCATCGCCACGTACGGGGCGGGTATGGGCGCGATGGCAGTGGCCGGCTCGGTGCCCATGTTCGTGGCGGCAGCCGCCATGACGGGTTTCGCCCACGGGGTGGCATTCCCCCTTCTCTCCAGCCAGGTCGTCAACCGGGCCCGCACCTCCGAGCGGGGGTCGGCGATGTCGGTGTTCACCTCGATCTTCGACATCGCCTTGCTCGCCGGGGCGCCGGTGGTCGGCCTCCTGATCGACGTTCACAGCTACCTGGTGGCATTCGGGGCGACGGGGTTGTTCCTCGTGGTCGGCGCTGCGCTCTACTGGTGGTGGGACCGGTGGATGGTCGGAGCCGTTTCAGCGCCGGTGGTCGGCGAAGAAGCTCTCTAGGAGCATGGCGCACTCTTCGGAGAGTACCCCGGCGACCAGGTCGACCCGATGGTTGAGCCTGGCGTCCTGCGGGATGTTGTAGAGCGACCAGGCTGCCCCCGCCTTGAGGTCGGCGGCGCCGTAGACGATCCGGTCCAGCCTGGCCAGGACTGCTGCACCGGCGCACATGGCGCACGGTTCGAGGGTGACCACCAGGGTGTGGCCGTTGAGTCGCCAGTTGCCCAACTCACGGGCGCGCTGGGAGAGCACCAGCATCTCGGCGTGTGCGGTCGGGTCGGCCAGCTCCTCGCGCCGGTTGCGGTCGACGGCAACGGTCGCCCCCTCTCCGTCCAGCAGCACCGCCCCAACCGGCACGTCACCGGAAGCACTTGCCTCCGCAGCGGCCTCCAGCGCCTGTCGCATGGCATATTCGTACGTCGAAGTGGGTTCACTCACCTGGCGGCATTATCCTTGATGTTCCGACGTTCGGTCGGGGTTCCAGGTACCAAGTACGAAGTACTTGGCACGCCCGGCCGGAGGTTGGGCTGCTTGGAGGGATCGCATAGTCCGGTCTAGTGCGCGGCACTGGAAATGCCGTTGGGGGTTTACGCCCCCTCGAGGGTTCAAATCCCTCTCCCTCCGCGGGGACTGGCTTCGCCAGTCCCGGTACTTGGTACTTTGTACTCGGTACTGTGACACCGCCAGATCGAGTGGATGGTCGAAGTACCCAGTACCAAGTACGAAGTACAGGTCGAGCTTTGCTCGACCGACTGGAGGGGTCGCATAGTCCGGTCTAGTGCGCGGCACTCGAAATGCCGTAGGGGG
>CAYVTP010000215.1:0-1921 GCA_964454615.1 uncultured Acidimicrobiaceae bacterium | reverse complement strand
TGGTCACATCCGGTCGGGCACTTCGATCCCGAGCAGGTCGAGTAGACGCTCCATGGCGACGAGGGCCCAGGCCACCACTCCCAACCACGAGGCCTGCTGTCTGCCGTCGGGCTCGGAGAGTATGTGACAGGCCTCATAGAACCGGTTGAACTCCCCGGCCAGACCGAAGGCGAAATCGGCCACGTGGTTCGGGGCGCGGAGCTCGATGCTGCGGTCGATCACCTCCGGCAGCGTCAGCAGGTGGAGCATCAGGGCACGTTCGGTCTCGTGGGCCGGTGCGATGATCGGCCCCGGGCTGAGCCCCTGGGCGCCGGCCTTCTTCACGATCGACTTGATCCGGACGGCGGCGTACTGGAGGTAGGGGCCGGTCTTGCCCTCGAAGGAGCTGAACCTCTCGAGGTCGAAGACGTAGTCGGATGTCCTGTTGTTGATGAGGTCGCCGAACTTGAGCGCCGCCATCCCGACCTGCGCTGCGATTCGCCGCCGTTCCTCCTCCGGGTAGTCGGCCGCAAGGTGGGCTTCCTCGATCCTCTGAAGGGCAGCTGCGCTGGTCATTTCGATCAGATCGCCAAGCCTGACCACTCCTCCCGCCCTTGTCCTGAATGGTTTACCATCGGGGCCATTCATGGTGCCGAACCAGATGTGCTCGAGCCCTATGGGCTCCGGTGCCAGCCCCGCCTTGCGTGCGGTCCGGAACACCTGGGTGAAGTGGTCCGCCTGGCGGCGGTCGACCACGTAGAGGATCAAGGAAGCTCCAAGGTCGTCGACCCGGAACTTGATAGTGGCCAGGTCGGTGGTGGAGTACATGAAGGCCCCTGCCCTCGACCTGAGGAACAGGGGGGGCCACTCCCGGTTGTCTCCGGGCTCGTCGACGAACACCACCAAGGCGTCATCGTCCACAACTGCCACTCCGGTCTCCTCCATGCGGGCGACCATGGGCTCGATCAGTTCGTGGACATCGGACTCGCCATACCAGAGATCGAACTCCACCCCGAGGGCAGCGAAATCGGACCTCTGTGACGCCTCCGAGACGGACTTCATCTGGCGCCACAAGGCGAGGTAACCGGGGTCTCCCCCCTGGAGCCTCACCGTCGCCAGCCGGGCCCTCTCGGCATAGTCGTCGTCGCTCGTAGCGCGTTCGGCGGCTGCCGGATAGATGCGCTGGAGGTCGTCGAGGGTGACCGGGGAATTCGAGGGATACTCCGTGGCGTTCGGGTCGAAGTAGGGGAGATCGGGTTGCTCCTCTTCGATAGCCGAGATGAGCAGGCCCATCTGGAAACCCCAGTCGCCGAAGTGCGGGTCCCGGATCACCCGGTGGCCGGCGAAGTCGAAGAGGCGGGCGAGGGCGTCGCCGATGATCGTCGCCCTCAGGTGGCCGACATGCATCGCCTTGGCCACGTTCGGACCTGCGTAGTCGACCACCACGGTCATCGGCTCATCCGCCACCCGGTAGCCGAGGTGCCCGTCCATGGCGGTCTGGTTGGCCCACTCGGCCAGTGTCTCATCGGTCAGGGTCAGGTTGATGAAGCCCGGGCCGGCGACGTCGGCAGCTGCGATCTCGGGGTAGGTGGAGAGCTGACGGACGACGGCAGAGGCGATATCGCGAGGTGACCGTTCGTCCTCCCGGGCCGCCTCCATCGCGCCGTTGCATTGGAACTGGGCCAGCTCGGGCCGTTGGGAGACCACCACACGCCCGTGCTCGGGGGGAAGCCCCAGATGGGCGAAGGCGCGCCCGGCCAGGGTGCTCAGATGGTCGAGGAGAGACATCGTGTCCCAGGTTAGAGGGGTCTGGGTACCCCCATGTGTCCCCCCACGGAAGTGGGGGGGGTCGCCGCGGGCGAGGGGGGTGTGAGCGCCGGGCCTGGACGTGTCCCCCCACGGAAGTGGGGGGACCGCCCGCAGCCGGAGGCGAGGGCGAGGG
>CAYVTP010000214.1:0-1956 GCA_964454615.1 uncultured Acidimicrobiaceae bacterium | reverse complement strand
TGAACGCCGGCGTCCTCCAGCCGCTGCGCCCACTCGATGTTCCGCTCCTCGTCGAACCGGGCCTGGAGCTCGACCAGGACCACCACCTGCTTGCCCTGCTGGGCGGCTTCGATGAGGAACCGCATGATCGGGCTGTCGCTGGTGATCCGATACAGGGTCATCTTGATGGCGAGGACCCGCGGGTCCTTGGCGGCCCTGCCGATGAAAGACTCCACCGTCGACAGGAAGGAGTCGTAGGGGTGGTGGACCAGGAGGTCGCCGTGGCGGATCACCTCGAAGAAGTCGACCGAATCCGGGACCGGCGAGGCGAGGCGGGCGGGCACAACGCCTGCGAACGGCTCGAACTTGAGCTCCGGCCGCTCCAGGTCGTACAGGCTCCACAGCCCGGACACGTCGAGGGGGCCGTCCACCCGGTAGACGTCGTCGCTGGTCGCCCCCATCTCCCTCATCAAGAGGTCGAGGATGTCGTCGGGCATGTCCGGCGGTACTTCCAACCTCACCATCCGACCGAAACGCCGCTGGGTCAACTCCGATTCGATGGCCAGGAGGAGGTCGCCGCCTATCCCCTCGTCGAGCTCGAAGTCGGCGTTACGGGTCACCCTGAAGGGGTGATGCTGGAGCACCTCCATTCCGGGGAACAGCGACTCGATGTGGTGGGCGATGACCTGCTCCAGGGGGACGAACCGCTCCCCGTCGGGTAGGACCACGAAGCGGGGCAGCAGCGGAGGCACCTTCACCCTGGCGAACTTGGTGATCCCCGACTCCGGGTTGCGGACCACCACGGCCAGGTTCAACGACAGGTTCGAGATGTAGGGGAACGGGTGGGAGGGGTCGACGGCGATGGGGGTCACCACCGGGAAGATCAGCTCGTCGAAGCGCCGGTCGAGGAACTCTCTGTCCTCGTCGTCGAGGGTCGAATAATCGCTGAACACGATGCCTTCTGCGGACAGCGCCGGAGCCAATTCCGACATGAACCTTTTCGACACCTCTTCGTACTGGGCCTCTACTTCAGCCCTGATCTCGGCCAGCACCTGATTCGGGAAGATGCCGTCGGGTGTGTAGGAGCGGACGCCGTGGGCCACCTGCTCCTTGAGCCCGGCAACACGGACCTGGAAGAACTCGTCCATGTTCGCAGCCCAGATGGCGAGGAACCTGGCCTTCTCCAGCGTGGGAAAGTCGGGGCGGGAACTGAGCGCCAGAACACGTCGGCTGAACTGGAGCCAGGAGAGCTCCCGGTTGATGAAGTCCTCAGGGCGGCGGGCGGGAGGGGTCTCAGGCATGGCCGGACCGGGCGGGCGCCGATCCGTGGCCGAGGCCGCCGAGAAGGTAGCGACGCACCGCGTCGGTGGTCTCCTCGATACTGGCGGCACCGGAGATGAGGATCTTGGCGCCGGACATGATGGTGTCCTGGATCAGTCGTCCCGCGATGGCGGGTGGCATGGGCCGGAAGACCCCGTCCTCGACACCCTTCATGTAGAGGCTTGCCATCTCCCCGGAGAGCTGAGCGTGGGAGTCGCGGATCCTCGCCTGCGCCTCGAGGCCCATACGCCCCACCTCCTGGTGGAGGATCATCCCGAAGACACGGTCGGTTGCGACGAACTCAACGGTCCGGGTGGCGAGTTCCGCCATCCGGTCGAGCACCGGGAGGGAGGTATCCACTCCGGCGATGAGCCCGGCGAGGACTACCGGCAGCTCCTCCTCGACGAGGGAGGCGATGACATCGTCACGGTCGGTGAAATACTCGTAGAAGGTCGTCCGGCCGACGCCGGCGAACAGGGCCAGCTCGGCGAGGGAGATCTCGGCGGTGCCGGTCTCGTCGATCAGGGTGTGGGCGGCCGAGAGCAGGGCAGCCCGCGTGATCGCCTTGTGCTCGTCGATGGTGGCTGCGCGGATCCGGGGCATGGCGCAAGGCTATCCCCTCAGGCCCCCAATGTCAGCCCACGCCACGGCAACCGC
>CAYVTP010000213.1:0-1967 GCA_964454615.1 uncultured Acidimicrobiaceae bacterium | reverse complement strand
TACCAACGCGCTATAAACCTCTCTCGTGACCTTTGACTTTGCCGGACGCCGCTCCCGTCTCCAGGCCCTCATGGCTGCCCGTGGGGTGGACGCAACCGTGATCTCGATCGGCGCCGACCTCCGGTATCTGACCGGCTACGAGACCCACCTGTCTGAGCGGCTCACCGCTCTCGTGGTGCGGCCGGGCGCTGACCCGGTGCTCGTCGTCCCCGACCTGGAGGCGCCCAAGGCCGAGAGTCTGGGTGTGGAGGTGGTCGCCTGGGGTGAGACCGACAGCCCGACACGGTTGATCGGGTCGATGGTCGACAGCCCCGGGCTGGTAGCCGTGGGTGATCACCTCTGGTCGGTTTTCCTCCTGCGTCTCTGGAAGGAGTGGCCCCACGCCGGCTGGGTGCCCGCCTCCGAAGTGGTGGGGGACCTGCGGCTGCGCAAAGACGACGAAGAGATCGCAGCTCTTCGCATGGCCGGGTCGGCAGTGGACCGGGTGATGGACAGGATCCCGAAGGAGGTCCGCTTCGCCGGTCGGTCCGAGCTGGATGTCTCCAGGGAGCTGGCCGCTTGGACCATCGAGGAGGGGCATGAGGTGGCCGAGTTCGCCATCGTCGCCTCCGGCCCGAACGGGGCCTCACCACACCACGGTGCCGGAGACCGGGTGATCCAGGAGGGTGATCTGGTGGTGTGCGACTTCGGTGGTCGGTGGGACGGGTACTTCTCTGACTCGACCCGCACCTTCGTGGTCGGTGACCTCGGGCCTGAGGAGGCTGAGGTACACGGGGTGGTCGAAGAGGCGCAGGCCGCAGCCCGGGACATGGCGGGCCCGGGCGTTCCATGCCAGGAGGTCGATAGGGCGGCTCGGTCGATGATCACCGACGCCGGCTACGGGGACTATTTCATCCATCGGACGGGGCACGGGATCGGCCTCGAGGTCCACGAGCATCCCTACATGGTCGAGGGCAACGAACAGAGACTGGAGCCGGGCATGGCCTTTTCGATCGAGCCCGGGATCTACCTGCCCGGCCGTTTCGGGGTGAGGATCGAGGACATTGTGGTGTGCACCGACGGCGGGATCGAGTCGCTCAACAACTCGGAGCGGGGTCCGGTCTCGGTCGGTTAGACCAGGAAGGCGAGGAGGCCGGCCAGCACCGTCACCGTGGCTGTGGCGGTGAACACCGGTGTTTTGATCTCCATCAGGCGACGGTGGAACCGGAACAGCTTGTCGGGTGTGGTTATCCAGCGTGAGGGGAAGAGCAGGAGGCCCCGGCCGAACCCGAACAGGGCGCCCATGAGGACTCCGGCCCAGATCGATCGGGAGAGGAAGGCGGCGGCGAGCATGGCGTAGTAGCCCCAGCTCATGACGAACACCGTGAACCCGACGCCGAGCTGCACCCCGAACCCCAGCCCGTACACCCACCCCCGGTAGTGTCCGATCCAGTCCTGGTTGACCTGGCGCTTCGGGGTGAGGGGCTTGACCGGGCTGAGGTCGAGCAAGCCGGCGACGACCGCCACGGTGGCAGTGATAGCCAGGGCGACTCCTGCCGACATACCGGGCACGAGTAGGGCTCCCAGCCATGCGAAGAGGGCGCAGAGGGCTGCGCCTGCGCCCATGGAGCCGACGGTGAACGCTGTCATGGTCACTCCCCAGATGTTTCCCCGGCTGGACTCGCCGAGGGGATGTATCTGGGCTTGGAGGGATTCCCCGCATGGCGACCAGTTGCCCCGGATGGCAGCTCCCAGGGCGGAGACCAGGCCGACGATGATCTGGGGTGTCATCGGGTGAAGCGCTCCATTACGGGCATTGTAGATGGTGTGCCTCGGCGTGTTGCCTCGTGGAATGACGCCGGGCTTCGCCGTCGAAGGTGCCGTCTCTCATAGTCCTGCGGGGTGTTTCGGTTGGGAGCAGGTCGGGTATGCGAGTGGGGTAACTGACCGTCCGCTCTGACGAGAGGAGTATGAGATGAGCGACAGTA
>CAYVTP010000212.1:0-2069 GCA_964454615.1 uncultured Acidimicrobiaceae bacterium | reverse complement strand
GGTGCTGCCCTCGGTGGCGACCACCAGGAACTGGAGGACGGTCGTCAACCTCGCCCGGATGGTTGCCGGAGACCGAGGGGCTCAGTCGACGTAGAAGGTGCCCTTCGTGGCGCCCTCGATCGTCGAGGCGTCGACGATGGTCCGTCCGAACGGCCATAGCGCCATCCCGATCATCTTGAACGAGGCGATGCCCATGGGGATACCGATGATGGTGAGGCAGAGGACGAACCCGAAGAGCAGGTGGGCTAGGGCCAGCCACCACCCGACCAGCACCAGCCAGAGGATGTTGCCGGCCGCCGACGCTACCGGGACCCGATTCCGGACGGGGACGGCCACCCTGCCGAAAGGCCAGATCACGAAGCCGGCCAGCTTGAACGCCTGGATGGCGAAAGGAACCCCGACCACGGTGATGGCCATGATCACACCGGCTATGGCATAGGCCACGAACAGCTCGAGCCCGGCGAAGATCAGCCAGATCACGTTGAGGATCACCCTGAGCATGTTGTCACTCTACGGTTGGGTGGGGTTGGCTCGGGATCGCACCTCCCACCAATGGTCAATTCACCTCTCAACACCCATAGACGTCGGCTCCGTCGCGGTCAGCTCCGATCTGTGTATGCCCTGGACCGGTCGGGCGCCGTCTCACGCTAGAGGAGTCCTCCCTCTTCCTTGAGGAGCGGTGGCTAACCAGTTCGCTGAGAATTCAGGCGTGGAGGATGGTTCACTCCTTGTTGTCGCCAGGGCCGCTCCAACGCCAAAGATGGCCTGCGCACCATGGTTCTTCCTGAAGGTTCCGGCGGTCAACGATGGCATCAACGTTCGGCTCCGTCGCGATGAGAATGATTCCTTGAGAGAAGCATCCTGAGCCAGGAAGGTGGGGCATCTCCTTTCTTGGTGGTATTTCGGCCCAAATCAACTGATCGTCTGGCGGCTCACCGAGTTGAGTGCGGCTTGCTAGCCAAATGCTCTCGTTGGTTTCGTTGAGGATATTGGCGCTATCGTCGAGGCCGAGGTCGCATCCATTAGCCAACGCTGAAACAGCCACAGCGAAGGCGACTACGGAGAGCCCGTAGTGACGACGACGGCTAGGCTGGGCCGCTTGCGCCGACCGAGGCATAAGCCTTGTGCATCGTATGAGTCTTGCACAGTCGATCACGACCGACCCCTGGTACACGATCTTGTGCAACCGAGGCTGGCGAGTAGGCAGCGACTTTGTCGCTGCGGGCACCCCAAGCGCCATACTGGTGACTGCATCCTGGTCTTCAGACTCGCTCTCGGGTGGCTGCACGTCTTCGACCTGACCCCGGTGCCCGGAGCCACGGGAATAGGCGCCGCCGTGGGAGGCTTGGCCGGACTGTTGCCCGCCGCCAAGGCGTCTCGAATCGAGCCCGTCGAGGGTCTCCGCCGCATCTAGCCGGACAAGGTGCGTTGCGGGAGGGGAACGGAGGTCCTGTCATGAAGAACCTCTGGGAAGACTCCGCAGCTGGCACCCTCTTCCTCATGGCTGGTAGTACCGGTCGTGGCCTGTACCCCGGCTCAGTCCTTCCAGGCAGATGGTGCTGACAGGCAACCGACCTCTTGGGCGCCCTACGTGCGACCCGTGGACCTTGCCCAGGCGCGGATTTGGATGAACCGAATCGGCGGAGTCCCCCGGCCTAGTAACCTGATATCCGACAGTTGAACCGGGTTTTCACCCGCGTTTCCAACCCATCTCGGGGACGTCGGATCGGGCCCATTCAGTGTGGTGTTCAGTGAGTGCCTTGCGATCACAGAGACCGATCAGACGTCTCACACAGGCTCCCCGCCATCTACGAACAGGTCGTCGGTCGGTTGCAGTGCACCTCTGGGGTTTGATGTGGGGGCTATGGGGTCCCGGCATCGTCCGGCTGGTCTGAGACCATGTCCGACGGAACCTCCTCCTGGTCACCGAGCTGGTAGGACGAGACGATCGCGTCCTTCATCTCGATCTCGAGGTACTCGGGTGCTCTCCCCCCACGGGCTATGGGCGTGGACCATCCACGCCGGCCGATCGCAGTCACTCCGTGGTCTCGTTCAGAAACTTCCGTATC
>CAYVTP010000211.1:0-2077 GCA_964454615.1 uncultured Acidimicrobiaceae bacterium | reverse complement strand
GGTATGTCGACTCGCACGTCGGTATCCATTGTTGTCGGCCTTGGGGTTCCCCGGGAGAGTCGGTGAAGGTGGGTAACTTCTGTACCCGATGAGCAAACCCCGTCTGGCGACCGTCACCTCCGACTTCGGCTCAGGCCGGAGGGAGTCCCATGACGCCTCACCGTTCTATGCCAGGTTCCAACCGGCCGAGGTCTCAGGCGACGAGGTGGTCAGCCCCCCGGTGACCGTCGACCGCCTGTTCTACGCCGACGCCAGGGCAATGACCGGCGACCAGGTCGCCGACAGCTCGGTCGCCCTCGTGGTCACTTCGCCTCCGTACTTCGCCGGGAAGGAATACGAGGCGGACATGGGCTCGGGGCACGTGCCCGCCTCATACGCCGAATACCTCGAGATGCTCCACGACGTCTTCTCGGTGTGCCTCTCGAAGCTGGAGCCGGGAGGCCGGATGGCGGTCAACGTGGCGAATCTTGGACGAAAGCCCTACCGATCCCTGTCAGCCGATGTGATCGGCATACTCCAGGACGACCTGGGGATGCTGCTCCGGGGTGAGATCATCTGGCGCAAGGCAAAGGGAGCAGGAGGGAGCTGCGCCTGGGGCTCTTATCGGTCACCGCAGAATCCGGTGCTCCGAGACGTCACCGAACGGGTGATCGTGGCCTCCAAGGGCCGGTTCGACCGGGCCTTGAAGCCTGCCATCCGCAAGGAGAGGGGGCTGCCCCACAACCCCACCATCGACACCGACGACTTCCTCGAAGCCACACTCGACGTCTGGGAGATCCCGCCCGAGAGAGCCACCCGTGTCGGCCACCCTGCCCCTTTCCCGGTGGCGCTGCCCCAGAGGCTGATCGAGCTGTACACCTACCACGGCGACCTGGTGCTCGACCCGTTCATGGGCTCCGGCACGACGGCCATCGCCGCCTTGGCCACCGGGCGCCACTACGTCGGTTTCGAGATCGACCAGGACTACCTGGACCTCGCCGCCGAGCGGATAGCAGGAGTGCCGGCATGAGGGTCCTGGCGGTGTGCGCCGGGAACATATGCCGCTCCCCTGCGGCCGAGGCCGCCATCAGGGAGGCAGCCGAAGAGGCCGGCCTGGAGATCGAGGTGGACTCTGCGGGCACCGGCTCGTGGCATATCGGAGAGGCCCCGCACCCTCAGACGATCGCCTCGGGACGTAGGGCGGGGCTGGAGATCGGGGGCCGGGCCCGACAGTTCGTCCGGGCCGACTTCGACCGCTTCGACGTGATCGTGGTCATGGACCGGTCCAACCTCCGTGACGTCCTCGCACTGACACCGAACGCCGGGGCGAAGGCCAAGGTCAGGCTTTTCCGCACCTACGACCCGAATTCAGAGGAGAGCGAGGTCCCCGACCCGTGGGGAGGCCCCGATGAGGGATACGACCAGGTCATCGAGATGGTCCGCCCTGCTGCCGCAGGACTGGTGGACTCGCTGTCTAGCGTGATCCGCACATGAGGCAGTGGGCTGAAGGCATCCTGGCGATCGTGGTGGTCGCCCTCATCGGCTGGCTACTCGGCTTGTACGCAGGGGACGGCGAGACGTCCACGACCACCACCTTGCCGCCGGTCGATTTCGACCCGGATGCGGCGGGGAGAGGCGCCGTCATAGCCGATGCCCAGGGATGTCTCCTGTGCCACAGCACCGACGGGAGCCTCGGTTCGGGCCCCACCTTCAAAGGCCTCGCGGGCTCCAACCGGCCTCTGACCACAGGTGAGTTCGTCAGAGCCGACGACGACTACCTTCGCCGGTCGATCGTCGACCCTTCAGCTGAGGTCGTGGCCAATTTCGAAGACCTGATGCCGTCAGACTTCGACGACAGGCTGACCGAAGACGAGATCCACGACCTGGTCGCCTTCATCAAGTCTTTGGGCTCGTAGCAGGGTCGCTGCGCTCCCCGGGGTCGCTTCGCTCCCGTACCCGGTAGCCCGACACGTGTGTCCCCACTTGTGGGGGGACCGACGCAAGCGACCGAAGGGAGCGCGTCGAGGGGGGCGTGAGCCCCGGGCCATGACGTGTCCCCCCGTGGAAACGGGGGGACCGACGCAAGCGACCGAAGGGA
>CAYVTP010000210.1:0-2123 GCA_964454615.1 uncultured Acidimicrobiaceae bacterium | reverse complement strand
GGCCGCCGCCCTGGTCCTCGCAGAAGCCGGCGCCGCGGAAGCAGCGGGAGCCCCGATCGTCGGCGAGGTGCTTGCCTACGGACAGATAGGAGGAGTGGACGCCACCCTCCACGAGCGCCCGGCCGAAGCCCTGCTGGTCGCCCTGAAGAGGGCCGGGCTGGAGCCATCCGACCTCGACCTGGTCGAGATCAACGAGGCTTTCGCCGCGGTCGCCCTCTGGTCGGCCCGGATGCTGGACATCCCCGAAGACCGGGTCAACGTCAACGGAGGTGCAGTCGCCCTCGGACACCCCCTCGGGGCAACCGGCGCACGCATCGTGGTCAGCCTGGTCAACGCCCTCCGCAACCGGGGGGGAGGCGTCGGGGCGGCCACCCTTTGCGGAGGGGGCGGGCAGGGAGACGCCATAGTGGTCAAGGTCGACGGATGATCCCCGAGCCCGTCGAACGCAACCTGGCCTTCGACCTGGTCAGGGTCACAGAGTCGGCGGCCCTCGCCGCCGCCCGATGGCTGGGACGGGGAGACAAGGAGCAGGTCGACCAGGCAGCCGTTGACGGGATGAGACTCCACCTGTCGACCCTCGACATCGACGGCCAGGTCGTCATCGGGGAAGGCGAGAAGGACAACGCACCGATGCTCCACAACGGGGAGATGGTGGGCGTCGGGCACGGTATGGAGGTCGACGTGGCTGTCGACCCGGTGGAAGGCACCACCCTCACAGCAGCCGGCATGCCCGGTGCCATATCGGTGATCGCCATCGCCGAGGGCCGGGGAAGCATGTACTCGCCCGGGCAGCTGGTCTACATGGACAAGATGGCCGTAGGGCCGGAGGCAGCCGATGTCATCGACCTGAACGCTCCAATCGAAGAGAACCTCCGGAAGGTTGCCAAGGCGAAGAACAAGGAGGTCGGCGAGCTCCGCTGCCTCATCCTCGACCGGGAGCGGAACAGCCACTACGTAGAGGCGGCGCGGGCGGTCGGGGCCCGGATCTCGATCTTCAGCGACGGAGACGTCGCCGCCGCCATCTCCACAGCAGAAGACGAGCACGAGGCCGACATCATGATGGGCATCGGCGGATCACCGGAGGCGGTCATCACCGCCGCCGCTCTCAAGTGCGTCGGCGGGGGCCTCCAGGTGCGACTCTGGGCCCGGGACGACAGCGAACGAGAGTACGCCGCCGAGCACGGGCTCGACCTCGATCAGGTCCTCACCATCGACGACCTGATCAGCTCTGACAACGTCTTCTTCGCCGCCACCGGGGTCACCGGGGGCGAGTTCCTCGACCCGGTGGTCTTCACAGGATCGGAGCATTCGATCACCCATTCGGTGGTGATGCGCTCCAAGACCGGGTCGATCCGGTACATGTACAGCTACCACGACCTGGGCCGACTCAAGGCGATAGCCAGCCCGGTGATCGATTAGGGCTGGTAGCGCGTCGCGGGGGCGTGAGCGAGTCGTGTCCCCCCACGGGAGTGGGGGGACCGCCCGCAGCCGAAGGCGAGGGGAGGGGGGCGTGAGCAAGTCGTGTCCCCCCACGGGAGTGGGGGGACCGCCCGCAGCCGAAGGCGAGGGCGAGGGGGGCGTGAGCGAAGCGAACTCGTCACCAGGCCTCCCGCGCGAAAGGTGGGTGACGACTTCGGCCTTCGGCCTCAGTCCGCCCTCGACGCGCTCCCTACGGTCGCTTGCGTCGGTCCCCCCGCCAGCTCTAGAACTGACGGAGGTTGTTGACACTTAGGGTTCTCCCCAAAGGAAGGGAGAATCGATGACAGAGCGTGAGCAGCAGCGGATCGTGAATCACCGGCTGGCGGTGCTTCAGCATGTCGATGAAGTGACTGGGAACGTGGCTCAGACATGCCGGTACTACGGGATCAGCCGTCAAACCTTCTACAAATGGTTGCGCCGCTACGAGGAGAAGGGGCCCGAAGGGCTCAGGGACAAGTCCTCGCGTCCTCATCACAGTCCCAACGCCACCAACGCCGAGGTGGTAGGGAAGATCCTCTACCTACGGCAGAACTATCACTTCGGCCCTCAGAAGATCTCGATGTATCTCAAGCGCTACCACGACATCGAAGTGTCCCAGTCCGGGGTGTGGCGGATCCTGAAGCGTCTCGACTTGAACCGGCTGC
>CAYVTP010000209.1:0-2141 GCA_964454615.1 uncultured Acidimicrobiaceae bacterium | reverse complement strand
TGATGAGGCGGATCCGTTGTTGATCGAGCTCATCTTCTCCCAGTCCCAGGTCGGAGAGGGCCTGGGTGACGTCGCTGAAGGTCTTCCCGGCGGCAACTATCGCCACCCGATCCGACGCACTGCCGATGACAATCCGGTCGAGAAGGTTGGTCCGGGCATAGCGTCGCACCAGTTCGTGTCGGGCGCCGAACAGGCTGGCCTCACCCTGGAGGATCGAATTTCCGAAGTAGAAGTAAGTGTCGAACTTGGCGAACCCTGGCGGCGGTTCGGGAAGCTCGATCTGGGGGTGGTGAGGGTTGACGGTCACCGATGCTCCACCGTCACAGAGGTCGGTGGCGGGTTTCAGTCCCACCCAGCAGCCCGACGACCGGGACATGGCCACCGCGTGGAGGAAGAGCTGATGGATCTCGGAGATTGATGCCGGGTAGAGCACGGGAATCCCTGCCGCTGCCAGGGTGTGCTCGCTCTCTCCGGGAATTCCCGAGCTCTTCACATTGGCGTCGTCTCCGGCAAGTACCACCACAGCATCCTCGGGGCCCATCCCCCCGTAGTTGCCGTACTTGAAGACGTCCACGCAACGGTCGACCCCGTTGCACTTGCCGTACCAAATGCCTGTGACCCCTTCCACCTCGTCCCCCTGGAACACGGCCCGCTTGGTGGCTCCGAGCACGGCGGTGGCAGCCAGCTCCTCGTTGACGCCCGGACGAAGCACCACCCGGTGCTCTTGGAGGAGATGACCCAGCGAGCGGAACACCCCTTCCATGCCGCCGAGGGGTGAGCCGGGATAGCCGGAGATGAAGGTGCCAGTCCGCCTGCCATCTCGTCGATCACGCCGGGCGGAGTCGAGCGCTGCTCTGGCTATGGCTTGTAAGCCGGTCAGGTAGACGATGCCCTGCTCGAGCTGGTACCGGTCTTCCAGCTTGAGCTCTCTCACCGGTCCTGCGCGGTCGGAGGTCGGCTGGTGTTGGCTCACGGACCTGTACCCACCCCGAAGTAACCGGCTTCCACCAACGAGCGCATCTCTGTGGCGTCTCCTTCTCGCGCCACCCTACCCCGGACCATCACCACAGCCCGGTCGGTCACGGGGAGGACCGGGCGGGCGTTCTGCTCGGCCAACAGAATGGTGGTGCCCTCGTCACGTAGCCTAGATAGGGCTACCACGATCTCGGATATGACCTTGGGGGCGAGACCCATGGAGGGCTCATCTAGAACCAGAAGGCGAGGGTGAGCCGCCAGGGCTCTGGCAATGGCGAGCATCTGCTGCTCACCTCCCGATAGGGTTCCGGCCTGTTGGTTTCTCCGTTGCTCGAGAACCGGGAACAACGAGTACACCCTCCCCAGGCGCTCGGTGAAGAGGGAGCGAGCGAGCCGTCCTGCTCCCACATGCAGGTTCTCCAACACCGTCATCTCGGGGAAAAGCGCTCGGGTTTCCGGAACCAGCCGCAGACCTGCCCGTGCGAGCCGATGGGCAGGCTTGCCGGTGACGTCCTTGCCACCCATCAGCACCGCCCCCGACCGCGAGCGAATCAGGCCGCAGACGGCAGCGATGAGCGATGACTTGCCGGCGCCGTTCGGACCGAGCAGAGCCGTAATCCCGCCCTCCTCCACGGTCAGCGACACCCCGCGTACCGCCAGGAGGCTCCCATAGCCGACGTGGAGATCGCGTACTTCGAGCAGGGCGGTCATGCCAGGGCTCCGATGTACGCTTCGATGACGCGTGGGTCATGCCGAACCTCATCGGGAAGGCCGCGGGCGATCACCTTTCCGAAGTCGAGCACCGTCACCAGCTCTCCCAACCCCAACGCCAGCTCCAAGTGATGCTCGATCATCACCACCGCGACATTGCGTTCGTCCCTGATCCGTCGCACAAGGTGGGCGATCTCCTCGGCCTCCTTGTCACCGAGTCCCGCTGCCGGCTCATCCAACAGCAGAATCTGGGGAGAGCCCGCAAGACAGCGGGCCAGTTCTAGTCGCCGTTCCTCAGCCAAGGTCAGCTCGGCGCCGAGTCGTTGAGGCCTGTCGAGGCCGACCAGGGCGAGAGTCTCCTCTGCCTTCGCCTGCAGCTGGCGCTCCTCACGTCGGGCAAGCGGCGTGCGGAATGTTCCTCGCAGCGGCCCGGATCGAGTTCGGGCTGGACCTGC
>CAYVTP010000208.1:0-2152 GCA_964454615.1 uncultured Acidimicrobiaceae bacterium | reverse complement strand
CCAGTTCGTGTTCCGGACCCGGGAGTTCGAGCAGATGGAGATGGAGTTCTTCTGTCACCCGTCCGAGGCCGACGAGTGGTTTCAGTACTGGCTCGACCGCAGAGTCGCCTGGTACCTGGACTTGGGCATCGGCGACGAACGGCTCCGTCTCCGACACCACGAGAGCGATGAGCTGAGCCATTACTCGTCGGGGACCGCCGACATCGAGTACATGTTCCCCTGGGGTTGGGACGAGCTGGAGGGGGTAGCCAACCGGAGAGACTTTGATCTCCGTCAGCACCAGGAGTACTCCGGCGAGGACCTCCGCTACTTCGACCAGGAGTCGGGGGAGCGGTTCTTCCCCTACGTGATTGAGCCCGCCGCCGGCGCCACCAGGACCACCTTCGCCTTCCTCATCGAGGCCTACCACGAGGAGACGGTCAACGACGACACCAGGGTGGTGCTCCGGCTCGACCCCAGGCTGGCCCCCTACAAGGTGGCGGTCCTGCCACTCTCCAAGAAGGCCGAGTTGATAGAGCTGGCCGAGAAGGTCGCCTCGGACCTTCGCAGGAGGTGGATGATCGAGGTCGACACCACCCAGTCGATCGGGAGGCGCTACCGGCGTCAGGACGAGATCGGCACCCCCTACTGCGTGACGATCGACTTCGACACCCTGGACGACTCGGCGGTCACGGTCCGCGACAGGGACACCATGGCCCAGGACCGGGTCGGGATCGACCGGCTGGTCGACTACCTGAGCCCGCGGCTCGGCTGACCGGTCGTCGGGCCGTCCCGGTTCCAATCGACTCCCTGCTCCGTAAGATCGGCTGCGATGGCAGAAGGAGACCGCGACCGGGTCCGTGAGGCGACCGACATCGTCGACCTGATCTCGGAGGTGACCAAGGTCCGGAAGTCGGGCCGGTCGGTGATGGCGATCTGCCCCTTCCACGAGGAGAAGACCGCGTCGATGTCGGTCGACCCAGCCCGCGGCCTCTACCACTGCTTCGGCTGCGGGGAGGGCGGCGACGTCTTCTCCTTCGTCCAGAAGACCCAGGGTGTCAACTTCCCGGAAGCTCTCGAGCTGCTCGCCAGGAGGGCCGGGATCACCATCGAGCGTGATGCCGGCGCGGCCAGGCGGAGCGGTCGGCGCAACGAGGCCATCGATGCGATCAGGAGGGCAATTCTGGTCTACAACGACCGCCTCAAGAAGGCACCTGAGGCCGGCCCCGCCCGCTCCTATCTTCGGGGCAGGGGATATGACGGCGACCTCATCGACGAGTGGCGGATCGGTTTCGCCGGAATCGACTGGGACACCCTGACCCGAGCCCTCAAGTCGCAGGGGGTGAGCGACACCGCTCTGCTCGACGCAGGGCTCTCCAGACGCGGCCGAAAGGGGCTGTTCGACGTGTTTCGTGGCCGTCTCATGTTCCCCATCCACGATGTTCGGGGCGACCCGGTGGGCTTCGGGGGCCGCAAGGTCGACGGCGTCGACCCGGAGGTGACCAACAATCCCGACGCCAAGTACATCAACTCGGCGGATTCGATCGTCTACCACAAGTCGAATCTGCTGTTCGGGCTGGACCGGGCCCGGCAGGCGATCGCCTCCGAAGGCCAGGCGGTGGTCGTCGAGGGCTACACCGATGTGATCGCCATGCACATCGCCGGTGTCGCCACCGCGGTGGCCACCTGCGGGACCGCGCTGGGCGACGGCCACTTCGACCTGATCCGCAGGTTCGCCGACCGGGTGATCCTGGCCTTCGACTCCGATGAGGCCGGCTCGAAAGCTGCCCTCCGCAGCGACGAACTGGAGTCTCCGTTCCGGCTCGACCTCGATCTGAGGGTGGCGGTCATGCCCGACGGGCTCGACCCTGCCGACCTCGTCCAGGAGGGTCGTGCCGGAGAGTTGGCTGATGCCGTCTCGGGGGCCCGGCCGCTCCTCGAACGTAGGATCGAACACGAGGTCTCCCGTTTCGACCTGGATGGTCCCGAGAGCAAGGCCAGGGCACTGCATGCTGCCGCAGCCCAGGTGCGCCGGGTCAATGACCGGATTGCGCGGAGGGAGTATGCACGGTTCGTGGCCCGCATGGTCGGTGTCGACCTGGCCACGGTGGAGGAAGCCGTCGGGCTCGGCGACCGGTCGCGGCCCGGCCGCGGCACTGCCGCCCAGACCGGC
>CAYVTP010000207.1:0-2154 GCA_964454615.1 uncultured Acidimicrobiaceae bacterium | reverse complement strand
GCTAGCCGTCCAGCTTGAGCTGGGCGAAACGCTCGATGTTCCTCACCTGGTTGCCGCTCCTCGCCAGCCGGTTTCCGATCTGGCCGTAGCCTTCGCCTTCGGATCGGAGTCTCAGGACGACTCGCTCTATGGGTCGCAGCGTTGCCGGGTGCTCGTCCCTTGTGCTGGGCGGACCATCGCGCATCTCCACCATCTCCATGATCCGGGTCACCGTCCCCGGTCGCTTCCCGATCCGGTTGGCGATCTCCGCGGGGTTGGCGCCGTTGTCGTGGAGCCTGGTCACCACCCGTTCGATGGGTCGAAGTGGCGTGTCTGACATGTCTCCGACCCTAGTCGGGTGCTTCGTCTACCCGTGACAGCGATTTGGCCGGTGGGCCGACCCCGGGAGGGCTGATACCGTGGGCTGATGAGCGATTTCAAGCAACTGATAAACGGCCAGTGGGTCGAAGCCTCGGACGGTGGCACCTGGGACCTGCTCAACCCGGCTACCGAAGACCTCATCCAGCAGATCCCCTATGGAACCGCCGATGACGCCACCGCCGCGGTGGATGCTGCAGAGAGGGCTTTTGCCGCGTGGTCCAGCCTCACCGCCTACAAGCGGAGCAAGGTGCTCGATGAGGCGGCCCGGTACATCGAGGCCAACCTGGACGACTTCGCCAGGATCACCACCGAGGAGTCGGGGAAGCCTTTCTCCCAGGCCCGGGCCGAGTGGGCCGGGGCTCCCAACCAGCTTCGTTGGGCGGCAGGGGAGGCCGAGCGACTCTACGGGAGGTGGATCCCGTCGCGGGTGGCCAGCCGGAGGATCGACGTCACCTATCAGCCCCTCGGCGTGGTCGGGGTGATCACCGCCTGGAACTTCCCGGTGTACAACCAGATGAGGGCGATCTCCTCGGCGCTCGCCGTGGGTTGCACGGTGGTGGCCCGTCCCTCCGAATACACCCCTCGCTCGGCGATGCTGATCGGTCGTGCCCTTGCCGAGGCCGGTCTCCCCGAGGGTGTCCTCAACGTGATCAACGGTGATCCCGAAGGCATGGGCCAGGTGATGCTCGACGACAAGCGGGTCAAGAAGATCCAGTTCACCGGTTCGACCAGGGTGGGGAGGCTCCTCATGGACGGAGCCTCGAAGACGGTCACCCGGCTCTCCCTGGAGCTGGGGGGCAACGCCCCGGTGATCGTGTTCCCCGACGCTGAGGACATCGCCGCAGTGGCCAAGAACGCCATGACCACCAAGGTCCGGAACAACGGCCAGGTGTGCATCGCCCCGCAGCGGTTCTACGTCCACGGGTCGGTGGCAGACGAGTTCGCCGAGGTGGCTGTGGCCACCGCCGAGTCCCAGGTGGTGGGTAACGGCCTCGACCCGGACACCACGGTCGGGCCGCTGATCAACGCCACCCAGCGGGACCGGGTGGAGAGGCTGGTGTCCGCCAGCGTCGACCAGGGCGCCCGGGTCCTGACGGGGGGCGCCAGGATGGGCGACCGGGGGTACTTCTACCAGCCGACGGTGATCACCGACCTCCAACCGGACGTCCCGGTGCTCAACGAGGAGATCTTCGGCCCGGTCATGCCGGTCAGCTCCTTCGACGACCTCGACGCAGTCATCGCCCAGGCCAACTCGACCGACTACGGCCTGGCCGCCTACGTGTTCACACGGGACCTGAGGACCGCCTTCAAGGTGTCCGAGAGGCTCGAGTTTGGGATGATCGGGATCAACGACTGGTTCCCCAGCACCCCCGAGGCACCGTTCGGAGGGTTCAAGCAGTCAGGGCTGGGCAGGGAGTCGGGCTCGGAAGGAGTCCACGAGTACGTCGAGGCGAAGACCCGGTACTTCGGCGGCATGGGCTGACCGCCAAGGAGTTCGGCGGCCGCCGGCACGGCGGCACCTAACCTGCCGGGGGTGAGCACCGAGGTGGCCCTGGAGCAGTGGAAGCTGGTCCTGATAGGGCTGATCGGGGGTTTTCTGGGTGGTGGCCTCGGGCTGGGCGGGGGCTTCATCATGGTGCCTCTCATGGTCGCCCTCGGTTTCGGCCGCCATCGGGCTCATGCCACTTCGCTGGCCGCCATCGTGCTGATCGCCGCCGCCGGCGGGCTGACGTTCGGCCTCGGCGGTCAAGTCGATCTCAGGGGTTGTTGCGATCCAGCTCTTCCAGTGACGCA
>CAYVTP010000206.1:0-2262 GCA_964454615.1 uncultured Acidimicrobiaceae bacterium | reverse complement strand
GCCTGCAGGCCTTTAGCGATTCGTTAGCAGCGGGGATCATCATCCCGGCATGATCACCGAAGGTACCGAGCACTTGGACCGCCCCGTGGAGGAGGTTTTCGCCTTCATCGCCGACGTGCGAAACGATCCCCGCTGGCACACCGACGTTCTGGAAGCACGTCTGACAAATGGTGTGGCGGTGGGCAAGGGGTCGATGTTCGAGATCAGAACGAAACCGTTCATGGGTGTCTCCGGGGGGACGGTGACGGTGTTGGAGTACGACCCGCCCGGTCGCATCGTCTTCGATGTCGCGATGGGCATGATGAGGCCGACCACCACATTCTCGGTCACGCCGGAGGACGGGGGCAGTCGTGTGACCCGTCGCATCGACATGGAGCCCACCGGCATGATGCGTTTGATGGCCCCTTTCATGGCGGGAATGGCACGTCGGCGCAACACCGGATTCCTGAAGGAACTCAAACGTGTGCTGGAGAGTGAGAACGACCCCGCTCATGGCGGAGGGTGACTCGACCAAGGCCGCGAACGCCCAGCGCTCTCGCCCAGCGCGGTGGATGCCACGGCTAATCTCCGCATCTACTGCAGGCGCTTCAACTCCTCACGTTCGCGCAGCGCCTGTCGACGTCGTTTCCGGTAGACCAAGCCGAACAACTCGGCGAGGACGATGCCGATGAGAAGCGAACCGAGGATGACAACGAACAACGAGGTTGAGAAGTCCCAGCCGAGGAAGAAGATGGTGACGGTGACGGTGTTCTGAGCGGCCAGGATGACCACCGCCACCGCCATGACCAACCCGACGATCAGCCCCCAGAACAGGCCGGTTCCCACGAACACCCTCTCCGCGGCAGCAACAGGAGCGGTCTCCTCGCCTTCAGTATCCGCCGCTACATGGTCTGGACTGGGTGGCTCTTGCCTCTCGTGATCGCTCACTTCTCGGTCCTCCATTCATCTCCGACTCCGGCCCGACGGCCGGCAGCCCTCCATCCACCCAAGCAGACTACCTGTCCGTGGGTATCCGCCTTCGAGGGGGCCGATCGACCGGAAGCGGTGCCATACTGCCCTCGTGGTCGACGGAGTGCGCTTACTGGCAGCGTTCACCGACGACCCGCTGGGGGGCAATCCGGCCGGGGTCTGGATCGGGGATCGTCTCCCGACCGACGCCGAGATGTTGGGCATCGCCCGCGATGTGGGGTTCTCCGAGACGGCGTTCCTCGCTCCACGATCGGGGTGGGAGCGGACCATCCGCTACTTCAGCCCCGAGGCCGAGGTGCCATTCTGTGGCCATGCCACCATTGCGGCAGGTGTGCTCATCGGAGAATCGGACGGGCCCAGCCGGATCCTCATGCGGACTGCTGCCGGTGAGGTAACGGTGGATGTCCGCCGGGATGGGCAGCTATTCAGGGCCACTCTCGCCTCGGTCGACACGTCGTACCAAGACGTCGACGAGGTGACCCTCGACCAGGTCCTCGCCATCCTCGGGTGGGAGGAGTCCGACCTGGACCCGGATCTGCCTCCGGCCGTGGCTTACGCAGGTGCGCATCATCTGGTCCTCGCCGCCGCTTCCATCGACCGCCTCTCGAGATTGGAATACGACTTCGATCGGCTCCGCGCACTGATGGAGGCTCGAGGCTGGACCACGATCCAGCTCGTCCAACGGGAGTCAGATGGAGTCTTCCACTCTCGGAACCCGTTCCCCGTCGGAGGCGTGTACGAGGATCCCGCCACCGGGGCTGCTGCCGCGGCGCTCGGCGGTTATCTCCGTGATGCCGGCCTGATCGAGCCTCCGGTGGAACTCCTGGTGAAGCAGGGAGATTTCATGGGACGTCCCGGGAGGTTGGAGGTGTCGATACCTTCGTCCGGGGGGATCTTGGTGTCGGGTAGGGCCGTGGACATCCCGGCCTCTATGCACGAGCAGACCGTGGGCCAGCTCGCCTCGGGACGCCCCGGGTGAAGGCCTAACCTCCGGCGGCGAAGCAACGGTCAGTGGCCTGGGTGGCCCGGTTCAGGCTCGAGTCGGCTCGGACGGTGCTCTTTCCGGTAGCAGATCCTCGTCGCCGGTCTCCTCCGGTACGCGGGCGGAGTGAGCCCCATCCCCCTAGCCCAAGACCACCTCTACCAGATGAGTGGCTCCATCGTCGACGAGGTCGACTTCGGAGCCCGGAGTCAGGCCGACACCATCAACCGACAACGCTGCCACTCCTCTAGTGGCCCCTCTGGGATTCTTGACCTGGATCTCATAGGTCGAGGAGTGATATCTGAAGGTGA
>CAYVTP010000205.1:0-2292 GCA_964454615.1 uncultured Acidimicrobiaceae bacterium | reverse complement strand
CGGAGCGGCTCAGCGCCAGTCGATGGTGTGGACCTCGATCGGTCCAGACACTCCCTTGAGGGTCAACGTCCTCGGCTCCGACACCGGCAACGAGACCTCCCCGATTGCCCCGAGGGTCGGAGCGGAGACCACGATCTCCTCCCGCTCCCCTAGATCGCCGACCCGGGCCGCGGCGTGCACCCCAGCCCCCGTGTAGTCGTCGCCCTGGCGGGTCGCCTCTGCGGTGTGGAGCCCGATCCGCACCCAGGGGGCGAACCCGTGCTCCCGGCGGTGCTCCGCCAGACGACGTTGGATCTCCACCGCACAGTCCAACGCCTCCCGAGGGTCGTCGAAGGCGACGAAGAAGCCGTCTCCCATCTGGTTGATCTCCTCACCCTGGTGACGGCGGAAGCAGTCCCGCAGACTACGGTCGTGCCACTCCTTCAGGCTCCCCCACGCCTCGTCGCCGACCAGTGAGATCAGCTCGGTAGAGCCGACGATATCGGTGAACATGAACGTCTTGGTATTTCGCGCCCGGTCGGAGGTGACGGCGACATTCGCCTCCCCCATCAGTCCGGCGACCCGAGACAGGTCCCGCTTCGCCCCCAGCCGGCTGAACGTCGAGTGCGCTGCCTTCAGCTCGAGACCCGCCCCCATGGTGTCCCCCTGGGCGAGACGGGCCCGCCCCAACAATTCTCGCGACCGGGCGTTCTCGTAAGGGAGGCCGAGGTCCTGCCACAACCGCCAGGCACGACCCAACCCGTCGATGGCGTCGTTCAGGTTCCCCCGGTGTAACTCCACCGCCCCCCGGCAGGTCATCGCCCGCGCATGCCAAGCCGGGCTCTCGAACACCCTGGCCACTTCCTCCAGCTCTTCGGCCGCTGACACCGCGGTCTCGATGTCATCGGCCGCCAACGAGATCTCCACCTGCGCTGGCAGCAGGCTCCCGCGCATCAACGACACGTTGCCGCGGCGACTGCCAGGGCCCGACGCCTGCTCCAGCGCGGCAGCAATCGACCGAACCGCGTCATCGACCTGGCCACGGTCGAGCAGCAGCAGCGACATGCCCGGTTGGGCCGGGTGCCCGTACTCGTAGGCCCCTGAGAATGCCTCGTCCGCACCTGCCAGGTCGCCCATCCTCCGCTTCACCTCACCGATCTCATATCGGGCGAAACCCACCTCGAAAAACAGGCTGAACCGTTCCAGCTCCCGGCACGCCCGTTGCGCCTCCTCCAGTGCGTCCGGCCAGTCTCCGCGGAGCAGCTTCAGCTCCGCCCTGTGCACCTGGCACACTCCCGGGTAGCCGCCCACTCCACGCTCATGCATCCACTTCTCCGCCCGGTCGGTCCACTCCTTTGCCCGGCGGTAGTCGGCCAGTTCGCTGCAGGCGGCGATGGTGATGCAGTACACGTTACTGGTCGCCCGCAGGTTCTTCTGCTCCGAGATGGCCATCACCACCGCCTCGTCGATGAGGGACATCCCCTCCCTCCACTCCCCCATCATGACCTTGGCCATCCCCTTGAGACTCAGCGCCAGGGAGCGAACCTCAGGGGTGTTGGTCCGGGTGGCGACGTCAAAGGCCTCGTCGGCGAGGCGGACCGCCCCTTCCATGTCGTTCTCGAACATCATGGCCTGGTTCAGACGGTGGAGCGCCAGCCAGGCGTTCGCCGACGACTCCGGCTCCGACTCCACCAAGTGCTCGGTGCGGGACACCCAACCGGAACCAACCGAGGTGGCGAGCCGACGAAACGCCATGTAGGCCAGGGACGCCGCCACCAGAGCCGCATCAGTCTTCAGGCCCTGGTCGAGGAACCCGGCGTACGCCCGTTCCAGGGACCGTTCGGCGTCTTCCAGGGAGCCCAGCCACCATTGGGCGTCGGCGAGGAGGATCAGATCGTCCGGGCCCAGACCGTCCTCCCGGTCGGCGGCGACGAAGGCCTCGAGGGCCCGGTCCCAGTCGTAGGCCTCGATGGCCTGGCGACCGGCGTCCACCGTCTCCTGCATGGTTGCTCCTCAATGGGTATGCCGCAGCAGGACACCCTAGTTGAGACTCCCTGAAGGTCTCGGTGGCGGATCTCGCCCGAAACCTAGTGAGGTTCCAGCCGTGCGCATGGGGTTAGAGCTCAGTTCGACCAGTTGCCGCATCTGAGTCGCCCAAGTCATTCGCCTGCCCACGGTCATTTTGCTCCGCAGGGGGCTCGGGACGCGAAAAAACCCCGAGGGAGTAAGGACCGAAGTCTCTACCCTCTCGGGGCTTTCGACTCGCCTCGTGCTCCTGCCCGAAGGCAGGTCCACCAGTCGAGTACCGAAGCC
>CAYVTP010000204.1:0-2310 GCA_964454615.1 uncultured Acidimicrobiaceae bacterium | reverse complement strand
CGCCGGCCACGAACTGCGCCCTATGGTGCCCCGCGCCCAGCAGCATCTCCGCCAAGTCTTCTTCCTCGCCCGATTGATCGATCAGGCTCATCTTAATTGTGACATCCTCTTCACCGAAGTTAAACAACGCCAAGCCGGTGTTGAAGACCCCGCTGGAGTCGACCGGGATCACGAACTCGGAGACCGGAATAGAATTGCCCACTCCGGCTTCAGTCAGAAAATTCCCCTCCAGGTCGAAGACAGTAAAGATGCCGGACACCCCAATCGCGGCTCCCTCCTGGCTCACAACTGTCGCGGCCCCGGTGCGAAGCTCTCCTTCTCCTTCAGTCTGCAGGATGCGTCCTCCACGCGCCTTCAATTCCAGCGTGAATCGAGAGTCGGTCCCCACGCCGGGCAGCGTGACCTGCATGGGGGCACCTTCCGAGTCCGTGAGGGTGATCTCCACGCTCACGTCGAAATTGTTCGGGTTAAAGATGATAAAGGTGGTTCGAAAACTCCCCTCCTCGAAAACCCCATCGGCGACCTGGGGTAGGTAGGCGATGTTCTCGGCCTTTACCTCAATCGTTACCTCGGCGTTGACCGAAGCCAGCCCGTCACTGACGGTCACACGGAAAACCAGGGTGCTGTCGCTCAGGACGGCTGGTGCAGTGAACTTAGCGGTAGCGGTATTGGCCCCGGCAAGGGTAACGTTGGGACCGGAAAGCCGTATCCAGTTATAAGTCAACGTGTCCTCATCGGGGTCCTCAGCCACCACGCTAAGCGTGATCGGAGTTCCCGGCGAGACGATCTGGTCCGGTCCCGCGCTCTGGATGACGGGAGCCCTGTTGCCCTGCACTGTGATCCGCACCTGACTCGTGGCGCTTTCGCCCCTTCCGTCATTGACCGTCAGCCGAAAGGTGATCACGATGTCGTTGGTGACGTTGCTGGGAGCGGTGAAGTACGGCGTGGCGGTGTTGGCACCGGTAAGAGTGACCGCCGGTCCGGCAATGCGGACCCAGGAGTAGCTGAGTTCATCTCCGTTCGGATCGCTGGAAGCGCTGCCGTCCAGGTCGACCCGTTTGCCTCGGGTCACGGTCTGATCCGGACCGGCGTTAGCGGCGGGAGGCTGGTTGGCCGATTGACCAGACTGGATAGTGACCGAGACGTTGTAGGTCGTTCCACAGTCGGCCGCATCTCTGACCGTCAGGCCCAAGATGACAGTGGTGGGCGAGGTCACGGCCGGAGCAGTGAAACGCAGCTCAAATTGGGAGCTTTGGCCTCCCACTTGAGTCGCCAACGGAGTGAGAAAATTGATGTTCAGACCCTTGGAATCCACCACGGCCCACTGGTAGTGCACACCGCTCGCTCCCCCGATGCCGGGAATCACCACGGTAGTATTGTCTGGATCACTTCCCGCCGCGTTGATGGAGACCGTCTGGGCGGGAGTCGCCGTCAGACTGGCCGGAACGGTTGCCACGGCAGGCTGATTTCCGGGGGCGCAGCTGCCTGAGGGCTCGCCGGGGCTGGTCCCTCCGGGCTGCTGCTGTACATAAATGTTGGTCTCAGCCGAAGCACTGTGACCACCGCCCGTGACGGTAAGGCGGAAACGCAGGGTGGTGGTCCGGTTGGGAGCAGTGAAGCTGGCCTCCGAGGTCTGGGCCCCATTGAGAACGACGTTGTCGGCGCTGGTGGTGGAAAGCTGCTGCCAGCTGTAGCTGAGCGGGTTGCTGCCGAAACCGGAGGTAGTTCCGCGCAGGAAGACGGTTTGTCCGTAGCCGACGAACTGATCGGCGCCGGCGCTGACACTCGGACTTCCGGAATCGGGCGGAGGCGGGGGCGGCGGGACGCTGCCGCAACCGGCTGCGTCGGCAGCCACATAACCGGTGAAGGTTTTCGTGATGACGTGGAGTCCATCCTCGACCACCAACTCGAAGCGGATCTCCATGTCGGAGGTCAGCTTGGGGACAGAGAGGCCCGGGCGATCGGTGTAGAAACCGAACAACACCATGGCCGCTTCGCAAGGACGGCCGCCAGAGAGACCGGCAATCGACCAGAAGTACTTGATCTCTCCCCCGTTGGGATCCTTGCTCTTGGAAGCATCAAAGCCCATCCCGTCGCCGGGGCGCTTGGGATTCTCCGGCGTGCCGATATCGGCCTCGATGACCAGATCGGGAGGAAGATTGACGCCGCTGACCACCACCTCGATGCGGTGCTGGATCGTACTCACACCGTTCGAAATATCCACTCGAACCACCACGGTGGCCCCGCCAAAGCTCGACTGAGGAAAGTTGTTGCCGGCCTCGACCCCCAAAGTAGCATCGTTGATCCCCA
>CAYVTP010000203.1:0-2347 GCA_964454615.1 uncultured Acidimicrobiaceae bacterium | reverse complement strand
TGGGCAGAGACAGGCTGGAATGTCGACGACCGTTTCGCGCTGACACGACTGGTCATGTACGACTCGGGGTCGGTATTCGAAGTCGAGCGGAGCAACGACGTGCTCCGATCCAACGGAATCGAGCAACTCCATCACTCATGGAAGACGCACAGCTCCAACTGCACAATCTCCCACATGGTCCTCTACTTGCCGTTCGAGGAGCTTGGCTCAGCCGAGTGTCGATTCTGGGAAGTGTTCGCCGACGACCTTGCCGAAGGCACAACCCAGGAGCTAAACGAACCGGAGTCTTGCTCGAGCTAGCTCGCTACACCGACAACAGGACCCGAGCAGGACGTGCCGATAGCGCGCACCTCCTGAAAGGAGTGTTATCCGCCAGAACTGACGATCTGCGCCAGCTGCATGCTCTGACATCACCGGGGGTTTGGCGAGCAATGACAGTTCGATCGGCAGGCCTGAACCTCTGCCGGTCGGTGGCCTGTCGGCACCCTCGCCTGCAGGGTAGATTTGCTGGGATGTTGGTTCGACGGGCCCTACAGCTCGCGCTTGGCGCTCTCGCCGCCGTGGTGGTGTTCTCCGTCCTGTGGAACATCGGCTTGGGGGTCGACGAGCCGACGCTCGGCGCAATCATCGCGAGCTATATGGCGTGGGGGCGGTGGGCGGAGGTGGCCACGGTTCTCCTGTTGGCCCCCTTGTTGGTGGTGACTCCACTTCTACCGGGAGCCAAACGGGCAGCTCATGTCATCGTGTCTGGCATTGTGATAGCGATGGTCGGAGATCTGATCGACCTGTCCAAATTTCCCGGGCCGGACGTTGTCGACCTTGTTCGCGTCAACACAATACCGACCGACCTGGTGGCCGGCCGAGCGTTTCAATTCTCGATGCAAGCGGCACCTACTTACGTGTGGGCGGTTGGGATTCTCCTGGTTGGTGTGGGGATGTTCATATTGTCGGTGGATGCCGAGGATCGAACCTGGAGTCGTGCCTCTTTGAGCCTTGGGATCGCCCTGTCGGTAGTGGCGTTGACCGACGTCAATGTCGAGACCGCGACGGTTTCCTGGATCGCTTCGTGGGTCAGCATGGGGATTCTCTTCAACTGGCTATTGGTCACACTCAGAGTGACAGGTCAGTTGGACGAACTGGCTACCAGAGCAGCCCAGCAGCGTGCCGCAAAACTCCAATAGACGAGAATCTCACCGCACGCCGACGTGCCGATCCCGGACGGTCTCAGATATGGGCCTTCTCGCTCGAGTAATGCTGATCTCGGGCGGTGGCTTGGCGTGACTCGCCCGTCGTTTGTAGCCGCCACTGACGGACCACCAAGTCTGACTCGGATGCGACAGCGCCGAGTGTGAAGTGGCGATTCCGCTGTAGAACCGTTTGGTGCGCTACCTGAGTCCGATTCCCCGTCAGGGCCAAGAGGGATCAGGTCGGATTATCGTTCGACCGTGAACTTCGACCGTCTTTCTCCCGTGTTCCCGGTCCGGGATATCGATTCGGCGGTCGAGCACTACGGCAAACTCGGGTTCTCAGTCCGCCGCTATGAAGGCCAGGAACCCTACGCGTTCGCCGAACGTGACGGCATCGAGCTCCACCTCACGCAGGTAGATGACCTGAAACCGAAACGGAACACGAGTGCCGTATACCTGTACGTTGATGATGCTGACGCTCTCTATCGAGAATGGATCCAAGCCGGAATTGATGGGCGTCTCGTAGAGCCGAGCGACACTAGCTACGGACTGCGGGAGGGAGCTTGTCTCGACCGCGACGCCAATCTCATCCGATTCGGATCTGCAATAGCGAATGGCAATCCAGGCGCCTGACTTCGGCGGCGTGACGCACAGGGAGGCTTGATCGGTCGGCCAAACGACCGACAATTAGCACATATCACTCCCGCGCTGTCGTGATATCGGGCACCTAGCCTCGCGCGCTATCCGGCATTTAGTCGCACTTCGGTAAATCACGCTGGGTGGTTGCCATGAATTGGTCGGCTATAACCAGATGCCCCGTGAACGCTCCACGCGTTTCTGTCGTGCTTTTCGTTCTGCGACGAACTCGAGTGTTCGACTCTTCGTCTGCTCCTCGGTCTTGTCACCTGGGCCCTCGGGTTCGAGTTGTCTCGACTGGTGGGGTATGACCTGTTTGGAATGGTGGGGGTCGAGCTGGAGGCGGCGGGCGTGGGCGGGCTGGTCGATCCAATCTCTGGCGAGTGCCTGGCTGAGCACGTCGACAGGCGTCTGGTTGTCTTCGGTGACCACGTAGGCGTGGTTGGCTTCCCGTCCTCGGGTCATCGGCGTGTAGACACCTCGGCTGTCGGTGGGGGTGTCGACGAGGAGGAGGGCGACATCGA
>CAYVTP010000202.1:1455-2414 GCA_964454615.1 uncultured Acidimicrobiaceae bacterium | reverse complement strand
CGTTCTCGATGAGGTTGGCGACGACACGTTCCAGAAGTGCGGGGTCGGTCTGCACCGGTGGAAGGTCGTCGGGCACGTCCACTACGACACGATGCTCCACAGTGCCGAGGCCGGACAATGCTGACGAGATAACCTCGTCCAGCCCAACGGAGGCGAAGAATACGTGTACGGCCCCGACTTGAATGCGGCTGGCGTCGAGGAGCCTCCCGACTACTCGATTGAGATGTTCGGTCTCTTCGAGGATGACGTCCAGAAATGCTTGAGTCTGTTCAGGTGACCAGGCGACTTCGGTTTCGAGGAGACTGGTCACGGATGCCTTGATGGTCGCTAGTGGGGTTCGGAGGTCGTGGGATACGGCATTCAGGAGTGCGGTTCGCAGGCGGTCGGTCTCGGCCATGGCCTCGACGGCAGCGGCGTCTTTCTCCAGTTTCTCCCGTTCGAGTGCCTGAGCCATCTGGGCGGCGAATGCTCTGAGCACCCTGCGGTCGTCGCCGGTGAGACTGCCACCACTGAGAGCGAGGATCGTGTCATCAGTCAGCGGGATGACTTCGCTGGCTTCGTCGGGGTGTTTCAGCTCGGTGGCACCTACTGCCGCGAGCGGCTCCCAGCCGTCGTCGGATCGGTGCAGGACGGCGGCGGCGTTCATGGCGAAGACATCCCTTATCCGTCCTGTCAACCCAGATGCCTGTTCCGCGAACTGTGGATGGATCGAGGTCGTGGTTGCCGCCAACGCTTCAGCCTGGGCGCGCGCTCTGCGCGCTTCTGCGCTTCGTCGGGTGGCGTTTCCAACGAGGAGACCCACTGCCGAGGTGACGAGGAGGAAGGCGAGGAGGGAGAAGAGGTGGTCTGCGTCTGCGATCTTCCATGTCAGGAAGGGAGGTGTGAAATACCAGTTGGCGAGGAGAAAGCCGGCGAAGGCGGCGCAGGCGGCGGCCATCATCTCAGCGCGTATCGCATCG
>CAYVTP010000202.1:0-1445 GCA_964454615.1 uncultured Acidimicrobiaceae bacterium | reverse complement strand
ACCGCGGGCAGAGCTCCCCCTATCACTCCTATCGCTACCGCACCCAGCAGATAGCCGAGGAGGACGTTCTCGAGCGCGATCTGGCCGCGTAAGGAAAGAAGCAGCAGAGTCAGTAGAGGCAAGCCGAGTGTTGCTGTGGTCCAGGCGAGCACGCGCCGTTGTAGGCTCAGGACACTTCGCCGGGAAGGTCTTCGTCGACGGGCGGGTTGGCTTGCCTCATAGGAGATTACGTGAACCTCGATGGTTCCCGAGTCTCTGATCACCCGCCGTACCGTGGAGCGCCCCGACCACTCGCTCAGCCCGGAGCGTCGGGAGGCTCCCAAGACGATCTGGGTGGCGTTCTCCGCTTTGGCGAATGCCACCACCGATTCGGCAGTGTTGTCGCCGACTACCTCGTGGTATGACCCTCCCAACCTCTCGAGCAGGCCTCTTAGTTCTTCCAGATGCCGGGTCTCGTTGTCATCGAGGCCGGCGGTGGGCCGCACGAAGACCCCCACCAGTTCAGCTCGGGACCTCAACGCGGTTCGCGCCGCCCTGCGGACTATCACATCGGCACCCTCGGCAGCCAAGAGTCCAACGACGATGCGCTCCTTGGTCTCCCACGGCTGCTCTATCCCGTGCATCAGTCGGTACTCGGTGAGGGTCTCGTCGACCCGGTCTGCAGTCCAGGACAGGGCCAGCTCACGTAGCGCCGAGAGGTTTCCGGGACGGAAGTAGTTGGCGAGGGCGGCATCGATCTCCTCGGCCTGATAGATCTTTCCCGCGGTCAGTCTTTCCTGGATTCCTTCTTGGGTGATATCGACCAGCTCTACTTCGGCTCGCTGACGGACGAGAGAATCGGCGATGGTGTTTGTCTCTCTGACACCGGTGATCTCGTAGACGACGTCATTCAACGACTCCAGATTCTGCACGTTGAGGGTCGTCAGAACGTCGATTCCGGCGTCGAGAAGTCCTTCGATGTCCTCCCAGCGTGTCGCCTGCGAGGAACCTGGAGGGTTGCGCCCGGCCAGCTCGTCGACCAATGCGACCTCTGGCGCGCGGTCGAGAACAGCCTTGAGATCCATCACCCCAACTGCATCACCGCGGACCCCCGGGGCCAGCCGAGTAATCACCTCGAGGCCATCGAGGAGATCGGATATCTCGACACGATCGTGGGTATTGACAAACCCCACGACAACGTCACGTCTCTCCCGTTGGAGACGATGGCCCTCCTCGAGCATGGCAAAGGTCTTGCCAACGCCCGGGGCAGCCCCGAGAAACACACGCAGCCTGCCTCGGCTCATACACGCGACGCTAACCCCCATCGACGGTTTGCGGTCCATCGTGCTCGCTCAAGATGTCATGGGCCCATCAAGAATCGGAGCATTCGCGTTAGAGGATCGTCAAGACGGCTCTGAAATCCCCGAATCCGATCTAGACAGATACATATGGATGCACCAGGTGTC
>CAYVTP010000201.1:0-2424 GCA_964454615.1 uncultured Acidimicrobiaceae bacterium | reverse complement strand
AGCCCAACCCGCCGCCGACCCGGTTGCCGTCCCGGCTCACCCGCGCCCCGGTCGATTACCTCTACAACTGCCAGCCCGACTACACCACGTTGGACTCATCGCTGGCGTGGGCCACCGCGCCGCTGACCACCGCCAACGGCCAGGACATCCCCGGGTGCAAAGAGACTCCGGCGCCCCACATCCATGACCTGATCACGGAAGTCGGCCAAACAGGGCCACCCCTCGGATTCCAGAGCTGGACAGCCGCGGGGTATCCATGCAATCTTCCCAGCTCCTATGCCGACATCGACATCTCCGGCAACTGGTGGATCAACTGTTCATCAGGCGGGGGGTTCTCGGTCAACAACAAGGTCACCATCAGGGGCAACGTGGTCTTCGACAGGGATGTCTCGGTCGGTGCCCAAGGAAGCCTTGCCATCGTCAACACGCAGTCCAATCCCGGATACGCGTTCTTTCGAAACGGGGAGCTGAAGAAGGCCGGTGGTGCATCCCTGACCTTCCGGTACACGATGGTGTACTTTTCGCGGACATCGACGATCTCGCTGACCGGAGGGTCGGGTGCGCTGATCTGGATCGCACCCCAGCTCGCCGATCACAAGTTCGATGGCCTCGCCCTGTGGTCTGACTCGCCTCTGCTACACAGTTGGGCCGGGCAGGCGGACCTTCAGATGGAAGGCATCTTCTTCTCGCCTCGTGCCAAAGTCAACTACTCGGGTTCTGCTGGGACCCAGACCACGCATGCCCAGTGGGTAACAGACAAGTTCGAGGCATCGGGACAAGGTTTCCTTCGAGTCCGACCCTTGTACGGCCGGTCCCTCGAGTTCCCCTTGCAGCCGGCAACAATCCTCATCCGCTGAGTAACCCCCTCGAGGGCCGGTCGACCTGTCGGGTCCGCCAGCCCATCGGACGTCAACCCCATGGGCATATGACGCGTCCCTGTTCTGAAGGCCTCGATGAGGAACCTGGATCGTGTTGGTTGCCGTCGCCACCGAGTGGGGCGTCAGCTCGTCAGAGAGCGCTGGATCGTGGGATATGGTGGGCCGCGTGGGACTTGAACCCACAACCTTGACTTTAAGAGAGTCCTGCTCTGCCGAATTGAGCTAGCGGCCCGACAGAATTCTAATAGGAGGTTCGTTGAGGCCGAAATGTTCGGACAGCGCATCGATCCACTCCATGATGACATTCCACGAGTCGGCGGCTCGGCGAACCTTCACTGTGCAGATGCCGTGGGCCAGGTGGTTCTTGCGGTGCCCGGTGCCCTTGGGTTTGATGAAAGTCTTGTGAAAGTTGGCCTCCGTCAGCCCCGTCTCGTCGACCCAGAAGGTTCTTGCCGCGCCCTCGTCATTGCCTTCATGAAGATGAAGGTGGAGCGAGAAACCAGCCGGGGTCAGAAAGGCCATCGACCATCGAATGAACAGCCTTAGCGCTCGGGGATCAGTGTTGGCCATGGCGACGTGCCCGGACGACTTCGAACCCTCTGCCCAGTACAGGACAATTCCTGCCAGCCAAAGCGGATCGTTTATCACTTCGGGAACCTGGGCTCGCGCGCGCTTGCGAATCTCTGCGATCTCGTTTCGACGTCTGTGGTTCGTGTTTCTCCGGTAGCCAGGCAGCGGGGCTCTTCGCTTCTTGATGCTCGCCCACTGCTCATCGGTAAGGACCACTTCCCGGCACCAGGTCGCCAGGGTCGACTTCTTGACCGGGACCAACTCCATGATCTCGCCGTATGAGAGCCCATGCCTGCGGAGGTCGCGGCCCAGCTCGGCACGCTCCCACCTGGATGACCCATGCCAATTCCTCACCCGCTCGAGGATTGCTGCCTCGAGTTCCATGGTTGCAACGTATCGGACGCCCCTGACAGGTTTCACCCGGATCGTGGCCCTGGCCCAATAGGATCAGCACGATGACATGGCCGGAAGGACCCGCCCCCGGAGGCAGGAGACTCGATCCGGCCGCCAGGAACATCCTTCTGGTGTGGGCCCTGGTGGTCGTCGCACTGGGCGTGCTCCTGGTGGTGTCGGCCCGCGACCTGGATGGCTGGGAGGGCCTGGTCGCCGCCATCTACATCGTTTTCGCCTTGATCGCGTTGGTCGCCATAGGTGTCTCTGCTCTCGTCATCCGGGGGATGATCGTTGCCAGGACCAGCCAGATCCTGGCCGCATGCCTTCTCCCGCCGGGCCTGACGATGGCGGCGATCGCAATCCTGATGGTCCTCGGCTGATCTCCGGTGTGGCCGAGGCGAGTCGCGGCAGTACCATTTCTATCGATCCGGGCTGTGGCGCAGCTTGGTAGCGCGCCTGCTTTGGGAGCAGGAGGTCGTCGGTTCAAGTCCGACCAGCCCGACCGGTCATCTAGAATGGGCTACTCAGTCGCGGGTGTAGCTCAACGGTAGAGCTCCAGCCTTCCAAGCTGGCGGCGAGGGTT
>CAYVTP010000200.1:0-2432 GCA_964454615.1 uncultured Acidimicrobiaceae bacterium | reverse complement strand
CCGAAGCCCACAGGTAGAGGCCGTCGAGGATTCCCCGAGCGACACCTTCCGGCTTCTCGGGCTGCGGGTAGTTCTCGTTGTACAGGGTCAGGTAGTAGAAGACGTCCTCCGGCTCGGGGCCATACATCCGCTTGATCCCGTCCTCGATGATGGCCCCCACCTCGTAGGCGAAGGCCGGGTCGTATGCCTGGCACACGGGGACCGTCGACGCCAGGACCAGACTGTGTCCGTCCTGGTGTTGCAGGCCCTCCCCGGCCAGGGTCGTCCGCCCGGCCGTGGCTCCCAGGAGAAACCCCCGTGCCCTGGCATCGGCCGCCGACCAGATCAGGTCGCCGACCCTCTGGAAGCCGAACATCGAGTAGAAGATGAAGAAGGGAACCATCGGGACACCGGTCGTGGCGTAGGAGGTGGCCGCCGCCGTCCATGAGGCGAGTGATCCGGCCTCGGTGATCCCTTCCTCGAGGATCTGGCCGTCCTGGGCCTCAGAGTACGAGAGGATCATGGAGGCGTCCACCGGTTCGTACAACTGTCCCCGGGCCGCGTAGATCTTCATCTCACGGAAGAGGGAGTCCATCCCGAAGGTCCGGGCCTCGTCGGGAACTATCGGGACCACGTGAGGTCCGAACCCGTCCACCCTGCTCAGGCCACGGAGCAACCGCACGAAGGCCGAGGTGGTGGAGGCCTCCACCTTCCCCGAGCCGGCATAGACCTCGGCATAGGTCTCTCCCGCCGGGAGGGTGAGGCTGGCCGGTTCGACCCTCCTCTCGGGCAGAAACCCGCCCAGGCTATGCCGCCGCGCCCTCAGGTAGTCGTGCTCCGGAGTCCCCGGTTCTGGGCGGAAGTAGGGCGGCTCGGCATCGCCCTCCAGGGCGTCGTCGGGGATCTCCTCCTGCAGGTGGAGTGTGTCGCGGAGCCCGAGCAGCTGCTTGTTGGTGAGCTCTTTGATCTGGTGGGTGGCATTCCGGCCCTCCACATCGGGGCCGAGCGTCCAGCCCTTGATGGTCTTCGCCAATATCACCGTCGGTTTGCCGTTGTCCAACTCGGTAGCCACCTTGAAGGCGGCGTACACCTTGCGGAAGTCGAGCCCTCCCCGGCGCAGCTTCCAGATACGCTCGTCGGACCAGTCCGCCACCATCGCCTTGGTGCGGGGATCCTTACCGAAGAAGTGGTCACGGACGTAGGCCCCGCTCTCGGCCTTGTAGCGCTGGTACTCCCCGTCGAGCGTGGCTCCCATCACCTCGACCAGGGCACCTTCGTCGTCCTTGGCCAGCAACTCGTCCCATCCGCTTCCCCAGATCACCTTGATGACGTTCCAGCCGGCACCGCGGAACACGGCCTCCAACTGGGTGATGATCTGACCGTTCCCTCTCACCGGACCGTCGAGCCGCTGCAGGTTGCAGTTGATCACCCAGATGAGGTTGTCGAGGCCCTCTCGGGCCGCAAGCGAGATGGCGCCGAGGCTCTCAGGCTCATCAGTCTCTCCATCGCCGATGAAGCACCACACCTTCGACTGCGAGGTGTCGCTCAAGCCACGGTGCTGGATGTAGCGGTTGAAACGGGCGTGGTAGATCGAATTGATAGGCCCGAGCCCCATCGAGACGGTGGGGAACTCCCAGAAGTCGGGCATCAGCCGGGGGTGGGGATACGACGAGGGGCCCCTTCCCCCGATCTCGGCCCGGAAATTGTCGAGCTGGTCCTCGTAGACTCGCCCTTCGAGATAGGCGCGGGCGTAGATACCGGGGGCGGCGTGACCCTGGAAGTAGATGTGGTCGCCGCCACCAGGATGGTCCTTGCCACGGAAGAAGTGGTTGAAACCGATCTCGTAGAGGGTGGCCGAGGATGCGAAAGTGGACAGGTGGCCCCCAATCCCCTTCTCCCGGTGATTGGCCTTGATCACCATGACCGCGGCGTTCCACCGGACGAATCGCCGGATCCGTTGCTCCATCTCGACGTCACCGGGGAAGTCGGGTTGTTCCTCGAGTGGGATGGTGTTCACATACGGCGTGGTCACTGCCCCGGGGACTCCCAGCCTGGTCTCGTGGGCACGTTGCATGAGCTTGGCCAGGATGAATCGGGCCCGCATGGGGCCCTTTGCGTGGACCACTGCATCCAGGGAGTCCAGCCACTCAGAGGTCTCTACCGGGTCGGAGTCGACGAGCTGACGGACGAAGTCTTCCCCGATGGTCTCGCCGCGGTTACCGGACATGGAGTCAGGTTAGTGAGGGCTGCTGTTCCCGTAGCCAGCCGGAGATCGCCTGGTAGAACCTGACCGGAGCGTCGAGCTGTGGCGTGTGCCCGGTGTCCGGCATCTCGATATGGGCCCAATCCGACCGGAGTGACGTCAGCCATCGGACCGCTGATGGCGAGACGATAGGGTCGGCGGTGCCCTGGATGACCAGGGTCGGACACGAGATCGCTCTCACCCGGGCGAC
>CAYVTP010000199.1:0-2434 GCA_964454615.1 uncultured Acidimicrobiaceae bacterium | reverse complement strand
ATCGCATTTGTCGGGCTGGCGGGATTTGAACCCACGACCTCTTGACCCCCAGTCAAGCGCGCTACCAAGCTGCGCCACAGCCCGTTGGTAGGCCCGTCAGTGTAGATCCGGTGCGGGGCATCGGCACAGCCCCAGCCTCCCCGAGCGCGTCTAGGTCGCATCGGACTCGCGTGCCCCATGCAGCCGTGAGGAGAAAGTCCGCAAGACCGCCGTCCCACATGCCGATTCTCCCTACTGGAGGCATTCGTGGGAAGAGTCATCAGAGCAGTAGCGGCCACCGTCATCCTGGTCATGATCGCCATAGCGGCGGTCGTGGGGACCGCGCCTGCCCGGGAACCGGGAGCCACCGAGATCCTTCC
This sequence comes from uncultured Acidimicrobiaceae bacterium, assembly GCA_964454615.1. GTDB lineage: Bacteria > Actinomycetota > Acidimicrobiia > Spongiisociales > ZC4RG35 > ZC4RG35. The sequence continues at coordinate 2,075 of CAYVTP010000199.1, read as the reverse complement.
TCCTCCGCCAGCAGGTCCCACCTCTTCATCGACGAGCACACAGCCGGAGCCCGAAGAGCCCTTCGTGTACCGGATCGGCGTCCTCTCCGGGCCCACCACGGACAACTATTGGAAGTTCCACGGTTCGGGGTCGAGCGTCTGGGATGCCTACATCCTGGGACCCACCAAGCCCGCCCTGTATCAGGTAAGAGCCTCCGACGCCACGCTCCAGCCCGAGGTCGGCACCGTCCTGGCGGAGCCGGTCGAGGAGGAGAACGGCTGGTATGTCCTCGTCGGGCTCGATCCAGAGCTCGCATGGAGCGACGGGAGAGCGATCACTGCGTTCGATGTCGTCTTCACCTTCGAGACCGCCCGGCGGCTCGACCTGGGTGGTGCATGGGAGACCTCGTTCCCGGAAGGGGTGGTGTCTGTCAGCGCCGAGGCCAGCCACCTGGTGCGGATAACGTTCTCCGGGAGGCCGCCCATCAGCGTCTGGCCTCATGCCATCGGCACCGCCCCGATCATGCCCGCTCACGTCTGGGAGGACATCGTGGCCGGCCTGGAGACCGCCGACGAGCTCTACGCACTCGACGGAGGCGGTGACGTCGCCGGTGGGCCGCTGGCAATCGAAGCAGTCACCGAAACCCTCGTGGTCAGTGTGGCAAACCCGGGATACACCCTCGCCGACACACCCGACCGTGTGGAGTACCACGTGTTCGACGAGGAGGCCGACGCGGCCACCGCACTGGCAAGCGGCGAGATAGACGTGGTCCTCACTCCAAGAGGAGTCGACATCCGCCACTACCAGGACCTCCCCGGCGAGGTGGTCCTGGTAGACAGCCCCTCGAACGGGATTCGCTACCTGGGCTTCAACCTGGAGCGGGAGCCGATGTCCTCACCGGCATTTCGTCGGGCCCTGGCCCTTCTCCTGCCCCGCCAACTCGACTCCTACATCCCCGCGGCAAACAGCGCATGGCACGACCCAGCGCGCGCCGAGGCCATCGCCGCCCCCTACCTGGCACCGATGGAGGAGCGCATCTCATCTGCCATGGAAATGCTGCGTGATGCCGGGTACTCCTGGGAGTCCGAGCCCGCCGACTGGCCCGACGGTGCGAGCGGTGCGGGCTTGACGATCGCAGGAGAGCCGCCAAGGCCGCTGACCATCCTCACTCCCGGCGACATGTGGGACCCGCTACGCCCGGCGCACGCCGGCCAGGTGGCTGATCTGCTCCGCTGGCTCGGCTTCGGTGTGTTGGTGCTGGAGACAGATTTCGACACCGTGGTCGACCTGACCTTCAGAGTCGGGGAGGACGGTACGCATGGCTATGACCTGTACCTGCTGGGCTGGTCGCTGGGCGACCCATCTCTCCCCGGGTTTCACCGGCTCTTCTTCGCTGCCGACGGGCCGATGAACAACACCGGCTACATGTCGGCTTCTTTTGCCGAGGCTCTGGCGTCCTACGAGAGGGCGACCACACACGCAGATGCCAGGTCGGCACTCTGGGAGATGGAGCAGATACTCGCCTCCGACCTGCCCTACCTGCTCCTCTACGGAGCCACCATCACCGAGGCCTACCGAACCGACCGGGTGGGGTACGAGCTCGGCATCGCCATCGGGGGAATCCAGGCGAGGCTGGGTGGGATCACCGACGTGGGGAGGGTTGCCCCCCGTTAGTCTCCACGGCGGTGACCGACAAGCGACCCCGCGATCGTATCCTGACAATCCCCAACCTGGTCACCTTCGTTCGCCTGGCAGGGGTGGTCGCCTTCTGGTGGTTCCTGCTCGGCGACCGGATCGTGCTCGCCGCCTGGTTCGTGTTCATCATCGGTTGGAGCGACTGGCTCGACGGCTACCTGGCTCGGAAGTTGAACCAGGTTTCGAAGCTGGGGGCGATCCTCGACCCGGTGGCCGACCGACTGATGATCTTCTCGGCAGTGGTCGGGGGGCTAATCGTGGGGATCATCCCGCCGGTCATAGGGATCGCCCTTGTGGCCAGAGAGGTTCTGATGGCCGTGGTTGCCGGTGTCCTCTACCTGAGAGGACATGGTGTGCTCGAAGTCCGCTACGCGGGCAAGCTGGCAACCTTCATACTCTA
>CAYVTP010000198.1:320-2451 GCA_964454615.1 uncultured Acidimicrobiaceae bacterium | reverse complement strand
TCCCGGCTCAGATCCGAGGCGAGTGCCCATGTGCGTCCTAAGCGCCGAGGTGCCGATACCGGACGGTCTTCGATATGGACGATTGTGCGCCATATCTGGTGATCGGGGGCGGGGGACCTTGGCGCGTGGGTCGAAACCGACGCCGAGCGCACGAGGTGACAACGCTGCGCAGCGATAGCCTCACCTGATCATGTTTCAGGTGTCTGACGTCGTGAGGAACAAGGCTGTCATGGCGGGCGCTTCCTGGTGGATCGAGCAACTGCCGGATCTGGTCGCGGTGCTGGCCGACGAATGGGAGTTCATGCCGGGCCGCTCGCTCGACGGCGGGACCGAATCATTCGTCCTCGAGGTGAGCCTGGCGGATGGCACTCCGGCCGTGCTCAAGCTGCTCATCCCTGGCGATTTCGACGCGGCGGGGAACGAGATCACGGTGCTGCGGTTGGCCGATGGTGAGGGTTGTCCTCGGCTGTTCAGACACGACCGGACCCGTGGTGCGCTTCTGATGGAACGGCTCGGCCGCTCCATGTTCGACCTTTCGATTCCGTTACTGAAGCGTCATGAGATCTTGTGCTCAACGGCCGCTCGATTGTGGCGTCCGGCGTCCGACTGCGGCCTCCCCACCGGAGCCGACAAGGGCCGCTGGCTGATCAACTTCGTCACAGCCACCTGGGAAGCGCTCGACCGCCCGCTTCCCGAGCGGACGATCGACCACGCGGTTGCCTGCGGTGAACGGCGGATCGCCGCCCACGACGACGAGCGGGCGAGACTGGTGCATGGCGACGTTCACCAGTGGAACGCCCTCGAAGCTGATGACGGCTTCAGCCTCGTCGATCCCGATGGTCTCCTGGTCGAACCTGAATACGACCTTGGCATCATCATGCGTGAAGACCCGGTGGAGCTCTTGGAGGAGGGTCCGTGGAATCGTGCCCACCGGCTAGCGAGCGCAACCGGACTCGACCCGACCGCCATCTGGGAGTGGGGTGTGGTGGAGAGGGTCTCAACGGGCCTGCTATGCACCCAAGTCGAGCTGCAGCCCGTCGGGGGAGACATGCTCGCAACAGCCCAAGTCGTGGCCGAGCTTTGATCTCCAAAGGCCGAGCACATGGGATGCCCATGCGCATGTTCCCGACACGCTGAGACCTTGAGATCCGTTCGTATCCGAGCCGAATCGGCGGTTAGAACCGCACGCCGAAGTGCCGTTCTGCTCGGTTTCAGGATGCGTGTCTTGCCCCGGATCAGTTGTGGTATGGGTGCCTGGAGACGGAATAGGCTCGCTGTACATGGAGCGTGTCGACCTCGGAGTCTGCCGCGGCTACTGGTTCGCTGGAGATCCAGAGCGGGTGGCGGTGACACTTCCCGGAGCGTTCTATCTGCCTGCGGCGCCTTTGCTCTGGTACACAAGGGAGACGCTGCAGGCACAGGGCTGGTCGGTGCTTGACGTGTGGGACGAATGGGACCGTTCGATCGACGCCCACCAGTGGGTCGGTGAGAGAATCAGTGCTGCGCTCGAACATATCGGTGTGGTGTCGACGCGTCTTGTAGTGGCGAAATCGCTATCGACGTTGGCGCTTCCGACCGCAGCTGACGAAGGACTCCCAGGGGTTTGGCTAACACCGTTACTGGATGAAGAGAGTGTCCGTGCGGCCCTTGTCAACTCGACCGCTCCCACTCTTCTCGTCGGAGGCACGGCCGATCCGACATGGGACAGTCAGTTCGCCCAGGGTCTCCCTGGCATTGACCTGTTTGAGGTCGACGGTGCTGATCACTTGCTGCAGCATCCGGACAACCCGATCGGGTCGATCCACGTGTTGCAATCGGTGATGAACCACATCGATCGATTCGTTGCCCAACTGGTGTAGCTCAGAGAGTCAGCAAGCCGACATGGACAACGAAGCCTTTGCATGCCTATCCGGTGTCGGGAATCCAGGGTTCCGACGCGATCACGAGGTGCCGATCCCGGGCGGTCTTCAATTGGAGCGTTATTGCGCGGGATCAGTTGTTCTGCGTGGTCTGAATCTGGCTATGGCGGTGACAGCGGTAGCGAGCATGAACACCACCAGCAACGGGGTGAACCAGATGTTGATTGACCCTGTTTGGTTCGCAGGTGCGGTGAGCCACTCAACGAGGACAC
>CAYVTP010000198.1:0-310 GCA_964454615.1 uncultured Acidimicrobiaceae bacterium | reverse complement strand
GGCGGTGACATAACCGAACGCGACCGCGAGGGAGTAGTGACTGTTGCGTTGTCTCATCCATAGATAGATGGCTCCAGCCCCGAGTACGGTGAACGCAGCGGCACGGGTCAGGTAGTGGTATCCCGGATTCCACGAGCTCCAGAGCGCGAGCACTCCAAAGGCGAGAGCTAGGACGCCGAAGAGGCCTGTTCTCAATCCGTCGATTCGTACGGGATGGTCAACCATCGACCGTCGCATCCGATTGCCGTCGTGTTTGCTCCGGGCTCCGCGCTCCGAGAAGCCACCATGTGACCAGCGCTGCGAGGACAGC
>CAYVTP010000197.1:0-2460 GCA_964454615.1 uncultured Acidimicrobiaceae bacterium | reverse complement strand
TCCGTCCTCGTGGATGATTCGGCGTGAACTGGTCGAGCGTGTCGGTGGATGGGAAGAGCACCTCCGCCCCGCCTATGAGGATCAGGGGTTTCTCTCCAAGGCCTACCTGGAAACCTCGGTCTGGGTGTCGAGCCGCTGCTGGGACCGATATCGACGCCATCCGGGACAGATCACCATGACGACCGTTGATCTCGATCATGACGAGACAAGGCGCGAGTTCCTTGTCTGGTACGAGCACTATCTGCTTGAGAGGGGTTCGCAAGATCGGCGGGTCTGGCGCGCTCTACGACGGGCTTGGCTTCCGTACCGTCATCCCAGAGTCGCCGCCGCGCGTCGGATCGCTGGTCGCCTGCGTGCACGGTTGCGCTCGATGGGCGCGACTGGAGAACCCGGCTGATGGAGCCACTGGTCTCGGTTGTGATCCCCACCCACAACCGCCTCCCACTGCTTGCACAGACGCTGCCCACCGTGCTGGGACAGGTGATCCTCGACGACTTGTGGGTTCGAGAGGCTCTGGGCGTGGAACCCTGATGAGCATTGGTGGGCCTACCGCCGGGCCCTCCCTCGCGCTAGTGCTTTGGGGGGATCTGTTCGAGGACTTTTTCGACACTATCGACGTCTCGCTCGAACAATTCGAAGACGAGTTCACGGGCTCCTGGTTTGTCGGTTACATCCAGGCCCTCGCCGCAGCCGGCGTGCGCACATCGCTCATCCACGTGTCAGCCCGGGTTCGGGAGACGAGACGATTCATCCATCAACCCACCGGTGCCGACGTGTCAATTCTGCCTGCCCCGCGGCGACATCGATGGTTCCGAGCGCTGTACCGACGATCCAACTTCCGTAAGAGTCTCAGTTCGATAGCGTCGTACAACTCGCTTCCCCTTCTCAAGCTCGTGCGCGAGCTGCGCCGTGCGGGGGCCGACGCAGTTCTCACCCAGGAGTACGAACACGCCCGCTTCGACATCCTCGTGATGGTCGGAAAGCTCACGAAGTTGCCGGTCTTTGCAACTTTCCAAGGTGGCGACAAGCCACACAGTCGACTTGAACGCTTCGTACGGCCGTTCACGGTGCGCGTTTGCGCCGGTCTGATCATCGCCTCGAGTGTGGAGAGACAGCGGGTGAAGCAGACCTACGAGATCCCGGTCCACCGGATATCGGACGCTCCAAACGCAATCGACATCCAACCGTTGACCTTGGTCACCCGTGACTCCGCCAGAAGGACTCTGGGATTCTCCGAGGCTGATCGTATCGTCGGATGGAATGGCAGAGTTGTGATCCACCGGAAGGGTCTCGACGTCCTGGTTGCGGCTTGGACGAGCATCTGCAGGAAACGACCCGACGACGGCCTACTGCTATTGCTTGTCGGAAGCGGAGAAGATGCGGCGGAATTCCATCGGATGGTGGATGGGGTTCGCTCGATCCATTGGCGTGACGAGTTCCTCACCGATCGGGAGGAACTACTTCCATACCAGTGTGCCGCGGATGTCTACGTGCTTCCTTCCCGCCACGAGGGATTCCCGGTAGCGCCCATCGAAGCCATGGCATTGGGGTTGCCCATCGTCGCGGCCGACGCGCCAGGAGTCATTGACATTCTCCCCGATGGCGATCAGTCCGGAGGCGTCGTCGTCCCGCGGGAGGATGTCCAGGCGATGGTGTCCGCCCTGGAGCGGCTGATCGACGATCCGGGCCTCTGCCTTCGACTCGGTGCCCGGGCGCGCCAGAGGGCAGAGACGCACTATTCACTCGGTGTGGTGGGCGTCAAGTTGCGAGAGTTCATCTTTGGAACACCGCTCACTGATCATGGTTGACCCTTCGGCCGCTAGTCGCCGTTCCCTGACAGCCGTGAGAGGCGCCGAAATTCCGCGTTGCGCTCCGTCAGCTCGTCGAATCCGCCGACGTCGTTGATTCGTCCGTCACGCATGAAGACAATCCGGTCGTGCCCCTGGACTGTCGTCAACCGGTGCGCCACGGTGATGATGGTGTGACTCTCCCTGAGCTGGCTGACGGCTTCTACGAGAGCGGCCTCGGTCAGATTGTCCAAAGCGGAGGTGCCCTCGTCAAAGACTAGAACGGTGGGTCTCCTGTAGAGAGCGCGAGCGATCGCCACTCTCTGCTGCTGGCCGCCGGATATGCGTATACCCCGCTCCCCGAGGAAAGTGTCCAGGCCCAACGGAAGGGTCGCCACGAAATCCCCGAGTTGGGCAAGCAATACGGCTTCCTCGACCAGCGACTCATCGATCTCGCCCGGTGGAATGCCTATGGCGATGTTGTTGCGGAGGGTGTCGTCGAGAAGGAACACCTGCTGAGAGACCAGGCCGACATTCCTCTGCCAGGCTGCTTCGTTTCCCTGAAGCTCGACACCGTCGACTGTGATCTTTCCACTTGTGGGTGCGGAGAGTGCCACGATGAGGTCGATCAGCGTGCTCTTGCCGGCGCCGGTCGCGCCGACGATTCCGATTG
>CAYVTP010000196.1:0-2478 GCA_964454615.1 uncultured Acidimicrobiaceae bacterium | reverse complement strand
CAACTATCGGAGCCCCTACAACGAGATGTGGGCCGACCCCGAACTGCAGGAAGATCGTGGCTATGTGGCCAACTATCCCCGCGGATTGGCAATTGAGCTTTAATTCCGACGGCTCGCGGGCGGAGGAGTCACAACCCGAGGTACGACCGATGGCCAAGAACATCATCATCTGTCTTGACGGGACGGCCAATGAGCCGGAACGCAACACCACCAACGTCGCTCGGGTCTTCGACCTGGCCCTTCGCAAGGCCGGACAACAGATCACCTACTACGACCCGGGAGTCGGGACGATGGGTGCGAGGAGTGCTACCAGTCGGCTGGGCAAGGCTCTGACCCGGGTGGGTGGCCTGGCGTTCGGTCACGGTGTCGACGGCAACATCGCCGAGGCATACCAGTTCCTGATGGAGAACTACGAACCGGACGACCGGATTTTCATCTTCGGCTTCAGTCGTGGGGCCTACACGGCGCGGGCCCTTGCCGGGCTGCTGAGAACTGTCGGCCTCTTGGAGCGGGGGGCAGTCAACCTGGTGCCTTATGCCATGAAGCTGTACACCGGGGCGCCCCGGCCCGGAGCCCCGGAGGAAAAAGGAGAGAAGTTCTGGAACAACGTCCAACACTGGAGTTCTACGTTCGGGAACCCGGAGTTCAAGAGGTTTCCGGCACCGGTCCACTTCGTCGGAGTGTGGGACACGGTCAAGTTCGTCGGCTGGTTCAACCTGCTCGGACGGTTCCGCCAGGCCAAGTGGCCGTTCACCCGGAACATGTCAGGAGTGTCACATGTCCGGCATGCGGTCTCCATCGACGAGAAACGCCGCTACTACGCCGAGTACCTGATCGACAATCCCACCGTCGACGAACCTGACCGTACCCGCAAAGAGGTGTGGTTTGCCGGGGTCCACAGCGATGTCGGCGGCGGCTTCCCTCAGAGAGATCTGTCGCGGATCGCATTGAAGTGGGTGGTCGAGGAAGCCGTCGATCTGGGGATGATGGTACGACCCCGCAAGTACGCCGAGCATGTCGGGGTCAGGCAGGGGGAGCCGCTGTCCGAGGATCTGGCTCACGGCCCCTCTCATCCTGCCGGATGGGTCTGGGCGATTCTGGGGGTGGGGTGGCGGAAACGGAAGCTTCCCGAGGGCGCCCTGGTCCACCACACCGTGCAGACCCGGCTTGCCAACCCGTCCAACGGGTATCGCATCCGTCTACCAGAGGTCGAGTTCGTCGACCGGTAGACCACCCGCTCGGGTATGCCGTCTCCCCTGGTGGGGGATCGATGGTCAGGGAGGCGTCGATCCGTAACGCAATCTCGGCCCGGTCTCCCGCCGACGGCCACTGCCCGGCCGACTCCGTGCCCTGGAGCGCGGGCCACCATCATCCGCCACCCGGGGTGGGTACGGAGGGCGTTTGCAGTTGCTCGGCCGTCGTCGGCCGAACACCTTGTTGGCGGGTTACCCGCCGCCGACGATGGTGTTCTTCGTGGCCCCGTCTGCGGCGTTGTAGACGGCGTTGGTGTTCGAGTTGAACTTGGGGCCGTACATGTCGCTTCCGCCCAGGTAACGGTAGGAGTTCACCGAGATGGCGACGCCCTGTCCGGTGTCCTTGGCGAACTGGTAGTACCACGGGCCACCCGACGACCCCCCGGTCATGTCGCAGCGCAGCTTGTAGGTGAGCCGGGCCAGCCGGGTGTCGAAGTCGGCTCCACCGGCGCAGTAGACCAGGTCCTTCCCGTCATACGGGCTGGCGTGCGGGTAACCGAAGGCGAAGACTTGGGTTCCCTTCGACACGTCGGTGAAGGCGATGCTGTGGGTGCCCAGGGTGTCCGCCTGCGTCTTCCCGTTGTGCCCGCCCTGTCCCAGGACTGCGAAGGCGAAGTCGTGGGTGATGGCGGTGGCGTTGAACCCGCCGGCCGAGGCGAACCCGTCGTGGAGGACGAGGGCGGTCGCTGTCCAGCATCCGTGGAGGGTGTCTGCGCAGAAGGATCCACTGGTGGTCAGCGGCGCGGGTTGGGCGTCGTAGTCGGGGATGAACATCCAGTTCTCGGCGAACTGGCCGCCACCCTGGTTGTCGTAGACACAGTGGGCCGCGGTGAGGACCAGTGAGAAGTTCGCCCTGGAGTCGTCGACGAGGCTTGCGGAGCACACGTAGAAGTCCAAACCGAGCGAGAAGAGCACCTTCCCGGTGGTGCTCTTCACGGTGCCCCCGCCCTCCCATGAGGCGCCGGTCACCGTCTCGGTGCCTCCACCATTCCCGCCGCCGCCGCCGGGACCACCGCCGTGACCGGGGGCATGATGGGCGGGGATGGCACGGCCCGTGGCAGGGTCGAGCACGAACCCGCGGGGGATTGCACTTGCCACCCGTTCCGCCGTCCAGAAATCGACGATGCGCTGGTGCTCGGCTCGGGCCAGATCGGCCTGCGACTGTCCCGCGTTGCTCGCCGAGGCGAACAGCGGAAGGGATGTCAACAGTGCTACGACCAGCAAG
>CAYVTP010000195.1:0-2514 GCA_964454615.1 uncultured Acidimicrobiaceae bacterium | reverse complement strand
CGAGGAGGTCCGTCGGTTTCTCGAGACCTAGCCCTGCTTCTGTGAGTGAGAAGGCGCGCTAACCGCGACTTTCCACTCACAGAAGTAGCCCTGGGTGGGCGGGGCTGAGGGCCGCCGGGGGGCGAGCCCCAACTACAGACCCAGATACGCCTTGCGGAGACGTTCGTCGTTGAGCAGGGCGTCGGAGCTGTCCTCGCCCACAATGGTGCCCTCCTCCAGCACATAGCCACGGGTGGCCAGGTCGAGGGCCTCGACCGCGTTCTGTTCGACCAGGAGGATGGACACCCCGGCCTCATTCACCTGCCGCAACACCCCGAAGATCCCCTGCACGATGATCGGGGCGAGCCCGAGCGAAGGCTCGTCCAGCAAGAGGAGCCGGGGACGGGACATGAGAGCCCGACCGACGGCCAGCATCTGTTGTTCCCCCCCACTGAGTGTTCCCGCTATCTGATTCTTTCGCTCCGCCAGCCGGGGAAAGATCTCGCGTACCCACTCCAGATTGGTATCGCGATCGGGGCGGGCGTCTTTGCCGTAGGCTCCGATGTCGAGGTTGTCGGCCACCGTCATCTTGGGGAAGATCCGGCGTCCTTCCGGAACCAGAGCAACGCCCTTGGAGCTGACCTGATGAGCGGGAATGGACTGGAGATCGAGACCGTCGAAGACGATCGAACCGCTTTGAGGCTTGTGAACACCAGCGATGGTGTTGACCAGGGTGGACTTCCCGGCCCCATTGGGACCGAGGATGGCCACGATCTCACCCGACGAGACGCTGATCGAGACCTCGTGCAGCACCCGGGCCATCCCATAACCGGCTATGAGACTCTTGACCTCAAGCACGGTTGGCCTTATCACCCAGATAAGCGGCGATCACCGCCGGGTCGGACATCACCTTCTCCGGCTCGCCCTCCACCACCACCCTGCCCTGGTCCAGCACCACGATGCGATGAGAAAGCGCCATCAATGCCCTCATCACATGCTCGACGACGAGGAGGGTGATGCCCCGCTCATGAACCCTCCGGATCATCTCCACCGAGTGGTCGATCTCGGCAGGGTTGAGCCCGGCAAGGACCTCGTCGATGAGGAGGACACTGGGTTGGGTGGCCAGGGCACGCGCCAACTCGAGGAACTTGAGCTGATGTAGCGTCAGGTCACCCACCGGCACATCGGCCACTCTCTCCAATCCGCAGAACTCGAGCCACTCCTGGGCGGCGTCACGGGCATCGGGGAGGCTGTTCTTGAACTGGCCGAACATGTAGCTGACCGCGATGTTCTCCCGCGGCGTCATGGTGTTGAACGGCCGCGGTATCTGATAGGTGCGGGCGATCCCCGACTCGGCAAGACGGTGGGCAGGGAGCGCCATGACGTCAGAACCAGCCAGGGTGATGTTCCCACGGTCTGCGGGGTAGAAGCCACTGATCACGTTGATCAGGGTGGACTTGCCGGAGCCGTTCGGCCCCACCAGTCCCAGAATCTCCCCTTCGTTGATGTCCACGTCGACGCCGTTGAGAGCGACCACCCCACCGAACCTCTTGCTTATACCCCTGGCTTCGAGGAGGCTCATCGGTCCACCTCCGCCAGCTCGTCCACCGGAGGAGCGGGCTCGGGGTCGGGGCGACGCCGTCCCCACCCAAACCGGTCCCAGAAACGGTCGGGAAGCAGCATGGCGAGCACCGTGGCCACCATGGCGAAACCGAACGCTGTGATCACTGACTCCGTCATCCTGAAGACCATCGCCACCGCAATCACTCCGAAGAAGGTCACGGAGGCGACAACCCAACGCTGCTTGATCCTGAGATAGACCCCTTCCCGCACGGCGAGCGCGAGGATCACCAGGAGTGTTCCGATGATGATCTGGTTCACGTCGGTCAGCCCGGCGGCGTTGAGCCGGTCGGTTAGCGTGGTGATGATGGTGGCGCCGACCACCGGGCCCATCCAGTGCCCCATCCCGCCGAGGATGCTCATGAGGATGACAAACAGAGGCACTCGGATGTTGAATACATCTTCGATGGTGACAAACCCGAGCTGGAGGGACCACACCCCTCCCATCAGGCCGGCGAAGAACGCGTTGACCCCGAGGGCAGTCATCTTGAACCGGAACGTGGGCACTCCCAGGCCCTCGGCCACCGCCTCGTCGTCCCTGATCGAAAACAGACCCCACCCGAGCCTGGAGTCGTAGATCAGGTAGGCGGCAAGGACGGTGAGCAGGGCGATGGCCAGGGTGAGCCGGTACATAGCGGTTGTGTACGGGCCCAGGAACTCGGGGATCGGGGTGCCGGTCATGAAGATACCGACGCCACCGTCGATCGCGCTGGAGAGACGAGCCACCGAGGCCAGGACGAACGCCACTGCCAGTGTGGTCAGCGCAAAGATCTCCCCGCTGAGTCGCCGGAGTCTGAAGACCACGACGCCGAGGAGCAGTCCGCCGGCAAGGGCCGTGAGGCCAGCAAAGGGGATTGCCGCCGCAAAAGACCAGCCGTGTTTTCCGACGAGGATGGACACGGTGTAGACGCCAAT
>CAYVTP010000194.1:0-2515 GCA_964454615.1 uncultured Acidimicrobiaceae bacterium | reverse complement strand
GGGTGGGCAGATACCACCACCCTGACACGCGACGAAACCCACTACTACCAGGCATCCCAAGCCAAAGACCAGACCGAACGCACCGCCCGCCGGCGTCGCCGCCGCACTCTCACTGCCATCCTTGCCGCTGCCACCATCATCGCCAGCGGCTTCGGCATCGTCGCTGGGGTCCAGGCCGACCGTGCCAATAACCAAGCTCTTCGTGCACGCGCATCCGAGCTGTCGGCGTTCGCCACGGCCGCCCTTCCCACCGACCCCGCCCTGGCCAAGCTGCTTGCCTTCGTCTCTTCGCAGATCTGGGATGAGCCGAGTCTCGAGACGATCTCCGTGCTCCGCCGGGCGCTGGCGGCAGACCCGATCGTCGGCCGTTACGTCTGGCCCGAGGACCGGGAGGTGGGCTTCCTGTGGACGCAGGTGTCTCCCGATGGCGCTCTACTCGCGGCAGCCGGCTGCAGTTGTGCCCTGCCGAGCGAGTACCTGGAGGTTTACGACATCGAGAGGGAGGAGGTGCTCTGGTCGTTCCATGAGGTCCATGACCAGAGGGTCATGATCGACTCACCGCGCTTCTCGCCAACCGGCGACTCCCTGTTAGCGGGTCTGTTCTGGCTCTCGGAGGAGGAGCCAACCGCGGGGCCGCTAGGAGTGCATATCTTCGACTCGCTCACCGGAGACCTACTCCGGCACTTCCCCGACCTGGGCCGGTGCGGGAACACCGTTTTTGCCGCCTCGGCAACTCACATCGCGATCGACGCGGTCCTCGATGACGTGGGCGGTTGCTTTTACGGGAACATGGAGCCACCATCGCTGCAGCTCATCGACCTCGACTCCGGGGAGCCGTGGGTCCTCACCACTCGGGGCTGGGTGATTCGGATGAGCGGGGACGGCCGCTACGTCGCCTTCGACGACTTCTCCGTCAGGCCCGCCGCGTTGGTGGTGGAGGAGACAGCCACGGGAGCGCGGGTTTTCGAAATCGAGGTGGACTTTCATGATCCGCATGCTCTGGCATTGAACCACGACGGCTCGCTGTTGGCGATGGCCGGCCATGATCACGTACTCCAGGTCCGAGAGGTGGCAACCGGTGAGATCATCAGCACCTTCGGCGGCCACCCCACGGGCGTCTGGTCGGTCACCTTCTCGGCGTTGAGGGATGACACCGTGTTCTCCGCGGGACAGTCGGGGGCCCTCCTGCACTGGGACGCTCGCACCGGAGAAGTGATCAACTCATACCCAGCGGTGGGGAACGGGAACGTATCCATGGCCGAGACCGGGCTGGTAGCGGTGGCCGATCAGATTGCCCGCACCGCCTCCCTGATACATACGGGTACGAGAGGGGGCGTTTGGGCCTTGGATGGCGGGGTTGGCGTGTGCGGCGGTTTCGCGACCTCGCGGTCGCTCGGCATCGGCGGGGATCGTGCCACCTTCGGTCGATTTTGCCCCGACGCTGGCGTGGATACGGTGGTGATCGACCTGGTCCACCGAGAGGTGGCCGGGATCGTGGGTGGGGCTCATGGAGTAGCTTCCAAGATCTCTCCCGACGGGAAACGCGTTGCACGGATGGAGGTGGCCGACTACCCCACTGTGACCGGCCTCGAAGCCTGGATCGGCCCGCTCCGGGTTCGAGACCTGGACACCTGGGAGATCCTGCGTGACCTGGAAGGCTTGTGCACCTGGGATTGGAACAACCGCATCGTTCCCTTTCACGAGCAGGAGGGCTGCACCGCTCATCCGGGTACCCCATTCCCCCTATGGCCCCTCGAAATGTACTGGTCGCCCGATGGCCGTTACTTGGCCGTGTTAAGTGAGACTTGGTCGCCAGGGATCCGAGCCTCGCTCTCCGTGTGGGACGCCGACTCTGGTGAGCTCATCTTCGGTTACGTCGATTGCCGAGGTACCTACGTCGACGAGGAGCAGGTCCTCATCTACTGCTACGACGAGGAGGATGAAGAGAGCGAAGAGGCCGCGGCTCAGATGACCATTGTGGACCTTGGCATCGGAGGAGAAGTGCGATCGGTCGCCATCGGTCGCCTCGGAGAAGGATTCCTCGGCATCGCCGGCTATACCCCCGACGGAGCGCATCTCGTTGCCGTCCGCGATATGTGGGAGGCGGGCGGAGGGTCGTTGATCTGGCTGACCGTCGGGACGTGGGACGTTGGTTACGAGCTGCCCAGGATTCACGACGGGATTGTGAGATCGTTTGCGATGAGCTCGAGCCGCGGGATGGTTGCCACCGGGTCCTCCGACGGGTTCGTCAAGGTATTCGATGTGATGGAGCGGCGGCAGATCCATGAGATCTATGTGGGCGATGTCGAGATCCAGGGCTTGGCCTTCGTCGACGAAGTCCGTCTGGCGGTCCTGGCTCAGAACGGGCACTTCCAGGTCCACACGCTCGATGTGGCAGAGCTGGTGGATCTTGTTCGCGACTCGCTCACCCGAGGGTTCACCGAGACCGAGTGCCAACGGTACGGGTTCGGGGACGACTGCCCGAGCCTGGAGGAGCTGCGGACCCGGCACGCCG
>CAYVTP010000193.1:0-2544 GCA_964454615.1 uncultured Acidimicrobiaceae bacterium | reverse complement strand
CCACCGGAACCTTCGCGTTGGCCGGAGTGGTCGGATACCGCGAGAAGCTCTCCCGACCCAAGTTCACTCTGCTCGCCCTGGGGCTGTTCGTTTGGAGTACCGGCGTCTTTTTCGTTTTCTCGGGGTTCGAGTCCCGCATCATCGAGCTGTTCTCCTGGCTACCCGACTGGTTCACCGACCCCGTTCCGGTCGAACAGATCGCCGGTTCATCGACTGGCGTCCTGGTGGTGCTGTTCGTCTTCGGGTTCGCCTTCAACGGGCTGGCCGGGCCGATTATCGAAGAGCTCTACTTTCGAGGCCACCTACTGCCGAGGATCGATCGGCTCGGTCGGTGGGCGCCGGTGATCAACGTGATTCTCTTCTCTCTCTACCACCTGTGGTCACCCTGGCAGAACCCGGCTCGGCTCCTCGCCCTTCTCCCTCTGGTCTAGGTGGCATGGAAAGTGCGCAACATCTACCTGGCGATGACAGTCCATGTGGCGGTCAACATGAGCGGGATGATCGGGGGGTTGCTTGCCGTGATGCTCTCCTGAGCCGGACTCCGACGGTGAGGCGGTCAGCTGGTTCTCAGCTCCAGGCCCGCAGCCCGTCGGCGGCCATCCGCGGTGCTCCTGAAACTGACGACACCGACACGAGGGTGACGGCCACCCTCTTCCACGACCGCGACCCCGACGCCGACCCCGACGAGCCGTGCGACGGTCCCCCTGACCGGGCCTTCGAGGTCGTTGTGCCCCTGTCACGGGATCTCATCTTCGAGGTGGACGTCCTGATCAACGGAGCAAGCCTGCTCGGCGGTGTCGACATCGACAACATGGTCGCCCCGCAGCCAGGGATGGTCGATGTCGAACCGGTGCCGTGGTGGTACACCTACGGCAGCGGGGACCAACATCACACGATGCTGCTGACCTTCGCCAGCCAGGGCCCGCCATGCCAGGTGCTCGACCGGGTCGAGGTCGACGAGACCGCAACCGGAGTGACGGTCACGCTGTACCAGGGTCGTCATCCCGACGCCGACCCCGACGAGCCGTGTAACGGCCCCACCCAGATCTTTGGTGTCCAGGTCCCACTCTCCCGGGACTACGGCCCTTACGGAATCTGGCCGTACTCGCTGGCCGGGATCAGGGCCGAAACCGGGGAAGGCCCCGTCACCAACGGCGGAAGCCTGACAGACAGCCCTTGAACGCCAGCGTCGGGCCTCGACCAAGGCTCCTCACACCATCTAGGGCACGGACCCCGGCATAGCAGCGAGCTGATCGCACTCCTACCAGCGGAGGTGAGCCGCCCTGTCAGAACAGGTACTTTTCGGGTGAGGCTGGAGTCGTCTGACCCTTCCAGGCTAGGCCGGCCAGTCATATGTTTCGGGGTATGAGAGGGCCATGCCAGTGAGGCGTCTGTTGGTGTTGAGTGCCGGCGTCTTTTTGTTGGTGTCCGCCTGTGCGCCGGCCCCGTCGGACGACTTCGACATAAGCCCGGTACCACCCGAAGTGACCACCTCGGCGTTTCCCAACGGCGGCGATATACCTGTCGAATACACATGTGACGGAGACGACATTTCGCCACCGTTGTCCTGGGACACCCACCCCGACGCCGTCGAAGATGTCCTGGTTTTCGAGGACCTCGATGCGCCGGGTGGAACGTTCTCTCACTGGCTGGTGATCGGACTACCGCCCCCGGGCTTCACCCGCGACGACCTCGACGCGGCCACATCAGGCACCCAGCTGGCCTCCGGTAACGTCTCTGGACTCTACGGCCGATAGCAACACCCGAAGAGGCGGAGCCTACATCGGCGCGCGCTAAGAGCTACAAGCTGGAAGGAGAAGGAGAGGCGCATAACGCGCGCCGACCAACTCCGAAATCGGCCAAAACGCCCATCCGAGCTTCAATCTGCGCTAGTTAAGTGGCATGGGATGGGCTATTCCTGACCCACTGAGATCGTCGCGGCCACACCGCGATCCGCACTCTTGATCTGACCGGGTGAGCTCGTGTGAGGTGCCGTGAGAAAGCACCTCACACCCCAATGAGGTGCTTTCGAAGCCTGGCGTTGTGGGCCATCTGTGGAGCGCGAGGCTTCAGGATAAAGATTCGAACAAGCCCATAGCCAAACAGAAAACGCCCTGACCAGGGCGTTTGTGGAGCTGACGGGATTTGAACCCGTGACCCCCTCGTTGCGAAAGATGCGGTCAAAAGGCCCTGACCAGCGGAAACGACCCCCGATTCCGGACTTGTGGAGCCGCTGTGGGGCGAGCGACGTGAGATCACGTGAGACCAGATGAGACGTTGTGAGTCGTGAGGTGTCGAGAGTCGCAAGCGTGCCAGCATCGGAGATTCAGACTTTCACCTCGGCACCTGCAACGGCGACGTCGGTGGTCCTAAGCGGCTTGGAGCTCAACTTCCGAGGCTCGGTGGGCCTCTGATCTTGCGCGTCCGATCAGGACACGGCCTCACATCGAGGGTGAGGGCGAATCCGGCGGACGGCGTCGCCTTCCTCTTGCTGCGCGTGGTATAGGTCCCATCGCATCTGACCGTTCATCCAGAAGCCACTCG
>CAYVTP010000192.1:0-2548 GCA_964454615.1 uncultured Acidimicrobiaceae bacterium | reverse complement strand
TATGGCCGTTCTCGTCTTCATGGCTTTCACCCTGGTCCTGATCCCGGTCACCGTCGTCGGGGTCCTCGCCGGGCTGATCACCCTCGGCTATGGGCTGATCGCCATCGGCCATGCAGTCGGCATGCTGTTGCCCATGGGCCGCAACGCCGTTGCGACCGCTCTCGGGGTGGCGCTTACCATGGCCGGCCTGCGGCTCGCCGGTGCCTTACCGCTTGTGGGCGATGTCGTCGTCGCTGCAGTGCTCCTCGCCGGGGTCGGTGCGGTTCTGGTGACCTACTTCGGGGCATCGCGGTTCCGCCCCGACACCCTCCCCGACTGAGCAGACCCTGCCCAAACCCTTGTCGCCACGACAGGGGTCTTTCGGCTCTGGTCCATTGGTGGTCGGTGCTGGATCATGCCAAGAGACGAAGGACCTGGGAGGTCACATGAGTCCGGGTAAGATCCTGTCGCCGTCATCGGGGCCATGCTCGCCCTGCTCGCCGCCGGACTGGTAGCCGGGGGCGGCGGCCTGTGTGGGCCAATGGAACACAGGGAACCGCAGACGGCTACTTCCGGGTTGGTCATCGGCGCTGTAGGCGATCTGCACGGACCTCGTGGGGACCACCTGCGTTGTGCTCCGGACATAGATGATTGAAGGCGGGGTGCGTAGCGTGCAGCGAGGAAGACTTGGCCCAGCACCGGAATCGGAGGCCCGGTCCTCGCGGGAGGAGAAGCCCGCCGTGGAGGTGGTGCATCTCACCAAGCGGTATGACCCGACGGTGGCGGTGGACGATCTCAGCTTTGTGATCCCATCGAGGACGATCTCCGGGTTCCTCGGTCCGAACGGCGCCGGTAAGACCACCACCTTCCGGTGGGCGCGCCAGAGGCTCCTGGCATCCGTCATTGACGACAAGGTGGTCGCGGTCGTGGTCCCTAAGCGGCGGGCACCTAAGGCGACACCATGACGGCGACTGGTCACCGCCCGGTGTTCATCCTCAACTCACCGAGGCGGTTGGCACCGGGCACAACCATGAGGGTCTACCTCGATCAGATCGTTGGGACGTATCCCCACCGTCGCCATGGGCCGCACACTGCCGGCAAGGCCGAAGTCCTCGGCGATGGACGACTGGCGGTCACGTTCATCGAGGGAGTGCAGGCCGGCCGCGACGCAAGGGCCTTTATCGAAGACGACGGGCTCGACGTCACCGTCGAAGGCGACCCGCCGGCTGTGTGGCTGCGGGCATGAGATGAAGTTCGCTTACCGGATCGAGCGGCCATGAACGGCGTCGACCTAGAACGACAGAACAAAGAACTAAGAAGGCTGCTGTACGAACAGTGGGAAACGAACCACCACGAGCATTGTGGGAAGGTTGGCGACCATGCGGACTGCTACTGGCCGCTTCCGCAGGTTCTCACTCCTCCTCAAGTGGATACCAACCATTGAGCGGGAAGTCGTCAATGATGAGCTGAATCCGGATCAGCTCATCTGCCATTTCAGACAGGTTCCACGAGTCGCCCCAGAACGACACGACTAGGGAGTGGCGCTCAAACCATCGGAACAGACTCTTGCCGTATGGATAAGCAGGAACCCCGGCGTAGACGCGGTCGCGTATGAACGGGTCGCCAGTCTCATACCAAGTGTCGATCCGATCGTCTAAGTGTTCCCAGTGGTTTCGCATGGCGGTATCTCGAATCGGTGAATCGTCTGATACACCTAAGAAGTTACGTAGCTCGGCACGTTGGTCGGGGTAACGTCCTTTAGAACCCCATAGGACTTTGGAGACGTTGCCCACAGCGAGGATCGCGCTCTGAACCCCATACCAAAACCGATCCTCGGTTTCGGGCTTCTGCCTGTCGATTGCGAGTTCCCCATCACGTATGTCTTCAAGCGCGAGCATGAAGAATCGGATCTGCTCGTCGATGTGGGTCAGGAAGAGTCTCTTAAGTTTCGGGTCCACGAACACCACCCTTGCGGATTAGGAATCGGACTCCCTATCGGGTCAGGCATTGGCTTGCCCCTTCTTGCGCGACCGTGGCTGCGACTTCTGAGGCTTCTCGGTGAGTTTGCTCACTAGTCGGGCTTCTCGGGAATGACCGAAGCGTGCTCACCTGCAACCAATGAAAAAGAAGGTATCACCCGAGGGAGCGACAACGCCGTGGGCTTCAGTAGTCTGCTCGTTTGATTGCCCGTCCGGAAAGGATAAGTAGATTCGAAGTGTGAAGATGTAGATGCGGCCCTCGGGTACTTCCCCCACTGCAACACCGGAAGGACGTTCCCATCCGTCATCCCGTTCAATTGTCGGCCGGTCGACAATGAACTCGCTGCTTGTTCCTTCGGAAAATTGATAATGCTCGGCGTAGTCGTCAGCGGTGCACTGCTCCACCGGATCGTTATGCCGGGCTAGGTACTCGTATCCGTTTTCGACACCTCGACCCCACGAATCTGATAAGCCTCGAAACAGCCCCACAATCAGAGCTGCATCGCTATCGAATTGGATGGCCTCTCGCTCCTCGTTGCTGATGGTCGTTGTGGTCGGAACTGTTGTAGTCGTCGAAGAAGCTGTCGTGA
>CAYVTP010000191.1:0-2604 GCA_964454615.1 uncultured Acidimicrobiaceae bacterium | reverse complement strand
TCGCTGAGGATCCAGGTGATCTCGCCACCGTCAGCCCTAGGGGCGCTGTTACATGTGAGTGGGTTGACGTCACAGTCATCGAGACCCGGGGCTACACCCGGTCCTCCTGGCTGGGTCGTGCCCGTGGGCTGGGTCGTGCCCGTGGGACTGGTTGTCGTGGTCGTGATTGGTTCTCCTGGTGTGCAGGCGGCCACAACCATGGTGAGCGCCGCCAGGAGGGCGAACCATCGCCACGTCCTATTTCTATTCATTCGGATATTCCTCCTGTAGGAGTCGTTGCTTGGCGCGACCTGCTCGCAGGTGCACCACGGCGAACCTTAGCCACGTCCCATTTCAAGGGCACACTGGTGCGGGTCCAGCCGCCCTCCTAGCCTACCCAATCCGGTCCGGAAATGTCGCCCGGAGGGCGCCCAGGGGCCTACAACCGAATCCAGCCTTGCTGGGCGGAGAGGGCGGGGTCAGTCGAGGGCCGCCTCGATCGCCGTGAGAATCTCGGGATCGTCGGGCACTGTCCGGGGGCGGAACCGCCGGATCTCGTCGGAGGGAAGGACGAGGAACTTCTCGAAGTTCCACTTGACCTTTCCGGCGTTGCCTTCGGAGTCGGGCACCTTGGTGAGCTCAGCGTACAAGGGGTGCTGTGATCCCCCGTTTACATTGACTCTCTCGAACATGGGGAAGGTCACCCCCCAGGTCATAGAGCAGTACTCCTTGATCTCCTCCTCGCTCCCCAACTCCTGGTGGAACTGGTTGGAGGGGAAGCCGAGGACGGTGAAGAGCCTGTCCCCGTAGGTCTGCTGTAGCCGCTCCAACGTCTCGTACTGGGGCGTAAGGCCGCAACGTGAGGCCACGTTGACGATCAGGGCCACCTTGTCCTGGTACTCGGCCAGTGAGGTGGTCTCACCGTCGATGGTGGTCAGCGGGATGTCCCGAAAGCTCATGCCCTGACGCTACCAGCGACGGCCGGCTCAGCGCCCACGGGTGCGGAGTCACTGCTCCGGTGCCCATGGGGGCCGGGGTGCCTCGACCCTGGCGAGACTCGAGGGGACGGGGCTGAAGCGGTCCGTGTCGTGCCGGTCCCAGGAGAGCCACGCCTCGGTCAACTCCTCCTTGCTCCTGGCCACGAAGTTCCACCACATCTCGATCTCCTCACCCAGCGGGGCCCCGCCGACCAGCATCACCCGGCCTCCCCCGGACCTCGACTCGATGCGAAGTGCATCCCGGGCATCCTGGACCAGGCCGAGCCATCCGGGCTCGACCACCTCGTCGCCGACCCGCACAGGTCTGTCGATCGGCGCCACCGCGTATTCGAAGCCGGGCGTGGTCTCGACGACACAGACCCCATTCCCGAGACGCAGCTCGGCCCCGACGAGGGGGGTGTCGACCGCCGCGGGCGACGTCGCTCCGGCGAGGGTGCCGATCAACACGGTCGCCTCCCCATTGCCGAGGTCGGCCACCGGCAGGTCGGCGTGGTGCTCGAAACGGGAGGGGCCATGCCTCGTCGAATCGGGCTGTGCGATCCACATCTGGGCCCCGTGGACCCCCGAAGAAGGGGACAGCTCGGAGTGGGCGATCCCATGGCCCGCTGTCATCAGGTTCAGCTGGCCAGGTCTGATCACCTGCTCTGTGCCCAGGGAGTCTCCGTGGAGCGCCTCACCCTCGAACAGCCAGGTGACCGTGGACAGCCCGATGTGGGGATGGGGCCCCACCTCGAGCGGATGGGGCTCGTCGGCGTCGGGCGGTGTCATCAGGTCGAGGAAACACCAGGCTCCGACCGTCCGGCGGCCCTTGGTCGGCAACACCCTGACGACCTGGTAGCCACTGACATCGGCGGTTCTTCCCTGGATGACATCCAAGCCCAGTCCGGTGCGGCCGGCCCAGTTCAGGTCGCGATCATCGATCGGGCCACTCATCTCGACTCCTCGGCAGCTGTCCCGGCCGAGGATAACCGGGGCCGTCGACGGTCATCGGGGCACAGTTCCTGAAAGTGCCCGCAGGGATTACTTCCACTACATTGCTCCCCCGCAGCGGGTGAGAATCCGACGATCCATGTGTCCCGGGCCGTACTCAACGGCCCTGATCGCCTGGATCGCGGACGCCAAACCCGACCTGACAAGACTCCGAATCCCGAAGACAAGGTAGAGATGACCACCAAAACACCGAGCATGACCTTCCGTTCCGGGAGCCCGAAATGCTGACCGCCATACCTCCAATCGTCGGCGGCATCGGCCTGGTCGCAGCCCTGGCCATATATATGGTCATGAAGAGCGCCCCGACGTTGGAAGGCAAACCCAGCGACATCGCCAAACTCATCCAACAGGGCGCCATGGCCTTCATGCGCCGGGAGCTGGTCCTGATCGGCATCTCGGTGGCCTCGATCACGGTGGTCATCCTGCTGTCCCCGCTGGGATACCAGACTGCCATCGCCTTCCTGGTGGGTGCGGTCGCCTCGGCCCTGGCCGGTCTGCTCGGCATGAGGGCGGCCACACAGGCAAACGTTCGCACCGCCACCGCGGCCAACCGTGAAGGCAAGGCGAGGGCCTTGACCATCGCCTTCTACGGCGGCTCGGTGATGGGGCTGGTGCTGGCATCGCTCGGCCTGGTCGG
>CAYVTP010000190.1:0-2605 GCA_964454615.1 uncultured Acidimicrobiaceae bacterium | reverse complement strand
GGTCATCAACCACATCGGCCGCAGCACAACCTCGGACGTGTTCCTCAAAGGTGCGCTCGAAGACGACGCACAGAGTGTGTTCACCGGCCTGTTGCGCATCGAAAAAGACGCGGAGAAGACGTCGACCTTCGAGACCAACCGCAACCTGGTCCTCTCCCCGAACGCCAAGGCCCATTCGGTTCCCAACCTCGAGATTCTCTGCAACGACGTCATCTGCGGTCATGCTTCGTCGGTTGGCCCTCTCGAAAGAGACCAGCTCTACTACCTGCAGAGCAGAGGACTGCGGAGGGAGCGCGCCGAGCGTCTCCTGATTCGTGGGTTCTTCACCGAGGTCATCGACCGTCTGCCCATCGATGGGCTCGCCGCTCCCGTCTCCGAAGAGGTCTTCCGGAGGTTCGTCCAGGCCCAGAAGGAGGGGAGGGTGGTGGCATGAAGGTGGAGATCACCGAGTTCGACAAGCTGCCTCGTGGACGCGGGGTCAGGGTGACCGTGGGGGAGCACCGCATCGCTTTGTTCCGCATCGAAGACGACATCTACGCAATCGGTGACCGATGCTCTCATGCCGAGGCATCTCTAGCCGAAGGCGAGGTGTGGGACAGGGCGGTGGAGTGTCCCCGTCACGGGTCGGAATTCGATCTGAGGACCGGCGAGCCCAGCGCCCTGCCCGCGACGGTTCCCGTCCCCGTCTACGTCGTCTCTGTCGAGGACGGCACCGTCTACCTCGAACTGGAGGATGCATGAGCCTTGCCCTTGATGTCTCCGGGCTGACCGTCGCCATCGACGGCAAGCGGATCCTCAATGATCTTTCCCTCCAGGTTCCGTTTGGGGAGATCCACGCGGTCATGGGGCCCAACGGTTCGGGTAAGTCCACCCTGTGCCACGTCCTCACCGGCAAGCCCGAATACGAGGTGCAGGCGGGGACGGCATCGGTCAACGGAGATGAGCTCTTTTCCAAGGCGGTCGACGAACGTTCCCGGCTCGGGCTCCTTCAGAGCTTCCAGTACCCGACGGAGGTGCCCGGGGTTCGGCTCGGAGAGTTTCTCCTCGAGGCCGCCGAAGAGCGGGGCATCAGTCGCACCGATGCGGAGTCTCGGATCGAATCGGAGAGCGTCCGCTTCGGGTTGGAGAGGTTCTTGGACCGGTTTCTCAATAACGACCTGTCCGGTGGCGAGATGAAACGGTCGGAGATCTTTCAGCTCGCGGTCCTCCCCCCAAGGATGGCTCTGCTCGACGAGGCGGACTCCGGTCTCGATATCGACGCGGGCAAGCAGGTCGCCGAGGCAGTTGAAGGCATGCGCTCCTCGGAGCTGGGGGTCCTGCTCATCACCCACTACAGCCGTATTCTGCGTTACCTCACCCCGGACCGGATCCATGTGATGATCGACGGCAAGGTGGTGGACAGCGGTGGCCGGGAGCTCGCCGAGGAGCTCGAGTCCGGCGGGTACGAGGCGGTTCGGGAACGGCTTGGCATCGCAAGGCGCGTCTCCCCTGACACCGAGACCCCCAAACCCTCCGAGCTCTTCACTGACACCCCCTTCGATCTCTAAGGTCCCGTCCCCGGTGTCTACCTACCTACCGTTCTGTGAGGGGAAATCGCGGATAGCGCGACTTTCCGCTCACAGAATTGATGTCGAGTGCCGGTGACGCGCAAAGCCGCGGAGAGGTGGCTGGCCGAGCTGACCAATCTGCCCACCGCACCGGGTGTGGAGGACCGGGTGGTGGACTGGGTGGTGAGGTGGGCCAGCCGTCGGGACGATCTCAAGCTGACTCGAGACTCAGGCGGGAACCTGTTCATCACTCAGAAAGGGCGGAAGAGACAAGCGCCGGTGTTGGCTGTGGCCCACATGGACCATCCTGCCTTCGTCGTAACCGACGAAGAAGGCTCTTTCGAGTTCCGCGGCGGGGTCAATGCCGACTACTTCGACGAAGCCGTTATCGACGTGGTCTCCCGGCTCAACGGGCCGGCCGGAAAGGTCGTCTCCTACGATCCGGAGACTCGCCACGGCACAGCGTCGTTCCTGGGAGAGGTGGTGCCGGGGGACATCGCCATGTGGAGGTTCCGGGCACAGCCCCAAGACCATGGCACTTTCCGGGCACCGGCCTGTGACGACCTGGCGGGAGCGGCGGCCGCTCTCGCTGCCCTGGACAGGGCGCGTTCTGACCCGGGACTGGGCCACTTCGGGGTGATGCTCACCCGGGCCGAGGAGGTCGGTCTGATCGGCGCGATCCATGCCGCCCGACACAAGACGATTCCCGCGGACTCCCGTCTCCTCTCCATTGAGACCTCCCGGGAGCTGCCCAACGCCCGGATCGGCGATGGCCCGATCATCCGCATCGGCGATCGAGCGACCGTCTTCGACCATGGTCTCTCCAACCAGGTCAGCCACGCAGCGGAGGAGGCCGGTCTCAAGCATCAGCGCCGGCTGATGGACGGCGGCCAGTGTGAGGCCACGGCGTTTGGCGTGTACGGGTACCGGGCGACCGGGCTCTGCCTCGCTTTGGGCAACTGGCACAACCGTGGCAACCTCACCGAGGTCGAGGCGGGTGACGCCGCAGCGGCGGTCCCCATGCTCGAAGAGATCTCACTCGACGACTTCCATGGTCT
>CAYVTP010000189.1:0-2648 GCA_964454615.1 uncultured Acidimicrobiaceae bacterium | reverse complement strand
ACTCGACACCCACCAGCTTGAGCTGGCCGTCGGCTCTCATCTCGTAGACCAGGGCCTCGGGTTTGCCGGCGTCGACCGCACCGCCGTCCAGCAGCAGGGACTCGTTGAGGTAGTGGAGACCCATTCCACCCACCCCGGGATTCTCGAAGCACCCCAATCCCTCGAGGGTGCTCTCGTATCCCGCCGCCTCGGCATGGCTGACCTTGTGGAACTTGGCGGTCCCCTGCCGCAACGCGGCCAGGTCGGACTGTCCGGCGGCCATCGCCGGGACCGCAGCCAGGAACAGTCCGGCTACCACGATCAGCATCGTCACACGCCTCATCTCTGACCCCCCACATAGAAGTAGGGGTCGAGGACGCTGACCTGGGAGATCGCATCCACAGGCAGGCTGTTGAGCCCTGCCGCTCGTCGTATCGCCTCGGGTGAGGGTCCGTCGTAGATGCAGAATGTCTTGCCGTGGTCCGAGGTGACGAAGGACTGAACCCAGGTCACCTGCTCGGTGGCGTTGTTGCCGACCACATTGAGACACACTCCCAATCCGTCGGCGTTGGTCGGGATCTCCAATCCGTCGGTGAAGGTTCGCTCCACCAGGTAACGGGGCATGCTCGCTCTCCTTTCGCGCCGGAATCTCCGGCTCTGGTGTTCAAGGTATGGAGTGGGGTGCCGGCCCACATCGGGGCGTACCCCTATCTCACGACGAGGGCACCCCCATGTCTCGGGTCTCTAGCGTCGCGGCGTGCGATTCGACCAGGTGAAGTCCGTTGCCCGAGACGTCAGCCGCTTGATCGAGTTCTACGTCGACGTCTTCGGGTGTTCGGTGGTCCTCGAGCCGTTCGAGACCAACGACCAAGGGTTCATCAGGGCGATCGGGGCAGACCCCGGCAGTCGGTAGCGCATGGCATTGCTCGATCTGCCCGGTGAGAAGCGGGCCAGACTTGAGTTGTACACGGTCCTCGGGGCAGGGACCTGGCCCTATTCATGGGGCCAGGGCCAGATCTCAATCCAGGTGGAGGATGTCGATGTCGTCGTCGATCGGGTCCTGGCAGCGGGAGGCTCGACGCTGGGTGAGGTCGCCGACTGGCGAGGGCCGACCGGAATGGTCGCTCGTCTGGTGTTCGTCCGCGATCCCGAGGGAAACCTCGTAGACGTCTACGGTCCGGCGGACTAGGGCAGCCCTTCTCTTGCACCGATTCGCCCGGCCTCTTTGATGGCCTTTGCCCTGGTGGTCACGCCGAGCTTGGCGAAGATCGCCGTTACGTGGTGTTCCACTGTCTTCTTGGAGACGAAGAGACGGTCGGCAATCTCGGCATTGGTCAAACCCGACTCCATCAACGTGAGGACCTCGAGTTGCCGGGCGGTGAGGCCTCCCGGGTTCGCCCTGGTCTCCGCGGACGGTCCCCTCGGGATCCGGTCTATCCCCATGTCACGTAGTCGGGCTCTGGCCATTCCGGCCGCTGGCCTTGCCCCGAGAGAGTCGAAGATGGACACCGCTTCGAGGAGGGCGTTCTCGTCACCCTCCGAAAGGGCGAGGCCGACCTCATAAGGACAGCCGATCTCGTGCCATGCCTCGGCGGCCTGGCGCCAATGGCCCGCCATGTGGAGGGCGAATGGCTCGGCGGCCCGCTCCGGCGCCCGGTCGATGACCCCGGCCTTCCACATCCAGAACCCGAGCTCGCCCCGCGCCCACCGACTGTCGGTCTTCAACGCCCTCCGGTATCCCCCGGCGAGTACCTCTGCCATCTTCTCAGCGCGGCCGGTGAGCCAATGGTGCTCGGCCAATCCGGCGATAGGCGCCCAGACATGCTGGAGCTCGTGTGCGTCCTGAACCGCGAGGATGGGCTCGAGGAGCTCTGCCCCACCAGGATCTCCTCTGCGCACACGCACCCTGCCCAGGGCGCCTCTGGCAGTGACCACGGCGATCCCGGTTCGGTCGCTGGTGGTCCGATCGACCAGTTCGGCGGAGGCGGCGGCATCGTCCCATCGACCCTGCTCGAAGGCGATCCTGGCGTGCCAGGCTCGCATGTAGGACACGCCGTAGTCGTGGTCGTGTCGCAGACCCTGCTCGATGCCCTCGTCGAGCGCCCGCATGGCGTGCTCGTAGAGGCGCGCTTCGCCGCCTCCTGAACCCAGCATCGACAGAGCGATGTTGACAGCATTGGCATCCGATTCGGCTTCGGCACGACGCTTCGCTTCCCAAAGTTTCGACGCCCCCTGTTGTGCATCGCCGAGGACGATCTCGATGGTCCCGATCATCATGTCGGCCATCCACAGGACTTCATCGCTCCCCGCCTCTTCAGCAATCGCCCGAGCCTCCTGGATGGCGGACATCGACTGGTCGAGACGACGACTCAGCATGTGGTGGTGAGACGACAGATAGAGGATGTAGGCCAGCTCGCGACCGGCCCCGAGAGGCTCGAGGATGGTGATTGCCTCGTCGACGGCCGCCCAGGCCCCGGGGCTGTCGTTGAGCCGCCATCGGGCACCGGCCACCCGGGCCAGGGCGAGGGCGAGAGGAATCGGCTGCTCGGCACGTCGGTGGTAGTCGGCGGCAAGCTCGGCTTGCTCCAGCGACCCCACAAGGTCGTCGATCACACCGAGCTCGGCGGAGAGAGCTCGGCGAATCTCGGCGGTCCGCTCCTCGCCGAGAA
>CAYVTP010000188.1:0-2673 GCA_964454615.1 uncultured Acidimicrobiaceae bacterium | reverse complement strand
GAATGGGGATGCCCCGATCCTTGGCCTCCTTGGCCACCGTCTTGATCTGGTCCTCTTTGCGGATGTTGCCCGGGTTGAGCCGCAACCCTTGGACCCCGGCTTCCATCGCCGCCAGGGCCAGCCGGTACTGGTAGTGGATGTCGGCGATGACTGGCACCGGGCTGCGGGGCACGATCTCGGCCAGCCCCTGGGCCGCCTCCACCTCGTTGCATGTGATCCGGACGATGTCGGCGCCCGCGCCGGTGAGGGCATAGACCTGGGCCAGGGTGCCGTCGACGTCGGCGGTCTTGGTGGTGGTCATCGACTGTACCGAGACCGGGGCCCCACCACCCACCGGCACCGGTCCGACATGCAGTTGACGGGTCACCCGCCGCTCGAAGCTCACGCTCGAGCCGGGTACCGTCTCGAGGTCTCTACCTGGGTCGGTCGAGGTACGAGGTACGAGGTACTTCAAAGGTTGATCGGGTTGGCGATGTCGAGGACTATGGCCACCAACCCGAGGAATAGGAAGATCCCGATCACGGTGGTGGCCACCGGGATCAGCTTACGGATGTTGGCCTGGCGGCCAGTCAATTTCTCGTAGAGGGCCACCGCGAAATGACCGCCGTCCAGAGGGAACAACGGGAGCAGGTTGAGGGTGGCCAGGATCACGTTGACGTGGGCCAGGATCCCGATGAACAAGGCCATGTTGTCCGAGGTCTGGCTGCCGATGGCGACGATCCCGATCGGGCTCACCGGGCGGATCTCGTCGGGCACATCGGTGTTCCCCACCAGGACCCCCAGATAGGTAGCAATCGAGGAGGGCCGGATCATCTGACCCAGGGCGCCGAAGGTGTCCCGAACACCCCCGCCGACAAGTTGGCCGGCAACCCCGAAGGCCTCGAACGGCCCGACCATCTCCCGTCCCCGCAGCGGGGCGACCCCCAGGTAGCCAGAGCCCTCGACCACCTCACTCTCCTCGAGGACCACCTCGAGGGTGAGGATGGAACCGTCGCGCTCGATGGTCAAGGTGGCCGGGCCTGGACCCAACTCGGCGAACCGGGCAGGTATCGCCGCCCAGTCCGGCATGGGGTCACCATTGACGGCCACGATCCTGTCGTCCACCCGGAGGCCACCCGCTTCGGCCGGGGAGCCCTCGACGACCGCCCCGACAACTGGGAGCAGGTCACCGGGAACACCGTTGGCCCATACCAGGCCGAAGAACATCACGAAGGCAAGGAGGAAGTTTGTCCCCACCCCGGCGAGCACCACAACGCTCTTCTCCCAGAACTTCTTCTCCCGGTAGGTGCGGCCCATGTCCTCGGGGGCCACCTCCTCGAGAGGGTTCATCCCAACGATTCGGACGTAACCGCCCAGAGGGAGGGCCTTGAACCCGTACTCGGTCTCGCCTCTCCTGGTCGACCACAGACGAGGCCCAAAGCCGAAGAAGAACTCGGTTGCCTTCATCCCCGTGGCCTTGGCAGCCAGAAAGTGTCCCGCCTCGTGTGCGGTCACGAAGAAGATGATCGCCAGAGCGGCTGCGAGCCCACCTGCCATTCCGCTCAGATTATCGATGCGGTGGTGGTACCTAGCATGCTCCGGCGACCAGCGAGGCGGCCACCCCCCGAGCCTCGGCATCTACCGCGATCACGTCCTCGACTGTGTCGAGATGACGTTGCTCCACTTCCTCCAGGGTCATCTCCACCACCCGGTTTATCCCGGTGAACCCGATCCGCTCCTGGAGGAAGGCCTCCACCGCGATCTCGTCGGCGGCGTTGAGCACCGCCGGTGCGGACCCGCCGGCCCGGCCCGCCGAGAAGGCCAGGTCGATCGCGGGGAAGGTGTCACGGTCGACTGGCTCGAAGGTGAGGGTCTGGCCGGCGAAATCGAAGGGCGGGACCGAGGAGGGCATCCGCTCGGGGTGGGTGAGGGCGTACTGGATGGGTATCCGCATGTCGGGAAACCCCAGCTGGGCCTTCCAGGAGCCGTCGACGAACTCCACTGCCGAGTGGAGCACAGACTGGGGGTGGACCACTACTTCGATCGCCTGGTAGGGGACGTCGAAGAGGAGGTGGGCTTCGATGATCTCCAACCCCTTGTTGAACAGGGTCGCCGAGTCGACGGTGATCCTCCGGCCCATCTCCCACGTGGGATGTCTCAGAGCCTGCTCCGGGGTGACCAGAGCAATCCGGTCGGCGCTCCACCCCCGGAAGGGGCCACCCGAGGCGGTGAGCATGAGACGGCGGATCGACCCCTCGGGCTCGCCAACCAGCGACTGGAGCAGTGCGGAGTGCTCGCTGTCCACCGGGACCAGCTCACCCCCCATGGTCAGCGTCTTCTTCAACACCTGTCCCCCGGCGACCAAGCTCTCCTTGTTGGCCAAGGCGAGACGGTTGCCTGCCTCCAGGGCGGCGACACTGGCCATGAGGCCGGCGGCCCCGACCACCGCGTTGACCACTACCGCCCCGGGGTGACGGGCCAGGTCGGCCAGTGCCTCGGCTCCGTGGTGTACCGCACGCCCCACCCGGAGGACCAGCTCTTCACGTTCAGACGATGACCCCCCGGTGATCACCACCCTTGCCTCGGGGTGCGATCGGGCCAGGTCGGCTATCTCCGGGCCGGGGCGTCGAGCGGCGAGACCGACCACCTCCAGGCCCAGAGCGGAGGCAACCTCCAGAGTCTGGGTGCCTATCG
>CAYVTP010000187.1:0-2713 GCA_964454615.1 uncultured Acidimicrobiaceae bacterium | reverse complement strand
ACCTCTGACAGGGTCGCAGACTTCGTCCACGTGACCGGAGATGACGCCGACCGTTGGGCGGTCACTGCCCCTCCGGGCTTCGCCGCCGCGGCCCTCTTCGCCGTGGCCCCCGATCTTCTCGAGGAGATGGCGGGACACTCGGTGATCCACGGGGAGCAGACTTTCGCCTGGCACGCCCCGATCAGAGTGGGTGACAACCTCCAGGTGACCGGCACGGTGAGCCGCGTTCGGGAACGGGGAGGGGTCCACTACATCGGCTTCGACATCGTGGCCGGAGATGGCGACACGGTGGTTGTGGAGGGGAACTCCCTCTTCCTGGTGACCGGCGAAGCCCTGCCGGCCGAATCGACTTTCGAACGTCCCGAGCCCCCACACTCCCATCGTGGCGAGCCGGGGAGTGGCCAGCTCTCGGCGTCGAGGGCGGGTCTGGTCAGGTACGCCGCGGCCACAGGGGACTGGAACCCGATCCATTGGGACCACGAGGCGGCGGTGGCCGCCGGTCTTCCTGGTGTCGTGGTCCACGGCTTGTTGCAATGCTCTTGGGCTCTGCGTGCCGTCTCCGAGCTGGGAGCCGGCCCCAGTCCGCTCAGTGCCGCCAGGATCCGATTCAGAAATCCCCTGCTGCCGGCGCGTCCGGTGTCGATGTCGCTGGTCGACGAGGGGGGCGTAGCGCGGGTTTCTCTGTATGACGCCGATGCCGAGTATCTGAGCGCTCGAGTGGAGCTGGCCCATGGGTAACCCGGACGAGACCCAACGGGTCGAAGATGCCAGAGAAGACGAGCTCATTGCTCGAGCTCAGGATGGAGACAGGGCCGCTTTCGCGGCCCTGGTGAGGATTCACCAGGACGAGGTTTACACATTGGCCCGAAGACTCGTAGGAGACCCCCATCTGGCCGCCGACGTGGCTCAGGACGCGATGGTCCGGGCCTGGCGGGCCCTTCCCAACTTCAGGGGGGAGGCCCGGCTGTCCACCTGGCTTCACCGGATAACGGTGAATACCGCCTGGACCCACAAGGACCGGGCGAAGCGAACCTCGGCCCTACCCCTGGATGAGTATCACGAGTTGCCCGCCCCCGCCGGTGCTGATCATCCGGAGGTTGCCGGGGAGCTCGTCGAGCTGCGGGGCAGGCTGCGGGCCGCCCTCGACAGGCTGCCCGACTCCCAGCGACAGGTGGTCGTGATGAAGGACGTCCACGGATGGTCGCATCAGGAGATCGCCGAGGCCATGGACATCTCGGTGACCGCCGCCAAGGTGCGGTTGCACCGTGCCAGGGCCCGGCTTGCCAAGGACTTGGAGGAGCCCACATGAGTGCTCTCTGTGAGCTGGCGGCGCCGTTCGTCGCCAACAGTGCAGTCGAAGTAACGCCGGTGGCCAGACCCTTCCGATCGCACTTGGCAGGGTGCGAACGCTGCAGCGCTCGCCATGAGGTGATGGCACGGTCGGCCGTGGCCCTGAGGGCGATGGAGGTGGAGCGCTATGCAGCCCCCGCCCAGCTCGAGTGGCGGGTCATGTCCTCATTGGAGGGGGACCTGGCCATCCCCCGCTCCTGGAAGCGCCCGGTAGCTGTCGCCGCGGCTCTGGTCTCGATGGCGGCTGCTGTGCTCATCTGGCGCCTCCGCCCCCGCCCCACTTCCTGACACAAAGAGTGGGTGAGAATCCACCGGGTATTGATGGCGCTGATGTGCCCTCCAGATGGTGAACCCAATCAGGTGAATGGGCCAGAGTCGTGTGTCTCGCGATCTTCGTGAACCAAACCGGTCGAGAGCGACGACTATGGGGGTGATGAAGGAAGGGTTTCCTCAGTCGCCCTCCTCAGCTTGTTCGCGGCTACATTCGTCATCCCGGAGCGTTGGAAGCCATGGGCCGACATCTATGGCGAACACTGGCATCGCTCCCGACCGTGGTTGTGGACCGGGCTAGCGCTTTCCTTGGTGGCCGCCGCCGCTCTAAGCCGTGACACGCGCGCCTGAGTCGCTGACTTGGGGAATTACGGGAGCCAGAACAGGAGAAATATCAGAAAAGCTATGCAATCCATAGCATAGTTGCTATGCTGAGGCAATGACCGGAGGTCTCCTGATTGCAGAGGCGCGCAAACGGGCCGGTCTCACCCAAAGAGAGTTGGGCGCCAGATTGGGTTCCCATCAATCCGTCATAGCTCGATGGGAGACTGGGCGGGTGAGTCCGGACCTTGAAACGGTGCAACGGGTGGTGCGGGCAGCCGGGTTTGACTTGAACCTCTCACTTGTGCCCGCCGATGATCACGACGTGACCCTGATACGGAGAGAGTTGCGGATCCCACCGCATGAAAGGTTGCGATCGATGGTCGACGCGGTGCGGGCTTTCGGCAGGATGGGGGTGGCAGGTGGAAGAGTTTGACCCCGTAGCCATCCTCAGGGTCCTCGACTCCCACGGGGTTGACTTCGTAGTTGTTGGCGGGATAGCGGCACGGCTCCGCGGAGCGCCACTCCTTACGCAAGACATCGACGTAACCCCCGAGGCCGGGCATGACAACTTGGCTCGCTTGGCGGTTGCTCTGTCGGTGCTCGACGCCCGACTGCGAACCGCCACCGAACCGGACGGTGTTCCCTTCCCGTTCGATCCTGGCCTTCTGGCGAATACGACGGTGTGGACGCTGACCACCAGGTTCGGTGACCTCGACCTGGTCATAGCCCCGGCAGGGACAGGTGGATATCACGATCTGAACCGTGGCGC
>CAYVTP010000186.1:0-2718 GCA_964454615.1 uncultured Acidimicrobiaceae bacterium | reverse complement strand
TATCCGGTGACCGAAAGACCGGGATCAACCCCAAGCACGAACATATGTTCTAGACAGTAGCGGCTGGATGCGGAGCTGCACAGGCTTTCGTCAACTTGCTCGTCGCCACACCATCTCGAAGCGCTCCAACACCAAGAGGGTCTCATCAGTGAGAGTGCAACCTTTACCTGCCAAGAAGTGGATGTGGGCCGCACGCCACCACTCGAGGCTGCGATCCCCTTCGCCCTCGTCCCAGGCGAACTGCTCATCGACCTCGCCGAAGGGCACCAGGTCGATGCGGGTGGTACGGATGATGCTCACCGGCGAATCCTTTGAGTCGAGGATCACGCTGTATCCGCCAATCACGGGTAGATCATCGTCGGCGACGGCATCCTGGTAGGCACTCGCCGTGGCGCGCTTGGGTCCATGCAGCACCAGTTCGGCCAGCTCGTCGGCAAGGTCCGGCGTGTCTCCACCACCGAACGCCCAAGCCTCAAAGGTGGCGGTACATCCGGTCGCCGAGGAGAACTCGTTCCAGAATGCCTCGACCGCCTCCTGCACCAGAGTGATCCTATGGAACCTATCCGCCCGGTGGTGCGTCTTCTGGATGTGACCGCCGGAGAGCTCGACCTGGCCGTGGTTTCTTCATCAACCTGGCCGAGAGTTTCACCAGCCCCCCTAAGCCGGCTTCGATCAGATGTTGACGGTGCGGTACACCCCCGATCGTGTGGCGGTGGCCGTCGTGCACGCCACCACCTGGAGTCCAGCCGACGGCACTACCCATTGGGTCTGTGTCAGCGACGAAGGGGAAAGCGGATGTGCCGGCGATCCCGAGCAAGCTCCCGAGTTCCCTGCCTGGTCCGGATCGGCCTCAATGACAGTCGGAGGCCCAGGGGTACTCAGCTCGGGGTCCAACCTGAATCCTCGGTCGCCATGCTCACCGTCAACGGCGAGCGGCTCTGGCAGCGGCCAATCACCGCGTTGGCCGTCTTCGACACCGACCTCCGAGCCGGGGATCGGCTGACCTACACCCTGTTCGACGATGCCGGTCGCGTCGTCGCGGTTAGTCACCAGCTTGCCTTGGGAGACCTCGAGACTGTTGCCGCCTGCCCAGTCACCAACCCAGATGGCCGCTTCCAGGCCCAGCTCCCTATCCGACCGAGCCATTTCATGTGGGGATGGTCTGGCACGGTACGGTTGTGGACGGCCCTCCCCGTGGATGGGCAATCCGTGGATCGCAAAACCGTCTTCTGGAGCGCAAGCTTCCCCGGAGGCATCGAGGAGGCGGAACCTGCGCTGGAAGTCACCTACCGCAGTCTCTATGCCGAGACTCCGCCCCCCAATCCAACCAAGGACGATCCACCGGCGGCCACACTCCAGAGGACGGCTGGTTCCTGATCGGTGGCATCGACCCCCGGGATCCCGAATGCTGGAAGGTCACGGCCACCTACAAGGGAGCGACGCTCAGCTACGTCTACCAGGTCGAGGAGCCCTGAGATCAGGGGGCCCGGCCGGGTGGTCTGCGGAATCGGATGCGTCCGTGGTCGGCGTACCGGTAGATCATGCAGCCCCACTGGTGGATGACCACGTGGTGGTGGAACCAGCAGAGGAGAATCAGGTCTTCAAGGTTGGTTTGGCCCCCGTCTGCCCAGGGAGTGAGGTGGTGGGCCTGGAGTCGGTTGCGGCTGTTGCATCCGTCGGCAGCGCACACTCCACCGTACTTATGGAGTAATGCCTTGGTCTGGGATGGAGTGGCGGTCCGGTAGCGCCGTCCATACCGCATGTAGTCGCCCTGGTCTGTGATCCCGAACACTTCGACTTGGCTGTCGCAGAGGATGGCATCCAGAGCCTGGCGGCCGAGCTTTGGTCCCGAGGCGAGCATGACTCCGGCACGACCATTGCTGGCGAATGCTTCCTTGCTGTCGACGAAGACACTGACCTCGCTGGTCGGGACTTGGTCGCCCATGCACAACTGGACCAGAGCGGTCGCTTTTCTCCAGCTGGTGTCCGTGCTCATGCCCTCAGGGAGCGCCGGAAGGGATTCAGCTGTCTGAGACAACACTTTGTCGACGATGGCACCGGTGTAACCGTCGAGTCCACCCCACAACCGGTACCACGACTCGTCCAACGACGGTTGCATCACCAAGAACCGGTCCTGCATCGTCTTGGCCTCGTCCTCGGCGGTCAACTTGGCTCGACGGGCCGCTTCGCGGTGAACCCCGGCTACATCCCATTCCCGGCCCAGGCCGATGTCGTCTGGAATCTTGGAGAGAGCAGAGATCCGATCGAAGGAGACTCCCTCGGCCAGCCACTCCCTCAGTTCGGGGCGGGACTGGGTCCTGCGCATGGTGCGGACCAGGTCGCGGGCATGATCCAGAGTCATATCGCCAACTAAAGAGAGCCAGTGGCCCATGGTGCGGCACCCGTCACCGATGTGCACCTGACGACGGTCCAACTCCTCCAACAATTCGAGTTGGCGGCCGCGGATGGCCGAGATCTCTGCCTCACCAGCCAACAACTCCCGTTCGAGGCCGTCAGGGGAAACCTGAACCGAAAAACTCTCCCACTCCATACCCCGAACATACGTTCTATCGAGGACAGATTCAAGAGTTTCGTCACCCGCTCCGGGAAAAACCTCTCGGGCTCCTATCCCACCAGGATGATCACGGCGAGGCCGAGGATCAGCAGGTACCCGCTGATCGAAACCAGTGCCCGAGCGGGTGTCGATAACCGCCAGTC
>CAYVTP010000185.1:0-2749 GCA_964454615.1 uncultured Acidimicrobiaceae bacterium | reverse complement strand
GACAGACCGTTCATCAGGAGTGTGCCCCGGAATCCAGGGCTTACCAGGGAGGCAATCACTTGGAGTACCTGGGGCTCGTTTACCCGCCGATTGCAGTCCTGGTGGCCGTAGTAGTGGTCGCATCTCGGGGAAGGTGAGATGACGGCCGTGAGTAGACGCGATGATTCGATTCCACGCTGCTCCGACCCTATTCAATGTGCGAAATGCCGCTAGGACTGAGGGCACCGAGCCTCTGGACAACGACTCAGGGGGGGCCAATTCCCGCACGGGCACTCAAATGAAGGACATTCGACCCTATGCATCCCGAGCCAGGCACGTGACCCTTGATGGGGCAGGAAGGCCACCATCGCCGCCACCGAGAAGAAGTCGGGAGCATCAGACAGGAGGAGAAGTCGTGAGCATCGGACAGAAGGACGCGCCACCGGAGGCACCGCCCGCACACCGAGATGTTGGGCCCGGAAGGAAACCTCGGGGCAAACTGGGTAGGCCGGCAATGGAGTGGTTGTGGTCCGACTGGCGGATCGGATTGGTGGTGTCCGTGTCATTGGCTGCCGGCTTCGGGCTGCTGAGTGCTTGGCTGATCCCACGTGGACCGATCACCACCACCGAGGCCCTGGCTTCCATGATGGTGGCCCTGGTGGTCGGGGTCGGCGCCGGTCTGGTGACGGGCAGTCGGTGGAGCATGGCCATAGCCCCGGTCGCCTTTCTCCTGGTCTTCGAGCTCGCTCGAATCGGGACCGTGGGACCCACGGTGGACGCCATCAACCTGGGATCCTTCTATGGGGTCGTCGCCCTCGTGTTGGGTCGCGGAGTGCACGGGCTCCTGGTGCTGGCACCGATGGCCCTCGGTGGGGTATACGGCATCTGGATGGCCGGTCGCCTCGGCAACGAGAAGGCCACCAGGTTGGGAGGACTTGGTTGGACCATCACGGGATTGGCCACCCTGATGTTCGTTGTGTTGACGCTCTTCATCTCCCGACCGGCATCCACCGCCCCGATCGTGGGTGCCGACGGCGAGCAGCTTGCTGGGAGCGTTGCCGAACTGGCCACCGTCCCCATCGGCGGACATGACCAGACGATGATGATTCGGGGCCGCAGCGTCGACGCCCCGGTGCTCCTCTATCTCACCGGCGGCCCTGGCGGTACCGACATCGGTGCCATGCGCCGTGACGTCGGCCTGGAGCAGGATTTCGTCGTGGTCACGTGGGACCAACGGGGCGCGGGGAAGTCCTATTGGGCGCTCGACCCGACAGATACCT
Source organism: uncultured Acidimicrobiaceae bacterium (assembly GCA_964454615.1). Classification (GTDB taxonomy): domain Bacteria; phylum Actinomycetota; class Acidimicrobiia; order Spongiisociales; family ZC4RG35; genus ZC4RG35. Next base: position 1,490 of record CAYVTP010000185.1, on the reverse strand, counting down.
TCACCTTGGATCAGATGGTGGCCGACACCATCGAGCTGACCAACCACCTACGGGACCGCTTCGGTCAGGAGAAGGTATACCTAGTCGGCCAGTCCTGGGGGTCCACCCTGGGAGTGCTCGCCGCGCAACAGCGGCCCGACCTCTACCACGCCTTCGTCGGGGTTGGCCAGATGGTCAGCCAACGAGAGACCGACATCCTCTTCTGGGAGGACGCCCTGGCTTGGGCGGACGAGACGGGGAACACCGGACTAGCCGAATCGCTGCGCCGCAACGGGCCGCCTCCCTATGCGGACCTCAACCAGTACGCCGGGGTGGTCTCCTATGAGCACGACTGGAACGCCTATCCGGGCCTGGACCTGGACAACGAGATGCCGGCCATCCTCTTCGTCCCCGAATACACCTGGATGGATCGGATCAACGCCTTCAAAGGCTTCCTCGACACCAACGGGACCCTATACCCTCAGCTCCAGGAGATCGACTTCCGTGACGATGTGCCTGCCCTCCACGTTCCCTTCTTTATGGTGCTCGGCGAGCATGAGGCGCGAGGGCGGGCGGTCCTCGCCAATGAGTGGTTCGCCATGCTCGACGCACCGGCGAAACAGCGGCTCGTCTTTGAGGGCTCGGGCCACCGTGCCCACTTCGACCAGCCAAGGAGGTTCGCCGAACTCATGTCGAATGTCCTCGAGGCCACCTTGGAAGGGGGCCTTCGATGAGCGCCCCCGAGCCGCTCGTGGCCGAGGAAGAGCTTGACCCGGTCTCCGGGAGTGTCGAGTTGTACTGGATTCCCCTAGGTGCTGGTGGCTCGGGATTCGTCAGTCTCAACGGCCGCATTTACGAGGCGATCAAAGCTCGCCTCGAACGCCGCAAACCACTGGACCTGTATCACACGGCCCTGCAGGTTCACACCCCCGAGGGACGTTTCGTCGTGGAGACGATGTGGCCCAGCCCCGACAGCAACACGACGTCACGTGGTGTCGTCCTCGAAAGCCCTGTTGGCGGCCGCCTTCTAGCCCGATTCCGTACCTTCCGGTACGAGGTTCGATGCTGGAAAAACGGGGTACTCCCCGACGCCGACGATGCCGTCGGTGGGCCCCAGACTGTGAGTGATGACCCAGAGAGGGCACGACGAGTCCTGGAAGCGACCAGCTTGGTCCCTGACCTCATATGGGGTCGCGATCAACTCCGCACAGGGGAGATGTGGAACTCGAACTCTGTGATCTCTTGGCTGTTGGCCATTAGTGGCCTGCGGATGGAGTCCATTCGCCCTCCGGCGGGCGGTCGAGCCCCGGGGTGGGACGCCGGGATCTACATTGCCACCGGACGTACCCAAGCAGTCGAGGCAACCCCAGCGACATCACGGCCGACACTTCGGACGATCCCTTCACGCGACTGACTCGGTATGAATTGACGACAACACTGGGCCCTACGGCGGCGCTCAGTCGTCGTCACCGCTACTTGCATCGCCGTCGGATCGGCCCCTGATCACCCGG
>CAYVTP010000184.1:0-2773 GCA_964454615.1 uncultured Acidimicrobiaceae bacterium | reverse complement strand
CGAGGTCATGCGCGACCGGGTGGGTAACGCGGTGATCGTCTGCTCGATCGAGAACTTCGACCCGATGGGGGTGCACACCGGCGACTCCATCACGGTGGCACCAATCCAGACGCTGTCGGACCGCGAGTATCAGGAGATGAGAGATGACGGGATCCGGGTGCTGGAGGCAATCGGTGTCGCCACCGGAGGCTCCAACGTCCAGTTCGCCGTCGATCCGAAGACGGGTCGGCGTCTTGTCATCGAAATGAACCCCCGGGTATCGAGGTCGTCGGCCCTGGCGTCGAAGGCGACCGGGTTCCCCATCGCAAAGATCGCTGCGCTGCTGGCCGTTGGTTGCACCCTGGACGAGATCGCCAACGACATCACCGACGGCGCCACCCCGGCCTCCTTCGAGCCCGCGCTGGACTATGTGGTGGTCAAGGCTCCCAGGTTCGACTTCGCCAAGTTCCCTTCGGCACCGACGACCCTGGGCACGACCATGCGCAGTGTCGGCGAAGCGATGGCTATAGGCAGGACCTTCCCCGAGGCGCTGCAGAAGGCGCTACGGAGTCTCGAGATGGGCCGATACGGGCTGAACGCCGACCAGGGGGAGTGGTGGCTTCTCGATGCCGATGACGGCACACTCGAGGACCTGGTCCGGGTGCCCCGCCCCGACCGGGTGTTCGCAATGGGCGAGGCGTTGAGAAGGGGGTGGTCTGTCGACCGGGTGAGCGAGCTCTCGGCGGTGGACCCGTGGTTCGTCGACCAGATGGCTGAGGTTGTCGAGGTCCGCGCCCTGTTGGAAGAGTCCCGGGACCCCGAGATCCTCCGGCATGCCAAACGGTTTGGATTCTCTGATCGCCAGGTCGCTCACCTGTGGGGAGAGGATGAGGGGGAGGTTCGGCTGCGCCGGCTGGCGGCGGGGATCAGGCGGACCTTCAAGACGGTCGACACATGCGCCGCCGAGTTCCAGGCGTCGACCCCTTACATGTACGGGACGTTCGAGGAGGAGAACGAGGTGATCGCGGCCGAGAAACCGCGGGTCATAGTGCTCGGCTCGGGCCCCAACCGGATAGGCCAGGGGATCGAATTCGACTATTGCTGTGTCCACGCCAGCTACGCGTTGAGACAAGCCGGGTACGAGACGGTGATGGTCAACTGCAACCCGGAGACCGTGTCCACCGACTACGACACCTCCGACCGCCTCTACTTCGAGCCCCTGACCGTGGAGGACGTCCTGTCGGTCATCGAAGCCGAGAACCCGGAGGCGGTGGTGGTCCAACTGGGGGGCCAGACACCCCTCAACCTGGCGAGGGCACTGGAGGCAGCCGGAGTGGTCATCGCCGGCACGACTCCGGCGTCGATCGCCCTCGCCGAGGACAGGGAGCAGTTCGCCGAGATCTGCCGGAACCTTGGCGTAAAGCAGCCCCCGGCCGGCGTCGCAACCTCTGCCGCGGAGGCCGAGGAGGTCGTCGACCAGATAGGTCTACCAGTGGTCGTCAGGCCGTCGTTCGTGCTCGGCGGACGGCGCATGCGGGTCATATACAGCCTCGATGAGCTCTCCGAGTACGTCGGTGAGATCTATGACGGAGGCGACCCGGAGCTGACATCGAGCCCGATACTCATCGACAGGTTCCTGGAGTCGGCCGTCGAGGTAGATGTCGATGCCGTCTATGACGGGCGGGAACTCCTCATAGGAGGGGTCATGGAGCATGTCGAAGAGGCGGGAGTCCACTCCGGTGACTCGGCTTGCGTGACTCCGCCCCCGACCATCCCCGACGAGGTAGTCAAGGAGATGCTCTCCATCACCGGCGACCTGGCCGAGGCACTGGGTGTGAGAGGGCTGGTCAACATCCAGTTCGCGGTGAAAGGCTCGGTGGTCTACGTGCTCGAGGCCAACCCCCGCGCCAGCAGGACAGTGCCTTTCATCTCCAAGGCCAAGGGCATGCCTCTGGCAAGGATCGCCGCCCGGGTGATGATGGGCGCAACCATCGAGGAGCTGCGCAAGGAGGGTCTGGTGCCCGTCGACCGCCCCGCGGATTTCGTCGCGGTCAAGGACGCGGTCCTGCCGTGGGAGAGATTCCCCGAGGAGGACTCGGTCCTCGGCCCCGAGATGAAGGCCACAGGAGAGGTCATGGGGATCGGGTCCGACGTTGGGACCGCCTTCGGCAAGGCACTGTTGGGGGCCGGACACATCCTCCCCGATCGGGGTCGGGTGTTCCTCTCCCTCGCAGACCGTGATAAGCCACTCGGCCTGGCAGTGGCCCAGGCTTTCGTGATGCTGGGGTACGAGATACTTGCCACCGGTGGTACGGCGCGCTTCCTCGACCATCACGCCATACCCAACGAGAGGGTGAACAAGATCGGTGAGGGCCCGAGGGACATCGGCGAGCGTCTCGACAACGGGGAGGTGCAACTGGTCATCAACACACCGAGGGGGAGCAGAGCCCGCTCAGACGGCTATGCCATCCGGCGGGCGGCGAGGAGCCGGTCTGTCCCGTGCGTCACCACGATCCCCGGAGCACTCGCAGTGGCACGGAGCCTGCGGGCCGGTCCCGGGGCTGTGATGCGACCCCGAAGCCTTCAGGAATGGCACCTGCCGACCTGACCGTCGACCTCGGCGGTCTCCGGCTCCGCTCGCCCTTGATCGGGGCATCGGGCACTGTGGGCTCGGTGTGGGAGTGGGCGGAGGTGGCCGACGTGTCGTGCTTTGGCGCCGCGGTCGCCAAGTCGGTGGCGCCAGAGCCGTGGCCGGGCCGCCCGACGCCGCGTCTGGCCCCCATCGCGACGGGCA
>CAYVTP010000183.1:0-2798 GCA_964454615.1 uncultured Acidimicrobiaceae bacterium | reverse complement strand
TCGGGCTCGCCCCGGTGCTACTTGGCGGTGGTGCGAGCCTGATCAGGGAAATCGATCCAGAACGCGTCAGCGGCGACGAAAAGGCAAGCTTCATCGATGGGCCATGGGTGCCTACCGTGACCTGACCCGGGAAAGCTCGCGCACATATCGATGCCTCTTTGTGTCAAGTCTGGTTCATGAGGGCCGCCCGGGCGCGGCGAATGGGCCCTGCCTTGGGGGCGGGTTGGTCGGACTGTTGGTGTCGGGTCCGAGCGAATGAAGCTCGTAAAGATGTCAAGTGGTTTCTTCTCTGGGATGATTCGGACGCGTTGAAGTGAGCCGGAGCTGGTGCTGGCCGTTCTCCGGGGTGGGCGTCTGGTGGACACGACAGGGATAAGCCACCCACGGATCGTGGGGGCACGCTCGTAGCAAGTCACACCTGGCTGCCCGGTCCGGTTATGTCATCGGGGCCGGGGGCGGCAGGTCATTCGTTGCACAACCCTGCGGGTATGGGCCGGTTCGATCAGGCCAGACACCCCGACCAAAGGCTCAGCTCTGCGGGTCGTGGGAGGTGTTTGAACACTTCTCTGGCGGCGTGGCGTTTCAGGATCCGGGCGATCTCACCCATGGTCTTGCCTTCTGAGAGTCGCCGGGCGACGTAGTCGCGTGTCTTCTGGTCGTGTCGCATCCTGGTGATGACGATGTGACACAACGCCGAGTTGGCCTGCCGCTGGCCGTCCCGGTTGAGCCGATGCCGTTTCGTCTTCCCCGATCCGGGGCCTCCTTGCTCTCAACAGAGATGACAAGGCCCGAGTCTCGTCTCGGGTCAAAGAGCGAGGAGGTCCCCGCTCTTCATGGCATCACGTCTCGCACGGTCTAGGAGTCGGCGTGCTCGCCTTCGGCAAGTCGGTACGTTCCGCTCGCCAGGCCGAACAACGCTCGGTCCACGTTACGAGGGGGTCAGGCCGCCATTGCCCATGGATCGGCGTCTTGGTTGAGGGTTTGCGTCTAAATTTCACCGATGCTGTCGAACTTGGTTTCGGACTCCGTTCTCCACGCGATTGGCAGCACCCCGTTTGTTCGATTGAGTCGCTTTTGGCCGGGTCCCGGTGAGGTCCTCGCCAAGCTGGAGTATTTGAATCCCGGTGGGTCGAAAAAGGATCGGATTGCACTTCGAATGATCGAGGAGGCGGAGGCTTCAGAAGATCTGCATCCTGGTCAGACGGTCGTTGAGTTGACGAGCGGTAATACTGGGACGGGGCTGGCAATTGTGTGTGCAGTCAAGGGATATCCGTTCGTTGCTGTGATGTCCCGGGGCAACTCTCAAGAGAGGGAGCAGATGATGACTGCTCTCGGTGCCGAGGTGGTCCTGGTGGACCAGAAGTCAGGATCGGAAACTGGTCACGTCTCGGGTGAAGATCTGGCTCTCGTTGAGGAAGTGGCCCAGCGTGTGACGGAGGAACGCTCGGCGTTTAGGGCCGACCAGTTTCATCTCCCCGGAAACGCCAACGCTCATGAGGACGGAACGGGACGAGAGATGTGGGAGCAAGCAGGCGGCGAGATTGACGCGTTCTGCGAGTTCGTGGGGACGGGAGGCACCTTCGTTGGAGTGGCGAGGTATCTAAAGGGCATGAACCCTGATGTTTCCTGCTTTCTCGTCGAGCCGCAGGGTGCCGCGGCTCTAGCCGGCAAAGAGGTGGTGAATCCCAGCCACCGCATCCAGGGCGGTGGATACTCAATGAGCTCCCTCACCGGACTTGAGCCGGATTTAGTAGACGGGCTAATTGAAGTTTCCGATGAGGATGCCATCGAGAACAGCCGTCGACTAGCCCGAGACGAAGGGATCCTTGCCGGATTCTCCGCCGGAGCTTGCGTTGCTGCTGCTCAGCACGTGTTGCAAACGACTCATCCGGGGGCAACTGTCGCCGTGGTTATTGCGGACTCAGGGATGAAATATCTCTCCACTGATCTCTGGGACACCACCCACACGTAACCAGGCTCACACAGGAAGGCATGTGATTGAAAGCGACTTTGCGCCCGCCGAACCTGGTGTGGTGCCTAGTTCACGAACTCGACGAATCCTCGGCGCCCGAGCAGCTCGTCGAGATACTGGTACAGCGGCGTCAGGCAAACGTGCTTGGAGATGCGACGCCGCATCCCGAGGACGTACGGGGGCGTGGGCACCGGCCCCACTCCATTGCGGCTCCACCGGTCAGACGCCACCAGCCGGTGCGAGCGCTGCCCTGACACGATCCCCGAGCAATTCCAGCCGTTCAACCGGCTCGTTGCTGAAGACAAAACGGACGTGGCGGTCGGCAACCTCGCCACCCCGTCGCGCATCGGGGTGGCGGCGACCTTGTGCTCGAGGAGGCGTCGGGAAACCTCCACGCAGTCGAGTTCGAGTGCTGCCACGTCGAGCTGTGATCATGGTCGATCCTGTCAAAGGGGGAGACGCGCTCTGTTCTCAGGAGGGGCTACTACGTAACTCCAGGGCGTCGAGGATCAGATCTAGGCCGAACTCGAACTCGGTCTGGTCGTCGCACCACCCCAGGGTGGAGTCGGGGTCATCGTGTGCGACCTCGGAGATCATGCCCACCCGGTGGGGGTACTCGTCGGCCATCGCTACCAGCATGGCGGCGGTGTCGTCATCGCCTTCGTCTCCCTCCGGCTGGAACAGCTCCTGGGTGATCCCAGCGCCCGGCTCCCCAGGGCGTGCATGGCGTGATGGGCGAAGTCGTAGCTGAACCCGCCCTGGCGCATCAGTCCCAGCACCGCGTCGAAGTAGCCGCGCTCGAGCGCGTGGCGATAGAGCCACGGCT
>CAYVTP010000182.1:0-2838 GCA_964454615.1 uncultured Acidimicrobiaceae bacterium | reverse complement strand
CGGCCCTATGGGATCTCGGGTGACCGTCAAGCTCATGGGCCCTCCTTGGTCATGGTGATGGTGACGACGTGGCGTCCGGCCTGCTGTCGATCCTCCACGCGGTCGACGAGTTGGTCGATGAGGAATCGCCCCCACCCGCGTTCAGGCTGCTCCCCGGCGATCTTGGCCTCGAGGTTCGGCTCTTCCATGGCTGTAAGGCGACCGGATCCCTCGTCGGTGACATCGACGCGTAGTTGGGACCCGGTGTCATAGACCGAGACCCCGACCGTACGATCAGCTCGAAACCCGTTTCCGTGCTCGGCCGCGTTCATGACGGCTTCCGCTACTGCGGTTCCGAGCCTCCTAACCCGGTGAGGAGCCATCCCTTCCCGGGTGGCCACTTCCTCGACCTGTCTCATCGCCTCTCGCTCGACTCCCGCCTCGCTGGCGAACTCGAGAGCGAGCAGGCTCGAACCGAAGGCGCTTGCAGACTCAGCGGCCGAGGATCGTCGTCTCATGACCACGATGGTGATGTCATCCTCCTGCACCGAAGCGAAGGCGTCCACGTCGTCGATCACTGCCGAGATCGTGTCGTCGGACCCCGATACCACCGACGCCACCCGATCGAAGCCGTACATGGAGCCGTCCGGCCCGTGGGCTTCCGCCACCCCGTCGGAGGCGACCACAACGACACCGTCACCGGGGACCTCCAGCTCCACCACGTCATAAGTGCTTCCGGGCAGCATCCCGAGTGGCATTCCTGTGGCCCTCACCGGCACCGCCCTGCCTCCCTCGACGAGGATGGGTAGGGGGTGGCCGGCGTTGGCGAAACGGAAGGTCCCGCCATCCAGGACGGCGCAGAAGCAGGTGACGAACATCGTGGGGGGTATGTCGTCGACCAGCACGTCGTTGGTGTATCGGAGAATCGCGCCCGGGTCGTCGAGTCGCTCGGTTGCCGCCCGCAGCGCGGCCCGACAGGTGGCCATGACCAACGCTGCAGGTATCCCCTTGTCGGTGACGTCGCCCTGGACAACTACTGCCCGGCCGCCGTCGATGGGCACCACGTCGTAGAAGTCTCCACCCACCTCCCGTGCCGGCCGGTAGAAGGCGTCGATCTCCCACCCGGGAATGGGGGGTAGGTCGCGGGGGAGGAGTGTCTGCTGGATCACACGGGCAACTTGCAGCTCCTGATCTATTCGCTCCCGGCGGGCAGCCTCCTCCTCCTGGCGCCGGGCAAGACCGGCGAGACGCACCGCCGGGGCGAGCTGGGAAGCAAGGGTGGCGAGGAGAGCCCGGTCATCACTGGTGTAGTCCTGTTCGCTACGTCGGGGCCCCAGATTGATCGTTCCCAACAGCTGGTTGTCGACCACGAGGGGCACGACCAACACGACACCCGCCTCACGTAGAGCTTCGAGGGACGGCGAGTCGAGGGTCAGGCCAGCGAGCTCGACGGGGGCAACCCGGGAGATGAGGAGCGCGGCGAGGGGGTCGTGGGGAGGTATCGCGACGATTCCGCCTTCGGGCCGAAGGCTGTCGCTCTCGGTCATGGCGCCCATGGTCGCATCGTCCTCTGCCTCGTGCGGCTCACAGGCACAAGAATCGATGTGCTCCGTCACGAGACCGTTACGGGAGACACTCAGGTGTTCGTAACGCTCTCGTGATGCCCGCTCGTTACGGTATGCAATATGGCTGAAGACCCGTCACGCTTGGAGGTGCGCCTCCTGGGCCCCCCCGACATCACGGTGGACGGCCGTCCGATGAGGACCGACACCAAGAAGGCGATCGCGCTCCTCGCCTACCTCGTTCACAGGGAGACGGCGCCCTCGCGGGATCACCTCGTCGAACTGCTGTGGCCGGACTCGGATCCCGAACGGGGGAGAGGGGCACTCAGAAGGACCATTTCGACCCTTCGCAGTGCCCTCGGGGGCCGGTGGGTGGAAGCCGACAGGGAACGGGTGACCCTTGACCGGACCGATCTGTGGGTCGATACCGCCGCCCTGGAAAGAGGTGACAGGGACGCCCTGGAGCTGGTGCGCGGTGGCTTCTTGGAGGGTTTCTGGCTGCGTGATGCTCCCGAGTTCGACGACTGGCAGATGGCCACCGCCGAGCACTACGGCCGCCTGTTCCGCCAGATTCTGGTCGAGGCCATCGATTCCGCCCTCGACGGACACGATGCCGTGCGTGGAGTCGCCCTCGGGGAGCGCCTTGTCGCTCTCGACCCGATCGATGAGACCGGGCACAGAGCGTTGATGCGAGCACACGCGGCCGCCGGCGATCGTGTCTCGGCAACACGGCAGTTTCGGAAGTGCGTCTCCTTCCTCGAGACGGAGTTGGGTGTGGCCCCACTGCCCGAGACCGTGGAGTTGCACGAATCGATTCTCGGAGGGGGAGGCGTCGGACGCATGGGGCCGCGGGTCGAATCTGCTGCACCGCGAGGTCGCACGGCTCTCCCGTTCCTCGAGCGCCAGAGGGAGGTCGCCGAGCTCCGTTCGTTGACGTCCGTGCCGGGGGTGGTGGCGGTGGCAGGGCCCTTGGGGTCTGGCCGAAGCCGTCTGCTGGCCGAGGCACTCCCCGACGCGATCGTGGCTCGTGCCCACGCCGGAGAGAGCGAACTGCCGCATGCCCTGACCAGGTCGTTGCTCGATGCGGCTCTCCGCGTCGGCCATCCCCAATCACTTGGTGAAGCCGCAGCGCCGGCGGCGCACCTTCATCCGGGCCTCGCCCGTCGGAGCTCGCCTACACCTGACATCGACAACGAGCTCGGCCCGGTCGTGCTTCTGGCGGGAGTCGCAGCGGCTTTGGCCAGGCTGGCAGGAGATCGCCCGCTCGTGGTGGACGACTTCGACCTGGCCGATCCGG
>CAYVTP010000181.1:0-2868 GCA_964454615.1 uncultured Acidimicrobiaceae bacterium | reverse complement strand
GAGGAGCTCGTGGACCAACTGGTGGCGGCCAGGAACCTGAACAAGGGCTTGACCCAGCTCCGGCAGATGCAATACGGGTTCTGGGATCAGGAAATGCACGGGGGCCCGGACCGGGACCTGGACGCCATCTACGAGCGTGGGACGAGGGTGGCCCTGCTGCCGCCGCATGAGGGTACCTTCGCCATGTCCGGCTTCGGCCACCTGATGGGCGGTTACGACGCCGCCTACTACGGGTATATGTGGTCTGAGGTATTCGGCGATGACATGTTCTCCCGGTTCGAGGAAGAGGGCGTCACCAACCCCGAGGTGGGGATGGCATACCGGCGCGCAGTCCTGGAACGGGGAGGGACGGTCGATCCGGACCAAATGCTCGTGGAGTTTCTCGGTCGAGAGCCCAACAACCAGGCGTTCCTCGCGAAGTTGGGAATCGCGGGAACCGATTGATTGGCGCCGAGCGTCTCAAACGACGATAATGGGACGGTTCCCCCTAGCCCCCACGACGGTGGCGTGCGCGCCTGGCCGATGGGGGCATCAGGAATCTTCCCCGACCAACCGACGTTCCACTTAGTGATCGACCACAGCAACTACCGGCCCGGACCCAGGAGGGCCCGACTATGAGTGACATTGTGAAAGGTGCCGCCATCAAAGGCACCACCCGACCGTCGAAGAGATTCGCCGTCGGACGAGAGTGCGCCAAAGCAGGCTGCGAGACCAGGCTCTCCCAGTACAACAAGGCTGAGTTCTGCCATGCCCACGCTCCCGTGAGATTCCCCCGAGTAAGGGGCAAGATCCTCGACGAGCAGGGCGCCTAGGGCCCTCCGGGAGGCGTGTCCCGGTTCTGACCGGGAATCACAACCTTCCATCGGGCTGGAATGTTGGGTGCCCTATCATTGCCCCATGAAGATCGGGCAACTGGCCGGGGCCACCGGGCTCACCACCAAGGCGATCCGCTACTACGAGTCGATCGGTCTCCTCCCCGAGCCGGAGCGCGAGGCCAATGGCTACCGCAGCTACGACCCGGAGGCCATCGAGAGGCTCCGCTTTGTCGGCGACGCCCGGGCGACCGGCCTCAGCCTGGCCGAAGTGGGGCTGATCCTCGACATGAAGGACCATGGCGAGTCGACCTGCGACCACGTGGTGTTCATGCTCGAGGAGCGGATCGACTCCATCGACCGACAGGTCGAGGAGCTGCGACGTGCCCGAACGCGGCTCGAAGAGTTGATCGAGAGGGCTCGCAGCCTCGACGTGTCGACGTGCCGTGACCCGAACCGCTGCCAGACCATACAACCGGCGCACACCGGGGACCGCCCGGCGTGAGGCGGTGGCAAACTCGTCCCGCATACCAGAAGAAGGAGCAGACAACCACATGATCCAAGTAGAACTCAGCGTCCCCGAGATCCACTGCGAACACTGCAAGGCCAGCCTGGAAGGAGCGGTCGGTGCCGTGCCAGGGGTGGACTCGGTCGAGGTGTCGGTCTCGGAGGCGACAGTCTCGGTGTCGTACGACGCCGGGACCGTCGAGGAGTCCGACATCCGGAAGACCATCGAGGAGCAGGGTTACGCAGTCGCAGACTGACCGCCCCCACCTGCTGGCCGACGACGCCCTCCGTTTCGACGTCGACGGAATGACCTGCGCCACCTGCGCGGTCAGGATCGAACGCGTCCTGGGGAAGCAGGAGGGTGTCCGGCATGCCTCGGTCAACCTCGCCGCCACATCGGCAGAGGTCCAGGTCGAACCGGGGACCGATGTCGACCTGCTGGTCTCGGCCGTCGATCGCATCGGTTACAGACTGACTCCGCACCACGCCGCCGACGCCCCACGCGATGTCGCCGACCACTACCACCACGACGAGCAGGGCCAGTGGCGGCTGTTCTGGATGGCGGCCATCCTCACAGTGCCGGTCATGGGGCTGGCCATGCTCGGCCCACACACCGGGTGGAACTCCCTCACCCAGGCCATACTGACGACACCGGTGGTCTTCGTTGCCGGATGGCAGTACCACCGGACTGCCTTCCGGCTCCTACGCAGCTTCAGCGCCAACATGGACACCCTCATCTCGATGGGGACCCTGGCCGCCTTCTTCTACTCGGTGTGGGCGATCGCCACGGGAGACCACGGTCATGTCTACTTCGAGACAGCGGGGATGATTGTGACCCTGATCACCCTGGGGCGAGCCTTCGAGGCCAGAGCCAAGGGGAGAGCTTCCACCGCCGTGCACCGCCTTTTGGACCTGGCAGCCAAGGAGGCCCGCATCGTGGTCGACGGGGAGACGGTCACCGTGCCTGTGGAGCAACTAGGGCCGGGCGACATCATGATCGTCGGCCCAGGGGAGAAGATCCCGACCGATGGGACCATCGAGTCGGGCAGGTCTTCGGTCGACGAGTCGATGCTCACCGGTGAGTCGCTGCCGGTCGAGAAGCAGCCGGGTGATCAGGTGTTCGGGGCCACGGTCAACCAGGAGGGCAGGATCATGGTCCGGGCCACCGCCGTCGGGTCGGACACAGCCCTCGCCGGCATAGCCAGATTGGTGGAGATAGCCCAGGGCTCGAAGGCTCCGATTCAACGACTCGCCGACCGGGTCTCGTCGATCTTCGTGCCCACCGTGATCGTGCTTGCTCTGGCCACCACGGCCTTCTGGCTTGCCATCGGAACCGACAGGGCTGAGGCGTTCCTGATCGGGGTGGCGGTCCTGATCATCGCCTGCCCTTGTGCCCTGGGCCTGGCCACTCCCACAGCGGTCATGGTCGGCAGCGGGCGTGGCGCCGAGATCGGCATCCTCTTCAAGAGGGCGGAGGTGTTCGAGCAGGCGGGACACATCGACACCGTCGTCTTCGACAAGACCGGAACCCTGACCACTGGTGCGATGC
>CAYVTP010000180.1:0-2887 GCA_964454615.1 uncultured Acidimicrobiaceae bacterium | reverse complement strand
AATCATATGAGAAGTCGCCCCAGCTAGAGTGTCGTGCGGGTACCGAGACTTGACACAGTAAGACGCAGTAAGACGCAGTCAAGACGCAGAGAGTCAGCCGAAGCGAACCCACGGGCCCGCGTGGAAACGCAGGACTGAAAGGGTCGAGTGGATACGCGAAGCGTTTTTTGTTGCTCCCTTTTTGATCAGGTTGCGCTCCGCTTAGGTCGATCGGCCGGCTCGTCGACTCGTACGAGCGGGTAGGTCGAATCCGAGAGTTCGGTATGCCCGCAAGCGTTTGGTGTGCATGCGTTCTAATACCGGTATTCGTGCGTCGACGTAGTCGTGCAGTTCGACGTGGTGTTTTCCCTCGTGGCTGCGGAGAAGCCGGCCTACGTATTGGACGACCCGGCCTTTGAACGCCACCGGAAAGGCGAGGAATAGGGTGTCGAGGTCGGGCCAGTCGAAGCCTTCACCGATGTACGAGCCGGTGGCCACCAGAGCGAGACCGCTATCTCCGTCTCGGTTGGACAAGGCGCTGGCCACTTCAGCGCGGGCCTTCTTACCCATACCGCCTTTGAGCACCAGAGGCTGCTCGCCCAACTGTTCCAGCTCGTCAACAATCGCCTCGATGTGACTGACCCGCTGGGTCAATATCAGCGAGGTTCTGCCAGCCTGCAACGCCCGTTGAACATCTGTGCAGATTTGAGAGGTTCGCTTCTTGTCTTCAACAAGTGCTGCGAAGACCTGATGTATCTGCGTCGCCTCCTCCTCGGGCACTTCAGTTTCTGTCGTATGGACGATGAGATCCCTACGGAGGAGTGCAGTGCCCTCGACCGAGTCAAGTGAGATCTCGTGGCGTGTGGGTCCGCATTGCAGCCAGATGATCCCTTCCAGCTTGTCGCGCCGATATGGGGTGGCGGTCAAGCCCAGCCAACGCCGGGAACGTGCCTTCTCCACGGTCGCGGCGAACGAGACGGCAGGTATGTGGTGACACTCGTCTACCACCACCAGGCCGTAGGAGTCGAAGATTGACGGGTCGTCGCGACTGACCAGGCTCTGGATCATGGCCACATCCACCCGACCCGAGGGTTGGTCTATTCCGCCACCGATCTGGCCGACCTGCTCTGGAGACAACTCGAGGTATTCACCCAGACGCGCACGCCACTGGTCGATCAACTCCTTGCGGTCGACGACCACCAGGGTTGGGTACGGAGTGATGGGCGATGACAGCACAGGCGATGACTGTCTTGCCTGAGCCGGGTGGAGCCACAAGGACACCACGTTCATACTGCACCAAGTCGGCCAGAGCGGCCTCCTGTGGTCCTCGCAGACTTCCGGTGAAACCTAGATCCAAAGGAGTGGGATCGGTCCGGTCGTCGGTCAGGTCGAGGGTGCTTCCGAGTTCGACAATGAGTTCACCGACTCGTTCGGTTAGCCCCCGCGGCAGGTGGATCCATTCCAAATCCTCCCGATAACAGCGGATGAAGCGCGGCGTGTTCCAGGTAGAGAACCTCATGCGCTGCTTCTCGAAGAACTCGGGATTAGATATGGAGCCGAGATGCTTCAACGCGGCGACCACCGACGGCGGCAGACCGGCACGCTCGATGGAAAACATGGCACCGAGACGAGCCTCGATCACCTCGGGTGGAGTCGGCCCGTCCACCTTGGCAAGCTCCGCAAACGTCACCTCTGGGCCAGCGGCAACCGGTCTCAGCGACTGTACCAACGAAGATACGGCATCGGGCGTGAGCCGGGACACCGACGAAAGAAACGCCCACTGATCCGGCCATGGGTCCAAGGTGGCGGGGTCGAGAAACACCGTCGTCCCCTGACGTGCACGTTCGCCCTGCAGAGGCAGGGCAATGAGATTGCCGAAGCCGGCTCTAGGCATGAAGTCCTGGGATGGGAAGAAACGGTCATAACTGGCCAGATCGAGTTCGGCCCGCATCGTCATCGCCTGACGAAGCAGTCCTGTCCCCATAGCCCGAGCCTCCGCGGCCGGGACCGGAGAGTCGAAGAAGACCCAGACGTGTCCCCCGTCGCCTGACCGTGACCCGTCCAAGACAGCCGGCACCTCCTGTGAGTGGCACACATCCAGAAAGGCGAGGGCGTCCAGAAGCCAGGCTCCCTTGTCGAAGTCACAAGCCAACAGCGTGCAGGAGTCATCAGCGAGGAGTGGGTAGATTCCCAGTGTCTGCTCTCCGCGGACATGAGCCAACAGAGCTTCGTCGGTCAACGGCAGGTAATCCTTCCTGCCTCTCGACCGTGACCAACCGCCCCGGACTGCCGGAGACCAACCACTCCGTCCCGTCGACTTGTTCTCCCAGCGAACAGCAAAGACATCCGAGCGCACACCGAACAACATCCTGAGCAAGGCCACTTTCGTATCGTCGCTCGAAGTGGCGTCGACCTCGGCCAATTCGGATGCCTGCGAAAGAAGCGTCGGATTCCATGCGAACCGGTGACCGTCAGAACAACGATCATCCAGACCCAACAACCCACGCAGCCGGGCGTTCTCCTCCTCCAACTCCCTGATTCGTAACGCCCGATCGTCCTGTCCTGATTGACGGTTCACGGCTCCACCGACCCCGACGGCATGAGGCCGACGATAGCCAGAGGCCGACCATCCCTCGCCGCTTCAACGCATCGAAACACCAAGGTCGCGGTCCAGGATCACTTCTACGTCGAAAGTCACGACGTATCATGAGGATCGTGGCGTTTGAACGAATCACTATCGATCCCGACCGGATGGGAGGTGTTCCCTGCATCCGCGATCTCCGAGTGACCGTGAGCATGGTGCTGGGGCAACTAGCCGCGGGTAGAGCTCCCGAAGGGCTCCTCGAGGACTATCCGTATCTCGAGGCTGAGGACATCCGGGCGGCCCTTGAGTATGCCGCCGCAGTGG
>CAYVTP010000179.1:0-2900 GCA_964454615.1 uncultured Acidimicrobiaceae bacterium | reverse complement strand
GTCCGGTCGATCTCGTCCAACAGGTCCTGGTCGAGACGGTCGCGGATCTCTTCGAACCGTCCGAGGTGGGGGACGATCACCAGCATCGAGAAGTCACCACCCACATAGGGGATCTCAGCGCCAACGAATCCGTCACCCGCCCCTCGCCGGTCGGCTACTTCGAGCTCACGCAGATACTCGGTGTCGACTGTCGAACCGTCCAACAGGGTGAAGACGTCTTCGACGTTCTGGTATTTGCCGAACACGGTCCGCCATTGGGCCTTGAAGTAGACGGCGTCGGTGAGGACCAGCACGGTCTGACCGTCGATGAACCCCTCCGGAAGCAGCTCAGGAATCAACCCCTCGGTCTGGTCGCCGACCCAGGTGTTGATGATCTCTCGGCTGCCATCGGGATCAGCCGAAAAGTCCAGGGTCTCGGTGCTGGCACCATGTTCGACAGCAAGCAAGTCGACCCACGTCTGGTCGGGTTTCACGTCGAGACGGGGCCAGATCCGATCGGCGATCCTCACCGTGATCTCATCCTCGGTATCGGCGGCGGTCGAGATCATCTGGTCGGTGGCGTTCCACGCCTGATGCGCTCCGAGGCTTGCAGGGAGCCCGAACGTCTTGTCGATAGCAGCCCCGGTCGGTTCGTCAGCGGCGGCACGAGCCATCAACAAGGCGTGTCCGATACTGGCCGGGCTGAACACCAGATTCTCCTCGATGGCCTGACTGCGCCACAGGTCGAACCCGGCGTTGTTAAACCCCCTGGTCAACTCCCCGACCGGTGCATCGGCAACCGGGTCGGCTCGCTCCAAACCCGCACTGGGTAACAAGAGCACCGGCTCAGCAACCACTACGCTCCCATCCGGGGATGTGGGGACCGTCGATTCCGTGGTCCCTTCGGCACACGCGGCAACCAGCACCACCACCGTCATCAGCTCCAGGACGCGCCGAGTCACACCGTTGAGACGTCCCGTCCGTGCCACAGGTTCCCCCTGGCCACCTCGCCGCACCCCATTGTGCCAAACCGCCTGAGAAGCAATAGCACAGAACAAACAGTCTCGGCGCGTATCGCTCCGGACGGTGAGTGCGCTGTATCGGCACATCCTGAGTGGCTTATACGTCGATTGTGGGCTGGCGTCTATACACTGAAGGCCCACTCTCCGTCTTGGACTAGCGGCTCGTTGCGGCCCTCGGCTGTGATACCGGAGATGATCGTTTCGGTGGACCCGACGACTAGGTCGATGTGGTTGCTGCTGTGGTTGAGGCCGACTTCTTCGAGTTGTTCGGGCGTCATCTGGGTTCCATCTTTGATTCCGAACGGATACCCGGCTCCGAGGGCGAGGTGGGAGGCATCGTTTTCGTCGTAGAGCGTCTCGTGCCACACCAGGTTCTGGGAAGCGATGGCACTCGACTGGGGTACAAGGGCGACTTCACCGAGCCGCTTCGCTCCTGCATCTGTGTTGAGGATTCGGTCTAACTCGTCTTGACCGGAATCGGATGTGGCCTCTACGACCTCGCCGTCAACGAAACGAAGGCGGATTCCTTCGATGAACCGACCCCCGTGAACCAGCGGTCTGGTGGCCTGCACCACTCCGTCCGCAAGTCGAGAGTCAGGTGACGTGGAGACTTCCTCGGTTGGGATGTTGGCAACAGTTCGGCGTTGCCCGTTGCCCTCTCCGGGGTGATTCCAGAAGTGACCTGGGTTCAATCCGACGGTGAGATCGGTACCAGGGCCCGCGTATCTAATTGCCGTATAGCCGCGTTGATTGAGATATGCCTTTCGAGCGTCCAGGTGGTCGAGGTGTGCATCCCAGTTAGCAACAGGGTCATCTCCATCGATGCGGCACGCCTTGAACACCGCCTCCCACAGGGCTTCGACCGCATTGTCCAAGGGAAGATCCGGGAACACCAGACGTGCCCAATCCTCACTGGGAGCAGCAGCCAGAGTCCAAGGGAAGTCCAGGTTCATCATTCCCTTGAAGAACTCACCCGAAGCAGCCCCTACAGCCCCGGTGAAAGCGGCCAGGCGGTCACCGTCTACATTGTCGAACGGCCCGGGTCCCTCACCGACGATCGTCAACACCGAGTCACCGCGAGCGGCAGCCCTGTTCAACACGTCGGGCTCATACGGCAACTGCTCCAAAGCCTCCTCTGAACCATGGACCAGCCGAGCTCGCTTCAGCCCAGGATCGCGCCAAAGGACATCAACGTTCACAGCCCCCGCCTGATAAGCCTCCCGAGCCACCTCATGAACCAGGTCGGCGGCGTGCACACCCGAACGGATTAAGAGCCGGTCCCCAACAGACACCCTCAGCCCCACCCGAACCAGAACCGCCGCGTAGCCAGCCAACCTCGACGGCACAACAGAATCACGTTCGAACATAACGAGAAAACTATCTCAACCCAACAACCACCAATAGTGGTTTCGCATGGCGGTGTCTCGAAGCGGCGAATCGTCGGATACCTTCCGTAGCTCGGCACGTTGTTCGGCGTAACGTCTTTTCGAACCCCATAGGACTTTGGAGACGTTGCCCACAGCGAGGATCGCGCTCTGAACCCCATACCAAAACCGATCCTCGGTTTCGGGCTTCTGCCTGTCGATTGCGAGTTCCCCATCACGTATGTCTTCAAGCGCGAGCATGAAGAATCGGATCTGCTCGTCAATGTGTGTTAGGAAAAGTCTCTTAAGTTTCGGGTCCACGAAAACCACCCTTGCGGATAGTGAGCGAACCTACCGAGAAGCTTCAGAGGTCGCAGCCACGATCGCGCACGAAGGGGCAAGCCAATGCCCACCCCGAAGAACTCCCGCTTCGGTCGGTCCGTGGGCCGCGCGGATGATGTGGGTACCCTCGGCCCACCGTTAGCGACCACCGTTCGGCATATGGGATGTCTCCCGGCATGGCCGCCCGAGATCG
>CAYVTP010000178.1:0-2928 GCA_964454615.1 uncultured Acidimicrobiaceae bacterium | reverse complement strand
CGTTGTCGCCGCGCTCAGGGCTATGGGGGCCATCATCACCACCAGGGCGGCAGTGGGGATCACCTGGGTCCCCACCACGGTGAACAGGAACAGCCCGGCGACCACCCACCGCGGGCTGAGATCGCCCACCAGCCCCAACAGGGCTTCCGCCCCCAGGGCAGCGGCCCCGGTGTGCTCGATGGCCGCCCCCAACGGCAGCATGGTGGCCACCAGGAAGACCACCTTCCAATCGATCCCCCGATAGGCCTCCTCCATGCTGAGACAGCCGGCCAGGACCATCAGGGCCGCCCCGGTGAGGGCTGCGATGGCGATCGGGACCAGGCCGGTCAGCGCCGCCACCAGGACGCCCAGCATGATCGCCCCCGCCAGGCGGGCCTTGTCCAGTCTCGGCGAGCGGGCCGCAGCCTCGTCGAGGACGATGAAGTCGGGGTCGCGTGCCATCGCCTCGATGCTCCTCCTCGGCCCGTAGACCAGGAGGGCATCGCCGAACCTGAGGGGGCGGTCCTGAATACCGGTCCGGTAGGCCCGGCCCTCGCTCCAGATGGCCAGCACCGACACCCCGTAGTGGTCACGGAAGAGCAGTTCCCCGAGCGTGCGGCCGACCAGGGTCGACCGGAGCGACAGCAGGACCTCGGTGACTCCGATCTGCTGGGACTCCAGCGCTGCGAGGAGACGTTCGCCGTGCTCGGAGACTTCCAGCTCCTGGAGTCCCCGCAGCACCTCGAGATCGGCCCGCGACCCGTCGAGGAGGATGATGTCGCCGGGACTCATCACCTCGGTGGCGGCAGGCATCAGGGTGACCTGGTTCCCGCTGATGATCCCCACCGCCGTAAGCCCGAAAGCGCCGGCCAGCCTGTTCTCGGCGAGGCTGGTGTCGGCCAGGACCGAGCCGGGGGGCACCCTGACCTGCATCATCGACTCCCGGCCACCGGTGAGATCCGCTGCCTCGCCGGGATCGAGGAGGCGAACATCCTCGAGCAGCCCGGCTGCGCGGATCTCGTCGACTGCGCCGGTTTCGGCCCGGAACACCAGACGGTCCCCTGCCTCCAGCTCGTGGAACTTCAGGTTGTCCACCGGGCCACCGCCGTCCTGGGCCATGGCCAGCACGTGGATGCGATGCTCGCTCCTCACCCCGGCGGATCCCAGGGTCGAGCCGACGAGCGGGGAGCCTCCCGGGATGCGGCCTTCGGCTATCGGCAGCCCCTCCAGGATCGACTCGTCCACCGCTGACCGGTCGAGGATCTCGAAGGCCTCGCCCTCGCCGAATCGTTTGAGGTGGTCGGACCGACCGTGGAGTATGAGGGTGTCGCCGGCTGCTATCCGATCGCCGGCCCGTGGCCCGAGCATCAGTTTCCCGGCCCGCTGGATGGCCACCACCGAAAGCGAGAGGGCGGCGCCCAGCCGGCTCTCAGACAGAGTCAGGCCGGCGATCCTCGACCCGGCCGGGACCCTCACCGTGAACAGGTGCTCCTCGATCGAGTAGGACCCTCCGAGCTCGGACTCCGGGCCATCCTGCCCACCGCCCCGGGGCAGCAGCCACCTCCCGGCGAGGACCACGAAGAGGACTCCGACCACCACGATCGCCAGGGTGATGGGTGTGAACTCGAACAGCCCGAAGGGGCGCTGCCCGGCGGTAGCCAGGGCCTCGGTGACGAGGATGTTGGGAGGGGTGGAGATACCGGTGAACGGCCCTCCGAGGAGACACCCGAGGGCCAGGGGGAGCAGCAGCCTCGACGGGGACCGACCGCTGCGGCGGGCCACCTCCATGACGGCGGGGAGAAGGATGGCGGCCACGGTGACCGTGTTGATCAATGCCGAGAGCAGGGCCGCTGTGACCATGATGGCGGCCATCAGCCGGGCTTCCCCGGCCTTCGCCATGCGCTGGAGCGGCTGGCCGATGCGATGGGCCAGCCCGGTACGGGTCAGTCCGGCGGAGAGAATGAACATGGCCCAGACGGTGATCACCGCCGGGCTGCTGAACCCGGCCAGGGCCTCCTGGGTGGTTACCAGGCCGGTGAGGGCCAGGCTGGCGAGGACCAGCAGGCCGACCAGGTCGACCCGCAGACGGCCGCTGACGAAGAGGGCCAGGGCCACGACGACGATCGCCAACACCAGGATCACTGAAGGTGTCAAGGGTGTCCTTCCAGCGGGTGTCGGTGGAGGCTAATTGCCTGCAGGGCCCACCATGTGGGTGTCACCGCTTGCTAGCGGTAGTTGGTGGTCATCAGGAACCCGGCGGCTATGGCGGCAAGGCCCACGAAGAGGAAGGTCGGGTTCAGGTCGAGCACGAAACGCACCAGCACCAGGAGCACTCCTACCAGCATCAGGCTGGACATGAGCGCCACGTACCAGGTTGGGCTGGGCTCTTTGCTCTTGGCGGCCGCCGCCGCGGCCTTGGCCGACACGGGGGGCGCTTTCTTCCGCTTCTTCGACTCCGGCATCCCCCCCAACCCTAATATTGCTTACACCCGTGTAATTCTCAACAGACTGTGGGAAAACCAGGGGAAAACCCCGCATCCTTAGGATTGGCCGGCCAGATATGGCCGAATACGGGTTCAGAATGCCCGATCAGGGCCTCCAGACGGCCACCATGTCCTCCCGGCAGTGTCGCGGGGGCTTGTCCTCCTGGATGTTGACCATCCTCATGGTCAGTTCGGCACCGCAGACGGTGCACTTGTAGTCCTGGTCGGAGGTGACCACGTCGTCGGGGTCGATCTCAGGGGGCGGAGTCGAGAGCATCCGGATGACGCTCGTCGAGACCCGCCATATGAGGACACCCAGACCGACTGCCAGGATGACGTCGAGGGCGGTGTTCCCGGTCAAGCGCCCTCACGCCCGAGGGGAGACGATAAGTCGGGTCGGATCACAGCCTCTCGATGATGGTGGCGTTGGCCATGCCGCCACCCTCGCACATCGTCTGCAGCCCGT
>CAYVTP010000177.1:0-2972 GCA_964454615.1 uncultured Acidimicrobiaceae bacterium | reverse complement strand
GGCTCGATGTGGACCCAACTCAACGGCGACGTCTACGTCCACCAACCACTTAGGGAAGGAGGGTCGCCTGCTGGGGCCAACGTCGGGATAGCGGTGAGGATGCCTGCAGAGCTGACCGAAGTCCTCGATCCTCCCGGTAGGTACTGGAATCGAGGCCCTGTCGTTCGTGTCACAGGCATCTGGAAGTACCACGACCCTGCACGGCAGGGAGAGTCGTATCTAGACGTCCAATCCCTGACCGTCACCGAACCCGCACGGCCGCTAGACGAGGAGGTCAACTGGACCGTCGTCATCTTCGGAGCTCTCCTCCTCGCCGGTGCCGGTGTCGTCGCGTTGCTCATCCGCCCGGAGGACTGACATTGACGAGCCTTGACCGGCTAATCGTCCGAGCCCTGAGCTACGCCGTGCGCTCCGTCGGAAGTTCTCATCAAACGAGAACCGAGCTTGTCCGCCGCTGAGCGGTCACCTTCGGTCGTGGCTTGCGCGTAGATGGCAAGGGTGGGTCGTGGGTCGGTGTGTCCGAGCCTCGCTTGTGCGGTCTTGACGTCAACAATCCTTCGGCGACCATTGCGGTGGCGTTGGTCCTGCGGAGGTCATGGAAGTTGAGGCCACAGAGGCCGGCATTCTTCGCGGCTGGCTCCCAGACCCGGCGACGCCATCTGGAGTAGTCGAGCGGCTTGCCTTCGTTGTTCGGAAAGAGCAGCTCATCGGGGTCGGCTTCGGTCAGCTCGAGCGCCTTCATGTGGGCGCTCAGCTCGTCGGCCAACTCGGATGGGATGCTGACCGTCCTTCGTGCTGCAGCTGACTTTGGCGGACCGATATCACCCGCCCCACCTCTGCCTCGGGTCACCTGCTCAGCGATCGTCACCGTCTTGCGGAGCACATCGACGTTGCCGACCCGCAGTCTGGCTACTTCGCCCCAGCGGAGCCCGAGCACAGCACCGAGCCAGATCATCGCCGAGTAGTTCGGGTCGATCGTATCGGCGAGCTCGATGAGCTGTACAGGACTTGGCACGGTGACTTTCACCGGCTCGACAGTCGGAAGGTGGATGCCCCGGCAAGGTGTCCTCGCCAGACGGTCGACCTCGACGGCGTAGTTCAGGGCGGCTCGTAGCGCTCCGTAAATGCGTCGCACGGATCGAGGTGCCAGGTTCTCTGACCACATGGCCACCAGCCTTCTGATGTCGACCGGGTGAGACTGCCGAGGGTCCTGTCCCCCAGCTCTGGGTAGACGTGGATTCGAAGGCCCTCTCGTCACGGGCCCAAGTCGAGTCTCTCTTCGCCGGGTTGCTGTCGAGCCACTCCTGGCCGAGGTCCCTCAGCTATCAATCTCGATCTGCGCGATAGGAGCTACAACCCGCGGTAGGGCCGGATGGTCGAGTCGCGACAGGGCACTGACCTCTCTGACATGCCGGTCATGTTGCAAGGGGTCAGCGGTGACCCAAATCTTCAGCGCGGCTGACTCTGAGGGTACGTGATACACCAGGCGCTGCCCTCCGCCATTCGCGAACGTGGAGCCTTCGAATTATCGCCGAACCCAGAGATCGATTGATGTCCGCATGTCTCGAATATCCACCGGTGTCAGGCTAGACGCGCCCTACTCCACCACCACCCTTACGTAATCGAATGGTGACTCGAGCGGAGGCTGTGCCACTCTTGACGAATGCACGTGAGAAGGCAAGGGCCAACGGACACCCATAGGCATCGATTGGCGCCATGGTCGGACCTCGGGCGAAGGGCCCAACAATGTTGTGGATTGGGGCGACCCCGACGTGTCGATCGCCGCGGTTCGAAAGTTTGAATCACATACATGTAATCCAAGTTGTGAGCGTGAAACTAGGATCTGGTCGGTTAGAATCCAAGTCTTGATGCGTTCATTGAAGGATTCGCCTATCGGGTCGACGGTGGTGATATCGGGTTACGACCATCGTTTCGGAGTGGAATACGAGGTGGACGCCTACATTCCCGACCCACTCCCGGACGACGTCGAGTTGACATCCTCGGCTTGGAACCACATCGGCGACGCGATGGCAGAACTTGGTCGTCTGGATGCGGCGTCTGCCCGGCTTCCAAACCCCAGCCTGGTGACGAGGGTTGCCACCCGACTTGAAGCTGTCGGGACATCGGCGCTCGAGGGAACCTACGCCAACCTGACAGAGGTATTCGCGGCGGAGACGAGTCCAGGGGAACCGGACATCCAGGAGTTGCCAAGCCGTGTGAGGGAGGTTCTCAACTACGTCTGGACGGCGGAGCTGGCGTACGTGTCGATAGTCGAGTCGCCGCTTACAAGAGGCCTCCTGTCGACGCTCCAAAGGGAGCTGGTGAAAGCGACCGACTCGGACGGTCCGCAAGCAGGTGATGTTCGCACTTCTCAAGTGTTCATCGGCCCCAAGGATCGGCCGATCACCGAGGCGAGGTTTGTCCCATCGCCACCCGGTGACCAATTGGAGGCAGCCTATGACCAATGGTTCGATTGGGTTAGAGACGACAAGGATCCAAACGATCTTCAATCTCTCGTCCGCGTGGCGATGGCCCACTACCAATTCGAGACGATTCATCCATATCACGACGGGAACGGACGTCTGGGTCGGCTGGCAGCCGTGCTGCAGTTGATGCGTGAACGTGTTCTCAGCGTCCCGGTCCTGTCGATCTCTCCACGGCTTGAGGAGCGGAAGGACGATTACCGGGATCACCTCCTGAACCTGAGCTTGACCGGGGAGTGGGAGCCCTGGATCGAGTTCTTCGTCGAGGCTGTACACGTCGAGTCGGAGCGATCGCGAGGCCGGATTGATCGGCTGTTAGCTCTTCAGGAAGAGATGAGCGAAGGTGTGCGGGAGCGTCTACCACGCGGTCGCCTGGCAGTCGACGTCATCGATGGGATCATCGAGTTCCCGGTCGTGACTGTCGCGGATGTGGAACGCCGATACGGGATTTCCAACCAAGCGGCCAGAAACGCAGTGAAACGTTTGGTG
>CAYVTP010000176.1:0-3049 GCA_964454615.1 uncultured Acidimicrobiaceae bacterium | reverse complement strand
TGCCAGGGCCTCGGGGTCTCGGGCTGTCGAAGGCCTCCCCATCGACACCTCCCAGCGGGGAGGAAAACTGCCGCCCGGGTTCTCCACCGGGACCCTCGACATGTTCGAGAACGAAGGGTTCACTGCGGTGGCCGCCCTCCCCTCAGGTCGGACCCTGGTGTACAAGGAGTTCGGGGACTGAAGGGGCCTGAGGCTGAGAGCGGGGACGGCCCGTGCCCCCGAATACCGTTGAGGGAGGTGGCCCGGGGAAGGGCCAGAAGTCCATAGTCAGGCGGACACCAGGTGGTTTAGCCTTGCCCGAATGCGTATAGCGGTGCCAAACGAGCCGGGGGACGAAACACGTGTCGCCATCACTCCGCAGGTGTTGGTCAGGCTGGTCGAGAACCGACACCAGGTCCACGTCGAAGCCGGTGCGGGCATCGGAGCGGGATTCAGCGACGACGCCTACCGGGCCGACGGCGCACAGGTCACGTCCGACCCATACTCCCAGGCCGAGGTAGTCCTCCTCGTCGGCCCACCAACCCTCGACCAGGTCGAGCGGGTCCCAGAAGGCGGCACCGTGATCGGGTTCTTGGACCCGTTCACCAACCCCGACCTGGTGCGGGCGCTCACCGAACGGAACATCACCTCCTTCGCCATGGAGGCGATACCCAGGATAACCGTCGCCCAGAGCATGGACGCCCTGTCCTCCCAGGCGACAGCCGCCGGGTATGCCGCGGTCCTCGCCGCGGCCGCAGCATCGCCCCGGATCTTTCCCATGCTGACCACCGCCGCAGGCACCATCCCCCCGGCCAAGGTCCTGGTCCTCGGGGCCGGGGTGGCCGGGCTCCACGCCATCGCCAACTCGCGCCGTCTCGGAGCGGTGGTCTCCGCCTACGACATCAGGCCCGAGGTCAAAGAGCAGATCGAGAGTCTCGGGGCCCGCTTCATCGCCGCACCCGTCGACGCATCCGCCTCGGCAGCTTCCGGGTATGCCAAGGAGGTCTCCGACGAGACCCAGCGGAGACAGATCGACGCCCTCGCCCCACACGTGGCCGCAGCCGACGTGGTCATCACCACCGCCCAGATCCCCGGCCAGCCGGCACCCCTGCTGGTCTCCCGGGAGATGGTCGAGTCGATGCGGCCGGGGTCGGTGATCGTCGACGTCGCCGCCCCCGGAGGAGGCAACTGTGAGCTCACCGAGCCGGGCAAGACCGTCACCCACAACGGGGTGACCATCCTCGGCCCCCTCGACCTGGCGGGCCGGGTGGCGGTCGACGCCAGCCAGATGTATGCGAGGAACATCACCGCCCTCCTCGAGCGGATGACCGATGAAGAGGGGCGCTTCGCCCCCGACTTCGACGACGAGGTCACCTCCGAGGCCTGCATCACCCGGGAAGGCCGGGTGGTCCACCCCGTGGTCCGCAGGCTCCACCACCTGGACGAGCAGCCATGAGCCCGCTCCTGGTCGGCATCACCGTCTTCGTCCTGGCCGCCTTCGTCGGGCTCGAAGTCATCTCCAAGGTTCCCCGGACCCTTCACACCCCGCTCATGTCCGGCGCCAACGCCATCTCGGGGATCACCGTCATCGCCGCGGTCACCGCCGCCGGGGTGGGGGCAACACCCCTCGCCCAGATACTCGGGTTCCTGGCGGTGGTCACCGCCACCATCAACGTGGTCGGCGGGTTCATGGTCACCGACCGGATGCTCTCCATGTTCCGCAGACCCGAACGGAAGCCGGCCGAGGACGGGGACCGATGATCGAGATCATCTACCTGGGCTGTGCGGTCACCTTCATTATCGGGCTGAAGCGGCTCAGCGGGCCCCGGACAGCCAAGTCGGGGAACATGCTGGCTGCCGGCGGGATGCTGGTGGCCATCGTGGTCACCCTGATCGACCAGGAGATCCTGGACTGGCGGATTGTCCTCGGCGGCCTGGCCCTGGGAGCCGCGGTCGGAGCCTGGGCGGCACTGCGGGTGCAGATGACCGCCATGCCGCAGATGGTCGCCCTCCTCAATGGTTTCGGCGGTGTCGCCTCGGCGCTGGTCGCCGCCGAAGTGGTCGTCTCCACCAACCTGGTAGCGGTCCCGTCGGAGACCACGGTCACCATCCTCCTCTCCACACTGATCGGAGGGGTCACCTTCACCGGGAGCCTGATCGCATTCGCCAAGCTCCAGGGGATCCTCTCAGGGAGCCCGTTCCTCTACCCGGGGCAGCGGGCGGTCAACGCGGTCCTCGCCCTCACCCTGGTCGGACTGGCGGTTTGGGCGTTCGTCTCCGGCTCGACCTCCGGCTTCTGGCTGATGGCCCTGACCGCCCTGATCATCGGTGTCCTGGGGGTCATCCCCATCGGGGGAGCCGACATGCCGGTCGTGATCTCCCTGCTCAACTCGTTCTCCGGCCTTGCCGCCTCGGCAGCCGGGTTCGTCATCTCCAACAACGCTCTGATCATCGGGGGCGCCCTGGTCGGGGCGGCCGGCCTGATCCTCACCATCCAGATGACCGAGGCGATGAACCGGTCTTTGGCCAACGTACTGTTCGCCGGGTTCGGGGCGGTGGGCCCGGGTGGGGCAGGAGCGGGGTTCTCCGACAAACCGGTCAACGACGCCGGCGCCGACGACGTGGCCATCGCCCTCGGCTACGCCGATCGGGTGATGATCGTCCCCGGCTACGGGCTGGCAGTAGCCCAGGCGCAGCACGCCACCCGGGAGCTGGCCGACGCTCTCGAGGCCCGGGGGGCGACCGTCCACTATGCGATCCACCCGGTGGCGGGGCGGATGCCGGGCCACATGAACGTGCTCCTCGCCGAGGCCGACGTCCCCTACGAGCAGCTCCTCGATCTCGAACAGGCCGACCCCCAGATGGCCCGCACCGATGCGGTCCTCATCCTCGGGGCCAACGACGTGGTCAACCCTTCGGCACGCGACGACCCCGGGTCGCCGATCTACGGGATGCCCATATTCAACGTCGACCGTGCCGCCCGGGTGATCGTGGTGAAGAGGAGCCTGTCCCCCGGTTTCGCCGGGATCGACAACCCCCTGTTCTACAACGAGAAGACCCTGATGTTCTT
>CAYVTP010000175.1:0-3109 GCA_964454615.1 uncultured Acidimicrobiaceae bacterium | reverse complement strand
GTCCCCGGGGCTTCGACCGCGAGGAGGCCCTGCGGGCTGCAATGAGGGTCTTCTGGGAGCATGGCTACGAGGGCGCTTCGATCGCCGACCTGACCGCGGCCATGGGAATCAACCCTCCCAGCTTGTACAACACGTTCGGGTGCAAAGAGGACTTGTTCCGGGAGGCTGTCGCTCTCTACGACCAAACCGACGGCGCCATCACGTCGCGAGCGATGGCCTCTCAGCCAACTGCCCGTGACGCAATCGAGACGATGCTCAGGCAGAGCGCCAATGCCTACACCGATCCCACCCGGCCCAGTGGCTGTTTGATCGTCCTGGGAGCAAGTACGTGGACCCCCGACACCTTAGAAGTTCGCCGGTATCTGGCTGAACTGCGCCGCAACACCGCCGAGTTGATCCACAACCGTCTGAAGCGAGCCGTGGCCGAAGGTGAACTGTCACCGGAGTCGGATATCCAGTCAATGGCAGACTTCTACAACACAATCCTCGAAGGACTCTCTCTCGGGGCTCGCGACGGAGCCTTACGCCAGACGCTCCATGCCATCATCGACTGGGCAATGGCTAGCTGGGAGCAGGCCACACCAGCTTCGTAACGCTGGAAGCAGACCTACTCCAGTGGCTGCTGATCTCGTCAGCCGGGGCCTCGTAGGAGTCATTGGAGACGACGAATTCAGTGTCGCCGCGTATGTAAGTGCTGGTGGTTCCACTGGGTCGATCTGCAGAGGCTGTGATAGACCGCCAGCTCGAATCGGGCGCATGACCGAAGACCACGTGTTATCCGGGTTCCCTCATTCATCCGGGCATAACGATGAGACCTAGGATTGAGCCCATGGAGGCGAGGATGTTCGGATCGCTATGGCCAGTTTCGCCCTTGACTCTCGGAGGCGGCGGGATCGGTCAGGTGTGGGGTAGTACGAATCGCGAGGAGGCGGTCGCCACAGTACGAGCCGCCGTCGACGGCGGGATCAATCTGATCGATGTTGCGCCCAGTTACGGCGAAGGTGAGGCGGAACGAGTGGTCGGGGCCGCTTTCAAGGGTCGGATTCCAGATGGTGTCAGGATCTCGACCAAGCACCACGTCGGCCACGACCCGACCGACGTGGAAGCGAAGGCGCAGCGCTCCCTTGAGGAAAGTCTGACCAGGATGGGTGTCGACTTCGTGGACGTGTTCATTCTGCATAGCCAAATTCTCCCCGCGCCGGACCCGAGCCGAGATGCTTGGACCACCCCAATCGGACTGTTCGCAGAAGCAGCCAGGCCCGTGTTTCAGCAGCTCGTCGATGAAGGCCGAGTGGGCGCATGGGGCATCACCGCGGTTCAGTTCCCACACGTGCTGGAAACCGTGCTAACCGAGCAACCTGGTCCTCAGGTGGCTCAGATGATCACCAACGTTTTCGACGGTCCAGGAGACATGAACTGGTCACCCGAGGCAGTCGATCACCGCCGACTGATCTCCCGAGCCGACGAACTCGGCATAGCCGTGATGGGGATCCGAGCCGTACAGGCTGGTGCACTCACCGACCAACTCGACCGCGACGTGCCCGCCCATAGCCCCGTCGCCCGCGACTTCGAACGGGCCAACCCAATACGTCAGATCGCCGCCGAGCTTGGAATGTCGACTGCCTCGCTTGCGCATCGATACGCCCTGGCAATGGAAGGCGTAGATACCGTCGTCTTGGGAGTGAAGAATCGCGTCGAGCTTGCCGAGTGCGTGGCCGCCGCCGAAGCAGGACCGCTCCCTTCCGATGTGGTCACCCGAATCGACAAGATCATCCTCCGGCTCAACCGAGTAGCCGGTAATGGTGGGCAAGACGCGTGAACGGCCGCCGTCAACGGCGGACGCCTGATGTACATAAAGACTAAGGGTGACTTCGGTTGCGCTGGAGGACGAAGCGGGCGTCACGAAGCCCAGACAGGGCAAGCGCGCATCCGGACCGGGATGAGGCATGTGGGTCCAAAGGGTGTACCGAGGGATGGGGATCGGACTATCACGACTACATGGGGGTGTGGGAGCGAATCACGAACCCAATCCCGATCCCAGACTTCGAACCACGCGGACTCGACGATTGCATCGACTATCTCGATCGGCTTTGGTTGGACTTCCACCGCCTCCGGGACCGCAACGAGGCCGCAGCAGCGGCGCTGAATCCCTGGGTGACCGCGCACGCCAAACGCGTGCTCCAACTGGTCGGTCTCCACCGTTAAGGAGTCGCGTTCGGCTGAAGCCGTGGAGGATCGCTTGCGGGATAACAGTGATCCTCTGGATGACATCTGCGACGTGGTTGTGCAGGTCACACGAGCTACGCCGCTCTCAGCGGCCCGACCTGGTCAGGTCACATCGGCTTGCCGGGGACGCTCATCGACATAAGATCGGTCCTCCTTCACCGCCGCACACTTCTTCGCCGACAGCGACCAGGAGTGGCCCCAGCGTGCCGAACGGGCCCGGAGGATCCTTGAGCGGAAGCCGCCAAACTGGTCTGGGGACGGAGCCTGGGCCGCGGACATCCCGACCACGTTGAGCAAGATGGGAGTCGACTCGGCCGCCCGCCTCCTCCGCCATGGCTACGCCCTACCGCCATGGATCTCAGCCTCTTCCTCGACATGCCCCTCGTCGACATACCCCCACAGCGCTATCTGAGGGGAGGGGCACGCCCGAGGGGAAGAGGTCATCGTTTCGGTGTGAGCGCCGGTCTACAGACCGGCGCTCATAGACTAGCCGCAAACGACGCTGGCTGTTGGCGACCCGTTGGTTCACGGAGAGGGGAACGCCCGTACCGGGCTGGCCCGAACCGGAGTTGCTGGGGGTGAGTGGGCCTGTGTCTCCTGGTCAGAGGCATGCTGTCGTCGTGGTCAGGGACGGGATCGAACCGTCGACCTCCGATTTTTCAGACCGTCACTCGCACTTGCCTTATGCCCCTCTGACCTGGGAGAACGTGGCGGCTGACGCATTCTAAGTTGGCCCTGTTGGTCCTGCGTTGGTTCACAGAAGAGAGACCTCGTCCTTATCAAGGATGCGCACGAAAGTCGATATGTTCCATCTACCTGGGCGTCTGCGCTGGTGCTTGTGGTTTGTGTCACATCTGTGGCACAGCCGGCCCGCTCATTAGAA
>CAYVTP010000174.1:0-3168 GCA_964454615.1 uncultured Acidimicrobiaceae bacterium | reverse complement strand
CAGCCAGGCGAGCCAGTCAGGTGTACCCTCATCGAAGCGTTCGGCCCATCCGAGAGCAATGTCAGAACTCCCATCCGTCGACCCGTCATCGGCGAGGATCAACTCCCAGTCTGTGTAGGTCTGGGCGAAAACGCTTTCGATTGACTGTGGAAGGAAACGCTCATCGTTGTAGAAGATCAGAATGACCGAAACTGTCGGGAGCCGGCTCATTGACTTGAGCCGGTGGTCGGGGCATGACGGGCGAACTCGTTCAGCACCCTCATCATGTTGTCGGGCAGTTCGATGCCCCCGACCGCATCCTCGATGGTGTGCGTCGGTCGAGGCGGATGGGGATGGAGAGACCGCAATACGCCACGAAGCGCGGCACGAGGACGGTACGGAATCGCTCGGAGACTAGAGATCAACGAGCGGGCCCTATGGCCGTTCCGAAGCTGACTCCTCGCGATCCAGAGGTGAGTTGGACCAGGATCCAGTTCCATCCCACCACGTAGATGACGCCACCGTCTGTCGATTACATCCAGTTCCGCCAACACACCTCGAAGGTTCAGCGACATCGCCCGATGGTGGCGCCGATATCCAACACCGATCCCGCGCGCTGACGCCGGCATGCCGTGGTCGAGGAGACGCAGCCACAGGTCCCAGTCGGCGAGATGTGAGAGATTCTCGTCAAAGCCCCCGACCTCCAGAAGCGTAAGCCGATCCGCCATCACGTTCGAAGCCCCGGCGGGAACAATATTTCTGTTGGCGAGTTGCGAGCTGACTTCATCGGGCGTCGGAGGTGGCATCACCTGCCAGATGATGGGCCCCTCGTCGAACTTCACGGCACCGGTATAGACCCACGCTCTTGGCGTGGCCATCACCGAGTCAAGCTGTAGTGCAAGCTTGTCCGGTGCCCACAGGTCGTCGTCATCACAGAACGCCACCCATGGTGTCGCCGCGGCAACCAAACCCTGGTTTCGTGCGGACGCAACGCCCCGCGACTGCTCGTTGCGAATGATTCGAACCGACCCTCCTTCCAACTTGGCAACGGCCGCCGCCCGCTCGGGCGTCGATCCGTCATCGACGATCACAACCTCGGCCCTGACGCCGCGTTGGGCGAGGATGCTCCGGAGAGTGTCTTGCAGGAACTCGATGCGATTCCTCGTGGGAATGACCACTGTCACTGGAGGTCTGGTCATGGTCGCAGTCTCGCAAGTCCCCGGACGAGCGTGGAGCGAAACGCGTCCGACGTCCTCTGGCCCAGATCCCATCTACCTCGTTGCATTTGGTCGCCAGCCCGGAACACGACATGTCTCGCAGTCGTCCATGCGCTGGTGTATCCCTGGGCCCGGACAGCATCTGCGACCCACCGACTGGTGTGCCCGTGCGGGTAGGCGAACCGGTTGATCGGCGTCTCGAGCTCCTCGGAGAGCTCATTTCGTCCGACGAACACCGCGCCTCGGACGCCCGCTTCATCGAGTACCGGCAACGAAGGATGATGCAGAGTGTGGAATCCGATCTCCATTCCGGCTGCTGCGAGGGCTCGCGCCTGATGTGCCTCCATCGTATTCCAAGCGGTCTTGTGCGCTGACTCTGCCAACACAGAAGCATGGGTGGTTCCGAGGAGTGACCGAGCGATCTCCTCCGCGTCCGCATTCTCGTGTAGTCCATACTCTGCTGCGACGCTTGCTGTGCCTTCTTTGCGAATGCGGGCTTCGAGAACCTCCCACCAATAGGGCCCGTGGTGCTCGCGCCAGCGGCCCGACAAGAAGAAGGTTGCAGGAAGACCTCGCCCAACCAAGATGGGAAGAGTTATCTCGGAGTGGCCCGGGTCGTCGTCGTCAAAGGTGAGTGAAAAGGCCGGACGCCTCCTTCGATGGGCCGATTCCAATTCGGCAAGAGAGACGACGTCGCCAAGCTCCAGGAGAATGTCGAGCTGTTCGACGAACGCTGCCGTCGAGACCGCCCTGACCGGCTCGGTCGCTTTCGGCCCCTCATCTCGAATGCGATGCCACAGGAGAGCGATACCGCGGCCACGCGCCGCGGCGCTCCAGCAGGCCGCCCTCTCGAGCGTCCTCTGTCGAGCAACGCGGTCAAAACCGTGCCGAGCGATGCGCTTCACGCCCTCGCGGCTCCCTGCCATCACCGATCCGCACCCTCCGGCTTGTCCAGACGAGCACAGACAACTATTGGATAGAGAGGGTCGTGATGATCCAACTCGACCGGCTCCAGTTCCTCCGCACTCAGCCCATGTAAGAACGCGATAGCAGCGACAAGATTCCCGTAACCGGTCACCACGTGCCGCGCCGCAGGTGCGGCACGTTGCAAGACGTGCAGGAGCCCGGCCGGCCAGAACCGCCAATAGTCGCCTTCCGGTGGTTCACGTCGATCGTGTGCCGTCAAGGCGGGCACGGCAAGAAGCAACGATCCACCGGGACGCAGCGCTTCCATGCAGAATCTTATTACCTGCTCGGGTCGCTCCACGTACTGCAAGACCTGTGTCACCACCAGGAGATCGAAGTGCGCTGGAGGTAGGCTGCCCGCTACACCGAGGTCGGCGATCATCGTCGCGTGTTGGCTTCCTGGGTTGTTGTCGATGATCGAGATTTCCTCGATGCGGCTGCCTCCGAACTCTTCCAGATAGCTGGAACCGACCACTTCGCCAGCGACGCCGCGGAAAGTCTCGACGTGCGTCGAGAAGAATTGGGCCATGTAGTAACGATCGATCGGTGTGCCCCGATCGAAGCCGAATGACGAGCTGAAGGGTTGAAGGCGCCGCAAGTTTCCCCAGCGGGGCCGGTTCATCAAGCGGCGCACCTGTTTGCGCCATGGTGCCAGAACTCGGCGCGGACTCTCGGGGGATCCAACCATATGCGGGACTTTGCCACAGTTCCGGGGCGGATGTCTCTAGCGATGTACCGCTACTTGCTCCTGCTCGTCTACGGCATTCGGGAGACGAGTGTCCTCTCCGAATGCCTACCCGCTAGGCCCGCATGGGCTCTGAGAGAGTTCGCATCACCCTCTGAGACAGGGGCAACGATCGTCAGAGCGTTCGGGTTTCAATCCCCCGGCGAATGGTCGATTGACAGCGCAGGTTGACTCAGGATGGGAACCGAACCCGCCGACTCGGCGAAGACACTACTCCCCGCCCTCCAAGGCTCTGAGGTACCACTCGATCGGATGGGCGAC
>CAYVTP010000173.1:0-3176 GCA_964454615.1 uncultured Acidimicrobiaceae bacterium | reverse complement strand
CGCGTTCAGCCCCGGCGCTGGGATCTCGCCTCGGCGAGCGACCGCCTCATCCTCAACGCCGCCAGACCTCCCATGATGGTCAGGCCGAGCCCAACGGCGATGTTGGTTGCGAAACCGTCCCTCACCGCCGCAGCGGCTCCGGGCGGCGCCTGCCCGGAGGGCGACGAGATGAGATCCCTCACCAGCTCGACGTCCCCCAGCTGGTTGGTGACCACGAGGAGGAGCACCGCACCACCGATGGCGGCCCCGAACGTGAATCCCTGGTTTCGGGCGAATAGATAGGCCGAGGAGACCCGTCCCATGCTCGAGGATGCGGTGACCGCGCCGAGCAGGGTGAGGGCGGCGTTGGTGGTCATGCCTACCCCAATGCCTGCCACGAAGAAGACGGCGAAGGACGCCGAGAGCGGAAGACCGGCGCTGACCAGCCACCAGGCAGTGGCCATGGCGGGCACGTTGACCATGAATCCGACGAGCACGATCCAGGACTCGGAGTGCCGGTCGGCCATCCGGCTGGAGATCACCGCCCCGATCGTCCACCCGACGGTCAGGGGGAGCACCGACCACGCAGTCAACCCGGGCGACCCTTCCAGTCCTGCCCGGACGTACAGGGGTATGTAGGTGTTCATGGCGAATGTCCCGGTGAGGATGAGCGCGGTGGAGAGAGCGAGCCCGGCGTACGGCTGGACGGCGATGTGCTCCAGTCGGACGACCGGCGAGGGGATCCGTCGGGCATGACGGACATAGAGGATCAGCCCCACGACGGCACCGCCCAGCCACGCCAGGGACATCGCATCGAGGGAGTCGACGGCGAACAGCGTGGCCACGGTGATCGCCACCAGGAGTCCGATGCCGATCGGGTCCAGCCGCCTGGCGGACTCCCCGTAGGGGCCGGGAAGCACCTTCCATCCGGCCCATAGTGCGACCGCCCCCAAAGCGGCGTTGGTGTAGAAGATCCACTCCCAGCTTGCGAAGGTGAGGATGAAGGCCGCCGCCGCCGGTCCCGCCACCCCCATCACCCCCCACACCGTGGCGTTGGCGGCGAAGGCACGTCCCACCAGGTGCTGCGGGTAGACCAGCGATATCGCCGAAGTGGCGGTGGTGAGGAGCAGCCCGGCCCCGGCCCCCTGTAGGACTCGAAGAGCGATGAGGGCCTCCATTGAGGGTGCGAATGCCGAGGCGAAGCCCATAGCGGCGAAGAGGGCCACACCTATGCGGAACATCCGGGTGACTCCTACGGCGTCGATGAATGGCCCCGCTACCACGGTCGCGAGGGTGGAGGTCAGGAGAAACGAAGTGATGACCCAAGGAAGCAGCGAGACGTTCCCCAGGTCGGTGGCGATGTCGGGCAGGGCCGCCGCAACCCCCAGCGCCTGGAAGGAGGCGGCCGCCGCGGTGGCGAAGATGGCGATCGACGCCGGCTGCAACTCGCGGGAGAGGACGCTGGTTGGAGGCGTGAACACGGGTGGAGAGTAGGCCGGGCCGTTCCCCTGGTTCCGTCAGCCCAGATCCATCAGATCGGCGGCGCCGAATCTGACGGTGAACGGCGACACCAGATGATCCGGGGACCGAACCAATCGAGTGATGAGCCACGGTTTGGGGGCTGGGCCCCGACCATGGGCATGATCGCCGACTGGCGGCCTACCCGGATGACCTGCCGGCGCCGGCCGGAGAAGGCTGTCGGTCTAGCTCGTCGCCTCCGGCCTCGGGCGGGCCGCTATCACCATGACGAAGAACACGGTTGCCACGATGAGGTTCACCCACCAGAAGGACGCGGTTCCCGGGTATGTGCCGGCAGCGAGCTCCCACAGGAACACCACCGCTATCAGCCCGGCTATGAAGGCAAAGGGCCACACCAGGTCCAGTCGCTCCTGGACACGGTCGGCCACATTCCACTCGGCCCATGCCACCCCCAGGAAAGTGGCACCGAAGGCGCGAGGCCAGAACGACTCGACCTCGTAGCCGAAGAGGGTGCCGATCACCACGCCGGGGATGAGCAGAAAGGCCGCTCCGTACGCGAAAAACGCAACGGACTGCACCTTCATCACGGTGCGGAGGCTCTCGACTGAGCCCATTTCCTCCTCCTTGCTCGGATGCCCCCGAAGCTAGACGATCGAGGGCAGCGGTGCAGCCCCTGAGATCCCTCCACTCTTACGACATCGCCGCGGCGGTGATCGGCATTACCGCCTCGATCACGGGATCCGGAGAGTGGCATAGTCCGAACTCGCCTGGGGTGCGAGGCTTCTCAGTCTCTGACGACCCTGACCCCACGCCAGAAACCGATGTGGTCCCGGATGCTGTCGGCTCTTGGGGAAGGGTCCTTGTAGATCCAGGCGGCACCCGGGAGCCTTTCTCCTCCGACGACCACGTCGTAGTAGCTCGCAGTGCCCTTCCATGCGCACATCGATGTCTCGCTTGACGGTTGGAGCAACTGCCAGTTGACCGACTGTGAGGGGAAGTAGCGATTCCCCTCGAGTCCCACCGTGTCCGACGACTCGGCTATGACGGTATCCCCTACTACCGCCCTGTATCGGTGCTCCGACTTCCCCAGGTTTCTTTGGGATGGGTTGATCATTGTGGATGGCAACAGTGGTGGGCGCTCCTGCCTGCGCACGATAGTCGGGTGTCCGACAGTCGTCCCCTCCGGAACAGGGCGCCTCGCTGGACTTTGTCTTGTGCGACCCGGTCCGATCCGGCGGGTTCCCGGGGAACACGCTCCGTAGGATGTCGGCGGCGGGCGGGGGGGAGACAATGTCGCCTCTCTGACATTCGTCGAGAGATCCGACACCGCCGGCGGTTGTGCATCAGGATCGTGAGGAGAAGTGATGGACCCGGTTGATGTGGCCCTCCTGGGTTTGAGAGTCTGGCTCGGCGTGGTGATGATCGCCCACGGCATCAACCATGCCCGGAGTCTCGAAGGCACTGCCGCGTGGTTTGCCAAGGTTGGCTTCCGGCATCCCCGGCTCAACGCCCTGGCCTCGGCCGGGGCAGAGATCGCCATCGGTTTGGGCTTGATCGTGGGGCTTCTCACCTCGCTGGCCGCCGCAGGGCTGGTGGCGACG
The DNA here is from genome assembly GCA_964454615.1 of uncultured Acidimicrobiaceae bacterium. Lineage (GTDB taxonomy): Bacteria > Actinomycetota > Acidimicrobiia > Spongiisociales > ZC4RG35 > ZC4RG35. The sequence continues at coordinate 117 of CAYVTP010000173.1, read as the reverse complement.
ATGGTGGTTGCCTTCGGATCCATCCATCGTTTCGCCGGCTTCTTCGTGTTTCACCGACCGGACGAAGGCTACGAGTTCGTGGCCACCCTGGCGGTCGCGGCCACTGGACTCGCCATG
>CAYVTP010000172.1:0-3184 GCA_964454615.1 uncultured Acidimicrobiaceae bacterium | reverse complement strand
AGGGAGCGCGTCGAGGGGGGCGTGAGCCCCGCAGGGGCGAACTCGTCACCAGACCCCACGCGCGATGGCTAAGTGACGACCTCGGCTCCGCCTCGGGCCCCCCTCGATCTCACTTGCGTTCGATCGGTCCCCCCACAAGTGGGGGGACACGTCTCACCCGAAGAAGGTCTCCAGCTCCCGGGCAGCACTCTCGGGGCCGTCGGAGCCGTGCACCAGGTTGGTGGTGACCACGAGCCCGAAGTCCGCTCGTATGGTGCCCGGGGCGGCCTGGTTGGGATCGGTGGCGCCCATCAGGTTCCGGGCCACCGAGATCGCCGACTCGCCCGACCATTCCATCGCAACCACCGGCCCGGAGGTGATGAATTCCAACAGCTCCGGGAAAAAGGGCTTGTCGACATGCTCGGCGTAATGACGGCGCGCCAGGGCCTCATCGAGAGTCAACATCCTGATCTGTCGCAGTTCGAGGCCTTTGCGTTCGAATCTGCCGATGATCTCGCCCACCAGTCCCCGGGCTACGCCGTCGGGTTTGATCATCACGAAGGTGCTCTCTACTGACATGTGGCGAACGGTATCGGACGACAGGGATCAGGCGAAGTCGTTCCCGTTGACAATGTCACGCACTGCGCCAACCAGATAGAGGGAACCGGCGACCAGGACAGCCCCCTCGGTACCCGCTTCGGCACGGGCCATGTCGAAAGCTCCGGCGACCGTGTCGGCGGCCAGCACGGGGACATCGACCACACGGCCGATCCGGTCGGCCAGAGCCTCGGCCGGTATGGCTCGCTCCGAGGCGACCGCGGTGGTGACCACCCCCACCAGGTGTGGTGCGAGGTGGGACACCATCTCCTCGACGTCCTTGTCGGACATGGCGGCGATCACGAGCTGCCACTTGACGGTGGGAAACTCCTCGGCGAGGGAGGCGGCAAGCACCTCTACGCCTTGCGAATTGTGGGCGCCGTCGACCAGCACCAGGGGCCCGGTCGACAGGCGCTCCATGCGACCCGGAAGGGTGACCGCGGCTGCCGCGTCGCGAACAGCCTCCGGATCGAGCCGGTCACCCAGCAGGGCCTCGGATGCGGCCATCGCCATGGCCAGGTTGGTGAGCTGGTGCCGCCCGTGGACCGGGAGAAAGATCTCCTCGTACACGGCCTCGGCGCCCCTGATCGTCGCCAACCATCCCCCGACGCCGCGCTCGGCTCCATCGACACCGAAGTCCGGCCCGAACCGCCGATGATGGATACCGAGCTCCCGCGCCCTGGCCGCCACCACGCCGAGGGCCGCGGGATCGAGTGGGCCGCTGACGAGGGTCGACTCGGGACCGGCAATGGCCACCTTCTCCCTCGCGATCGAGGCCAGATCGTTGCCCAGCATGGCGGTGTGGTCGAGGCCGATGGAGGTGACCACGCAGACTTCCGCCTCGACCACGTTGGTGGCGTCGAGACGCCCGCCAAGCCCGACCTCGACCACTGCCGCATTCACCGCCTGGTCGGCGAAGAAGGCGAAAGCAGCAGCAGCGGTGATCTCGAAGTATGTGTTCGGTGTCCCGCCCCGAGCCTCCCGGACGTCGGCAAAGGAGGCCACGTCGGTGACTGCCAGCGCGAACTCTTCGGGGGTTGCGACCCTTCCGTTGACAGCGAGCCGCTCCTCGACACGTTGGAGGTGAGGTGAGATGTGGGTCCCGGTGGTCAGGCCGTGCGCGACCAGGATCATGGTGGCGAGGCGCGCCGTGGATGTCTTGCCGTTGGTCCCCGCCACATGGATGATCGGGTATCCCTGCTCGGGGTGGCCCATGAAGTCCATGAGCTCGTTCATCCGCTCGAGACCTGGGCGTCCTCCCAGTCCGATGTGAGCGTCGATATATGCGACAGCTTCGAGGTAGTCCATCAGAAAGCCCCGGGAGGTTACTCCCGGGGCTCTCCTTGCTCTGTGTCCAGTTGCTGCTTGGATTTACTCGGTCTCGAGCCTTCTGGTCATGGTCAGTGTGGCCAGACCCAGGCCGAGAAGCACCACTCCCAGGCCGAGCAGAGCATCAGTCCTGGCCCCGGTGAGGGGGAGGTCGGTGCCTGCGATGGTGGTGGTGGTGATCACGGTCGGTAGCACCTCGTCCTCGACGGTCGTGGTGGTCGTCGCCTCAGTCGTGGTGGTCGTCGCCTCAGTCGTGGTGGTCGTCGCCTCAGTCGTGGTCGTCGTCGCCTCAGTCGTGGTCGTCGTCGTCGGCTCCTGTTCGAAGACGCACAGCGTTATGTGCGAGATCGCCTGCTGAAGCTCCGACTCGATGCTGTGGGTGCCGTTCCCGAAGGGACCCCAGAACTCCTGAGGGTTCTGCCCGGACTTGGTGCCGGCCTCGACCCACTGATTGGCCTCTAGACCGCTGATGCTGAAGTTCACCTTCTTCGGATCCTGCGGCGTGTTCTCCCACGAGATCAAGGTGATGACCACACTCCCGTAGTCATCGGGACTCTGGGTCCCGGTATCCGGGACATCGAACTTCACACAGTGGCTCGGTACCGGACCCGTCGGAGGTATGTGGTCGTCGGCGCGGGCCGAGTCCGAGTACATGACGATCAATGCCGCTGCCAGAGCGACCGTCGTCAGTAACGCCAGTAGCCGGCGTGCCTCCCACCTACCGCCAATAGCTGGCGTGTTCATAATTCCTATCCCCTTCGTAGCTCACGGGATAGGTAGGTCTCACCACTAGCTCAGCCAGACCGAGGTGACCGATTTACAGGCCTGGCTTCTTCGCCTCCCTATTTGCCCTTGTCTGTGACGGCCACTCTGTGTGGTCGTCACCCACACAGTGTGCCCTCTGTGCACCCGTCTGTCAACAGAATGTCGCAGGCGAATCCACCTAGACAAATCATAGACCGATGGCTCTGCGGCGCACCAGGGTGTGGCTGGGCCGGAGGACCCATTGGGTGTCGGGGTCAGGCGGACTTCTCGGTGGGCTCGACCACCTCGGTCACCGGGACCAGAGTCGGGTTGACCTTCTTCTCGACCACGTCCCTGTCGATGAGGACCTGCTCGATGTCGTCGCGCGAGGGGAGGTCGTACATCGTGTTGAGAAGTACCTCCTCCATGATGGCGCGCAGCCCACGAGCACCGGTGGACCTCTTCAAGGCCTGCTCGGCGATCGCCACGAGAGCGTCCGGGGTGAATACCAGAGCGACATCGTCCATCTCGAACA
>CAYVTP010000171.1:0-3186 GCA_964454615.1 uncultured Acidimicrobiaceae bacterium | reverse complement strand
GCGCATCCCTGATAAGGATGAGGTCCGTGGTTCAAGTCCACGTGGGCCCACAATTTCCCTACCTGGTGTGACCAGGGAGAAGGCCGAGATTCGTCGTCTCACCTGCCCTCACGTCGAAGTCGACTTCGATCGGCTGGTCCCCGTGGGCCAGACGGGTCAGTCGCTAATAGGTCCCGAACCTCTCCTATCCGCTCGGCACAATGACACGAGGAGAAGGGAGTAACTCACAGCGCGAGACCTCCTCTACGAGTGGCCCCACTCGGTGACACGGAAGCGGTACGCCGGGTCAATCGGAGCGTAGGACGACCCGTCGCAGGATTCCCTGCCAAGGCACACGCTGACCTGGGCGAGTTCCGCAAAAGGCGGCAGCTCCTCGAGCGTTTAGAACCCTTAGAGGATCAGACATCATCACGCCCTCTCTGCGGCGCGTATGATCGGCCGATCGGCGACAAGCGATAGCCCGTCCTTTTGGAGGCGACATGTTTCGAATCTTCGGCACTGTCACAGTCAAGGAAACCGGGGTGGGGGTACCGAATCTCGTCGTAGCTGCGTACGACATAGATCAAGCGGAGCTCGACTTAGACCTACTGCGAAGCCCCACCAGGCAGGAGATCTGGGGGGACCGACCTGGGTCTGTACTCACCGACAAAGGTGGCAGGTTCGAGTTGACCTATGACAGGGCAGACTTCCAGGGGGGCGATCAAGAAGCTCGCCCGGACCTGCTGGTGCTGGTCATCGCGCCTGAGGACAGCACGTCCGCTACGGAGCTGCCCGCGGGCTGACGCCTCGACTCGAACACTTGTGCTGTGCCACAGATGTGACACAAGCGACCAAGACAATTGCGAAAGCCCTGGTGAACCCTCTATAGAAATGTAGCGAGCGCATCCCTGAAAAGGATGCGGGGTCCGTGATTCAAGCCCGATCACCTAAATGGAAGGACCCCTTCAGACCCATTCGTACACCACATCCGTGCCTACCGTGTTGTTGGCCCCTTTCGCTGCCGACGTGAACAGGATTCCCGAATTCCCAATCCTGTCAGCCAACAGAGGATCAACAGGACGAGCCCTCATGGCGGTAGTTATCGCGTCCCCCTTGGTCAGAGAGGTGTAGGGCGAGTGCGAGTGTCGGTCGACGGATCGACGCGTCCCTGACCACCGTCTCCCTACCTGAGGGGATTACGCATCGGCAGCCCTGATCTAGCCACTTACGTAATCGATCGCGTGATGAGCGTCATCGAGGTCGTGTTGATAGCTGAGCGGCTCACTTTGTGAGCCTGCCACTGCTAATTCAGGGTGCATCTATGGTTGTCCTTTCGCATGGCCACTCACCGGTACTGGAGGACATTGACAGAATCGTCCACGTCGGCGAGCAACACGAGCAGTTGGGGAGCGTCACATGAAGAAGCGGCAGCTAGGGATAAGCGGTCTCGAGGTCTCGGCCCTCGGCTACGGCTGCATGGGTCTGAGCTTCGGCTATGGACCGCCCACCAACCGGGAGCAAGCATTTGACATCATCCGTGCCGCGGTCGAGCGAGGCGTCACCTTCTTCGACACGGCCCAGGCGTACGGTCCGTTCACCAACGAGGAGGTCGTTGGCGAGGCGCTTGCCCCGTTCCGAGACGACATCGTGATCGCCACGAAGTTCGGTTTCAACTTCGTGAACGGGATACCCCAGGGGTTGAACAGCCGACCCGATGACATCCGGAAGACGACGGAGGACTCACTTCGACGCCTCCGGACCGGACACATCGACCTCCTCTACCAGCACCGGGTCGATCCTGAAGTCCGGATCGAGGATGTGGCCGGCACGGTGAAGGACCTCATCGCCGAAGGGAAGGTGAAACACTTCGGCCTCTCAGAGGCGGGAGTGAAGACGATTCGCCGGGCCCACGCAGTGCAGCCCATAACCGCGCTCCAGAGCGAATATTCGCTGTGGTGGCGGGAGCCCGAGGGTGAGATCCTTCCCACACTCGAGGAGCTGGGGATCGGTTTCGTCCCATTCAGCCCGCTCGGAAGAGGCTTTCTCACCGGCAAGATCGACGCGAGCACGACCTTCGTCTCCTCCGATCTCCGCAACACCGTCCCCCGCTTTGACCTGGAAAATCGAAAGGCGAACCAGGACCTGGTGGACCTACTGGAGCGGATCGCGGAGCAGATGCGGGTGACTCCGGCGCAGGTAGCTCTATCGTGGCTGCTGAGTCAAAAACCTTGGATCGTTCCCATCCCCGGCACCACGAAACTGCACCGCCTGGACGAGAACCTCGCAGCGGTCGACGTGGAGCTCACTACTGACGACCTTGACGAGATCGAGCAAGCATGCGAAGGCATCAGTATCCACGGGCACCGCTATTCCGAGGGCGCACAACGCATGATCGACCGATAATCCGACGGCGCGATCCATTCCTGGAGGCATGGGTGACCCGAACTCTCGTCCTGAAGGGTTCTCGACCCGACCCGCCCGACTGGGTAACGGGACGAGGAGAAACCGGATCATGCGGTTCAGTTAGAGGCCTTTCCAACCGACCCGCTGAGCGATGGCCATCATGTTCTCTGCATAAGCCTGCTCAATACCGTCCAGGAAACTCCATGTCAGCATTGGGACTAGAGCCGCCCTTTGAAGTGTTGTCTCACCAATATCATGGCGAGTGATCAGCAGCGATATCAGACGCGTCGCGTCCTCCTGATGCCCCAACTCATCGTCGATGGAGTCGTGGCGTCGCATTGCTTCCACTAGAGGTCCTGCGTCTGGCGACGCGGCCATGGCGACCTTGTAGAAGCTCTGGTGTCGCTCACTGCCAGGGTTAAGGGTGGTTTGGAGAAAATACACGCCCAGGCAATACGCCTTCCAGTCGTGACGAGCTAAGTCTTCCAGGTATCCGACGAAAGCACTAGTAGTCGGTAGAGGTCGACAGCGTTCAACGACGGTCGGAATCCCGAACTCATCCAAGGCATGACGCAGGATATTTCCGTGTTCTGTTTCTTCATCCAAATGATGCACGAGTTCGTTGCGAAGCAGCTCGTCTGGACAGGCAGCTATTGCGTTTGCGACATGTCGTGAGGATGCCTTGAGGTAGTGGTAGTTCTCCAGGATCCACCCAGCCATTAGATGACTCCGATGAGAGGAGAGAAGGCTCTGCCACAATCGGTGCCCATCAATCGCTCGATGCCAACCAGAAACCAGAGCGAG
>CAYVTP010000170.1:0-3219 GCA_964454615.1 uncultured Acidimicrobiaceae bacterium | reverse complement strand
CCGTAACGGTTCTGTGACGGGCGGCAGGTTCGATGGGCGCAATGTCCGACCAAGATCACACCAACCAGCACGAAGAACGCACCTGGGCCCAGCCTATGGAGGCAATCACAGGAGCCGACGACCACCTAGAGGGGCGCAAGCTCACCGGCCCGCAGCAGGGTTTCGGGCCGATGTGGCAGAAGACCTACCGTATAACAGTGCCTGGTCACGAGCCTGCCTCCGTCATAGCCATGTGGAAAGCCAACTACGGGGACTTCTGGCCATCGATCAACAAGTTCAATGCCCCGGTCGCCGGTATCAAGGCGGGCGAGGTCGGCTCGATCCAATCGCTCCAGGTGCTGTCCACCGGCGTCGTGGTCATCTATGCCGACGACACCTCCTTCACCTTCATGACCCCGGAGGGGCACCCTTTCTCCGGGTGGATCACCTTCTCGGCTACTGCCCAGGAGGGCGGTTCGAGCGCCGAGGTCCGGCTCCTCATCCGGGCCAGTGATCCGCTGTGGGACCTCGGATTCCTGTTCGGGATGGGCAAGGGCGAAGACTGGATGTGGCGCCACACACTCCGGTCACTGGCCCGGCACCTGGGCTCCGAAGCGGCACCGACACAGGAGATCGTGAAGGTCGACCGTCGGCGTCTCTGGCACAACGTTGGAAACTGGCGGAAGAACGCAATCTTCGGAAGCCGGGCTCTCTAGTAGGCGACCAGAGTGTCGAGCGGAGTGGTCCGGGCCTGTTGCCGGCTCTCCCAGTACTCGCCGAATCGGGATCCGAACGAGGCCGGCTTCTCGGCGTAGACCCGACGCCCGAGGATCTCCGCGGCGATCCTGAGCTCGGAGCGGCGTTGCCCGACCAGCGCCAGAAAGAGGGACCGTTCCCTCGGGTTGGGGCACAGATCGGGTCGATCCCGGAGGAGCCCGATCAGGTCGGCCAGGTCATGGTCCTCCCCGAGCAAGGTGCCGAGACGCTCCAGGGTGATGGCCATGCCGACGATGACTTCCGGCCACAACGGGGCCAGGAACTCCATCTGGTGTCTCAGGTACTTGGCCCCCTTGCGCCACCGGTGGAAGTTCCCGGCGGACGGTCCCGAGTACGCCGCCACCATCCTGCGGCGGCCCGAGGAGTACGTGCCGGTCAGGCCGGGGCCGATGGCCCCGTAGTCGTCTCTGATCCCCACTCCATAGGCATGTCGGGCGTCAGGGTCCACCGGCCATGAGGCGTACCGTCCGTAGGCCTTCTCCAGCCTGTGGACCACCCCTCCCACCAGTGTCGGGTCCTCCATGGTCTTGATGTGGATGACATCGCGACGCTGCGCCAACCGGGCGATCATCTCCTCGAATGTCCCCTCGGCGAGGAAGTCGCCGTAGAGGTCCCTGACCTCCTCGGCCACCAGGGCTATCGCGGTCGCCTGTCTGGCCTCGGCCAATGACCTCGCGGTGTCCTGCATCGAGGCGTCCTCGAACCGGTACACCTTCTCGCCGATCTCCGAGCGTACGAGACGAAGGAGGCTGCGGACCCGCTTCATCGACTTCCTCAGCTCGTGGACGGCAGCCGGGAACACCTCCTCGCCGTCGAAGAAACCCGAGGCTGCACCCTCGATCTGGCCCATCGCCACCCTCTTGATCCCCACAGCCAGCGTCTCGTCGTGGCCCAACTGGAGATCGGTGTCGAAGTCGGCGGCAAGGGCCGGCATTTGTGGGTGTGCGGCCAGCATGGTCACCAGGCCAGCGTAATGTCGGAGGCATGCGATCAGCGGGTCTTCTCCCCTACCGGATCGAGCACCGGCTCGAGGTTCTGATCGCCCACCCGGGCGGTCCCTACTTCGCCCGGAAGGATGCCGGATGGTGGTCACTGGTCAAGGGGATGGTCCGGGAGGGGGAGCCGGATCGGGAGGCAGCAGCCCGGGAGTTCGAGGAGGAGACCGGCTGGAAGGTGCCACCGATCCCCTGGATACCGCTCGGGACCACAACCCTGAAGTCCCGGAAGGTCGTGGTTGCCTGGGCCATCGAGCACAGCTTCGACCTGGCCCGTTTCGAGCCGGGCACCTTCACTCTCCACGGCCGCACCTACCCGGAGATAGACCGCGTCGGGTGGTTCCCCACCGAGGATGCCCGTGCCATGCTTGGACCCGTCCAGGGCGAATTCGTCGACCGTCTAGAAGCCCACATCGGGTTGAATGGTGGCCAGAAGGAGTGACCTTGGACGAGACGATGCCCAGTACCGAGAATGAGTGGCGTGTCCGCCTCACGCCTGAGCGATATCACGTTCTCCGGGAGGGCGGCACCGAGCGGCCGTTCACCGGCCAATACCTCGATGCCAAGGCAAAGGGCACCTACAGGTGCGGGGGATGCGGGATGGCCCTCTTCACCAGCGACACCAAGTACGACTCCGGGTCGGGTTGGCCGTCGTTCTACAGCGCGCTCGACCCCGAGGCGATCGAGGAGAAGGAAGACCGATCATACGGGATGGTCCGAACCGAGATCCGCTGTGCAAACTGCGGCGGCCATCTCGGCCACCTCTTCGACGACGGGCCACAGCCCACCGGGCTCCGTTACTGCGTCAACTCCCTCTCCCTCGACCTCGAGCCAGACCGAGAGCCCTCTTAGCCACCGGAGCGGACGCTCTCCATCACCACCATCAGCTCGGCTTCACCGGGGACTTCTATGCCCGGCAGCAGGGGGATGCGGCCGTGGAGCAGGCCATCGACTTCTTCGAAGACGGCTCCGAGCAGCCCCAGGGCCTCGATCACGATCGAGTTGGTGGGCAGGACCTCGAAACAAAAAGCAGGCACCCCGTCATAGCGGCCGACGGCGACCAACGCCATGAGCAGGAACGTCCCAAGCCCCCTCCCCTGATACTGATCGAGGACGGTCACAGCCACTTCGGCACACTCGTCGTCGTCGAAGAGGATGTAGCGTCCCACCCCGGCCCCCTCTCCTTCGACCGCCGCCGCCCAGGCGACATGGCGTCGCTGGTCGATGTTCGACAGATAGGAGAGCTCCGACCCGGTGAGACGCTGTCGACCTTGACCGAACCTGCTGAACCGCGACTCCAAGGACATCTCCGCCAGACCCTCGGCGAGGTACGCCCGGTCGCCGGGCAGGAGCGGGGAGAGCAGGGCCACGGTGCCGTCCTTGAGAGTGACCTCGACCCGGGGCCGGTCGGGAGGTATGTCGACTCGCACGTCGGTATCCATTGTTGTCGGCCTTGGGGTTCCCCGGG
>CAYVTP010000169.1:0-3243 GCA_964454615.1 uncultured Acidimicrobiaceae bacterium | reverse complement strand
GACTTCGCCGGGGTCGATTGGCATCTTGAGTCACAAATCCTCCTGAGCTATTCATAAATTGCAGCGATGTCCTGTGTTCCCATCACCGACGCCATGTCGACCATCTGGACCGGCTGGCGGCGTGGCCGGACGTGGACACCAGCGAGCTGCGCGCACGTCCGGAATGGGACCAGGTGCGGGCGGGGCGTTGGGTCATGGAGTCCGGCGAATTGACCGGCCAGGGGCTGCGTCACCGCCATCAACTGCCCGGTGGGCTCGTCAAAGACTGACCTTTGAGGACGGGGGGTTGGTTGCTTGCTCACGGCATGGAGCTTTCCTTCCACCCCTTACGATTGTGTCTTTCGCGTTAGCGTCTTTTGGCGATCCGAACGAGAGCAGTGACGTTTTGCATCACGAGGAATCTGCCCATGCGGGGTTGAGGGCTGGGGTAGGGATTACGAATACCGCGTTGGTGCTCGTATTGATCGGGGTCGCCCTTTGGTTGCGGTTGCCCGCCCTTGGAGCATCGGAGCTGTCATTCACTGATTCCTGGGTAGCGCTGATTGTCCATCTCGACTCGCTCGCGGATGTGGCGCGAGTCGGAATCACAACTCCCGGATTCACTCTGCTGGCAAAGCTCTGGTTCACCCTGGTCGGTTTCTCAGCCACCGCGGCTCAGGTGCCGGCTTTGGTGGCGGGGGTAGTGGCTCCCGGGGCGATCTACCTGCTGGGTCGTCGGATGGGTATGGCGATGGTGCCAAGTGTTGCCGCTGGCCTGTTCATGGCGCTTTCACCCCAGCATCTCGTCGACTCGACGCGCTTCAAGCAGTACACCCTCGAGTCCCTTGCAGGTCTGGTTCTCCTGGCTATCGCCTGGGGTGTGCTCGAGGCCGAGGACGAAAGAGTCGTATCCGGACGTTTGTGTGTCCTGGCAGTCACGGCGGTTGTCTTTTCGTTTGGGTCGGCAAGTATTGCGCCGGTCGCTCTGGCCGCAGTCTTGGGCGGAGCACTCCGTGCTTTCAGGATTGGCCTTCGCCGAAAGGCCATCGTGGCGACAGCCAGCTATCTAGGGGTATTCGGAGTGTGGGCCGTTCTCCTGGTGCGGAGGATCACAAGCGACCGGCTCGCTGAGTACTGGGACCGCTACTACATCACCGGGTTGTCGGATGCCCGGCGGGTTCTCCTTCGTTTCGGTAGCGGCCTTGGTGGGACCGACAGCAGGCCGGTCGTCTGGGTGTTGGCCTTGCTCGCCTTCGCCGGGGCACTGTGGCTCCTGAAGCGGCACCCAGAGGTAGGCGTGTTGCTGGTGGGGCCGGTCGCCATTGCGGCGGGACTGGCACTTATCGGTCGGGTGCCCCTGGGGACCGGGCGTACCGACATCTACCTCTACCCCGTGCTCATCCTGGGAGGTGCATATGTGTTGTCACACCTGGTGCGTCCCTGGTGGGCCCAGGCCCTGGTGATCGTCCCGTTGATCCTGCTTGCTCTCCCACCGGTTGTGCCACGATATTCCGAGGTGGGTGCGGTCCCCCTCGTAGAGTTGATCGAAGCTCGCCGGACGCCGGATGACCAGGTCGTCGCCAACTACGGGACGGTGTACACATTGGCCGTCTACGGTCCGTGGATGGAAGGCCTGGAAACTGGAGTCGACGACGTGAGGGGCTTCATGCCAAGTTGGAACGATCCAGGGATCGTCGGCATCGAGCGCAAAGACGGACCAGAGGAGTTCCAAGCAGCACTCACCAACGTTGTCGAAGCAGACCGGGTATGGATGCTCTTCGCCCCAAGGACCCAACCATGGACCCGCGAAGTGATTAGTCAGGTGATGACGGACGGGGGCTATGAACTCGCTTTCGAGGATGAGAATCGCCGATCGTACGTCCAGCTCTGGGCCAAGTCATGACTTCCATGATGACGCCAAGGAGTTTTGTCCCCGCGGCGGCGAGGGCCTGGGCTCAGGCCGGGGCCGTAGTAGTGGGGTCTCCCTGCCGGAGGTGCCGGATCACCGCAGCCGGACGACCGGGGACGAGCCCGTCAGTACCACCTCGAGCATGTCTTCGGAGACCAGCCTCGCGCGTCCCGCCTCGGATGCCTCGGTGAAGCACAACGCCAACCGTCCGTCCGGTAGAGCTCTGAGCGGCTGACCGAATGCGGGCCGGGGCACTGATGAAGAACTCGCCATAGCCCATGGGCGGCTCGGGCTTCTTCTCCCTGCCATGGTCCTGGACTCGGTCCGCCAAATCAGTCAAGACCTTCTCTTTGAGGAACCGGGAGCATCCGATGCCTTGACTTGCTGGTAAGCTACCTTCAGTTCCTCGAGTGGTGGCGTCCTTCCTAGTGAGGGGACCATCCTGCGAGTTTCTACTTGGCTCTTTGGGCCTCCTCTCGATGGGTGCGCCACCAAAGGCGCCGCGGTTTCTGTCCGTTACCTCACGTCACAGCCTCCTAGAGATTGGGGTGGAACGATTGAGTTCCGACAGATCTCGTCCGCGAACGCCGCTGAAGCACGCTTAGAGTCTTTTGCTTATGAGGGGTGTCGTCGTACGACAGCTCGAGATGGTGGCCACTTGGACTGTTGCGGTTGCCTCGGTCGTACTCGCAACTCTTCGATGGTGGAGTGCTGTAAATCCTCCACGATCGTCTGTGGCGGTTGCTTCAGCCTTAGGCATCTTGATATTCGTAACTTTGTGCGTGCTGCTAACTCGACGATTACTGGCTGGGGAGCCAAAGTCGTACTTGAGATCTGTTCAGATTGTGGCCTCAGTGACTATCGCGTTAACGCTGGTCTCTTGGGTCGGATTCGATTGGCTTTTTGGCTTTCAGGGCCTTCTCGGTCTCGGAATCGGCTTCTCATTGATAACTCTATTCGTGATTAGACATCATCGGGGTGCTTGGGAGGCATGGTTGGTTGGAATTCCGGTGACCGCAGGATTGCTTGCTGGGCTCATACTGTTTACTGACGTTTCAACAGATATTGGCAATCTCATATGGAGTAGCTCGGATCAGAGATCCTACGCATTGATGTCTAGGCGACTACTGAGTTTCGAGTTTCGGGAGTTCTACTTCTTCGTCGGGGTTCCGGCTCTGCTTTCGCCAGTCGCTTTCCTTCTCATGGGTCAGTCATATGCAGACGGGTTGGCATTTGCGAATGCTATGAACGTCGTCGTCCTTCCGATCCAAGTCGGAGTTTTCCTTCCCCTAAGCATTGGCTTGCTGGCACGCGCGGCATCCCCCAGGAGCAGGAAGTCTGGCTTCTGGACGGCG
>CAYVTP010000168.1:0-3273 GCA_964454615.1 uncultured Acidimicrobiaceae bacterium | reverse complement strand
ACGTCGTCGCCGGGGAAGGATCGGCGACCATCGACGGGCAGATCCACATCCTCCAGGGCATCTCGATGACCATCCGACCCGGTGAACTGGTCTGTCTCCTTGGGGGCAATGCCTCGGGAAAATCGACCACTCTGAAGACCATCATCGGGATCGTGAGCCCGCGCAGCGGGACGGTCGATTTCGACGACGAGGACGTAACCGCCCAGTCCACGAGCTACCGAATCGAACGGGGCATGGCCATCGTTCCCGAAAACCGCCGGCTTTTCGCCCCGATGACCGTCCTGGAGAACCTGGAGATGGGTGCCTATCTGCGTCAGGACGACTTCACAAACGATCTCAACCGGGTCTATGAGCTGTTTCCGCTACTCGAGGAGCGACGAGATCAGCTGGCCGGCACCCTCTCCGGTGGCGAGCAGCAGATGGTCGCAATGGGCCGCGCCCTGATGTCACGGCCGAAGCTGTTGCTGATGGACGAGCCATCGATGGGTCTGGCCCCGATCCTCGTCGAGCAAAGCTTCGAGATCATCCAACAGGTGCACGAGGCGGGGGTATCGATCCTCGTGGTGGAACAGAACGCCAACATGGCTCTCTCCATCGCCGACCACGGGTACGTGCTGGCCACGGGCCGAATCGTCCTCGCCGATACGGCAGCCGTTTTATCCGAACACGATGAGTTGAAGAAGGCCTATCTTGGGCGTTGATCCCGTGACCGACCGGCTGCCCTACTCCATCCGCAATCGATTCCCACTACTGGAACGTGCCGTTTATCTCAACAGCTGCTCCCAAGGAGCCCTGTCCCGGGAAGTGCGCGCCGCATACGAGCAATACCTCACCGACTGGGACGAAATGGGTGCCCCCTGGGAGCTCTGGGTCGAGTTGGCAGAAGGGGCCCGCTCCAGGTTCGCCCGGCTGCTCAACGCGTCGAGCGACGAGATCGCGGTGACCACGTCGGTCTCTGCGGGGGTGAGTTCGCTGCTCAGCGGGCTGCGAAATCACGACGGGCGCAACAAGATTGTCATGAGCGACTTCGAGTTCCCCACTGTGGGCCAGAACGTCCATGCCCAGGAGCTGGTGGGCACCAAGGTGGAGCACATACCCGAAGGCCCTGACGCCACGCTCAACCTCGACGGACTCGGCGAGATGATCGACGAGGAGACCGCCCTGGTGGCCATCACCTATGTGTGCTTTCGCAACGGCGCCAAGTCCGATGTCAAGACGGTGGTCGATATCGCTCACGAAGCAGGCGCCTTGGTGCTCCTCGACGCCTACCAGGCGGTGGGGGCGATCCCCATCGACGTCAAGGAGCTCGGGGTCGACTTCGTCACCGGCGGCACTCTGAAATATCTCCTCGGCTCAGCCGGGCTGGGGTTTCTGTTCTGCCGTAACGACCTGCTCCATCGGATCACGCCGATCCAGACCGGCTGGTTCGCCGACGAGGACATCTTCAAGATGGACATCCACGACTACTCGCCATCCCCCACCGCCTCGAAGTTCGAGAGCGGAACACCTCCGGTACCGAGCATCTATGCGGGGGTCGCAGGCATGGACCTCATGGACGAGATCGGAATCGCCGAGACCGAACGGCACGTGGCGGCACTCACCGCTCGGCTGATCGAAGGCCTCGACCGGATTGGGGCCAAGATGGTGACACCGCGCGATCCGGCCCGGCGCGGACCGATGATCGCGGTGGCATCCACTGACGAGCATGCCATGGTCACCAGGCTGGCCAACGACGGGATCCTGACCACCTCTCGCAGCGGCAACATCAGGCTCTCCTGGCATTGCTACAACTCGGAAGAGGACGTTGAGGCGACGATCACCGGCCTGGAGCGGCACTCCGACCTGCTGGTCCGCTGACGAATACCGGGGTTCCCGGGTTCGCCTTCTTCCGTCATCTTCCTTCCCTAGTTGAGACGCTCTTCACGCCTTTGCCGAGCACCAGCCGGTGACACCGGTGATCGAAACAGCTCGGGGCTTGCTCATGGGGACGCCCATCGAAAACACCGTCTGGCTCGCCCTGACCTGGTGGCTGGGCATCCTCGCGATCGCGGTGCCGATCTCGGTGTTGCTGTTCAGACGTCGCAACCAACGCTCCTGACTGGCGAGGAGCCGGCCTGGCCGGGTGCGTACAGGACGTCGGACCTATCAGTACCTCTGTGGGACGAACGTCTGCTCGGACATCGGTGGCCTGATGTAGGGGACGTCCTCTGGTTTGGGAAGTCGCACAGGTTCCGGGACCACATCGCCATAGTCGAATTGGGACAGGATGTGGCTGATGCAGTTGAGCCGGGCGGTCCGCTTATCATCCGAGGGGACGACGTACCAGGGGGCCTGCTTGATGTCTGTGTACTGGAAGGTGATGTCCTTGGCCTCGGAGTATTTGACGTATAGTCGGTGCTCTTCGAGATCCATGTCCGACAGCTTCCACCGCTTCAGCGGCTCTTTGTTCCTCGACTCAAACCGGCGGCGCTGCTCTTCCCAGCTCACCGAAAACCAGTATTTGAGCAGCTTGATCCCCGACCGGACCAGCATCCTCTCGAATTCAGGACAGCTGCGGAGGAACTCCTGGTGCTGTTCAGGGGTGCAGAAGCCCATCACCCATTCGACATTGGAGCGGTTGTACCAACTCCGGTCGAAGAGGACGATCTCTCCGCCGGCCGGCAGGTGCTCGACGTATCGCTGGAAGTACCACTGGGTCTGCTCCCGCTCAGTGGGTTTGGGAAGGGCGACCACCCGAACCAGCCGTGGGCTGGTTCGTTCGATGATCCTCTTGATTACGCCGCCTTTTCCGGCCGAGCCCCGTCCTTCGAAGATGATCAGTACTTTCATCCTGGTGTCAACCACCCAATGCTGCAACTTGACCAGTTCCTCTTGGAGACGGGCCAACTCGGACTCGTAGTACCTCTTCTTCAGCCGTCCATTAGCGTTGTAGTGCTCTGACCCTGCGGGCGTCCCCGGGCGTCTTTGGTCGTCGGCTCCCGCGGGCAGCGGGATGTTGGTGGGTTCTTGCATGTCCACTTCCTCTATCCGCACCGAACCCTACGGCCCAGGTTTGTTCCATGCACGGGGACCCGACTTTTCGGGGTGTCGCTCGGATCAACGGTCTCGCGGTTCCCCGACCGGGCGGCGGCTACCCTTCGGGATCCCCACGTGCATGCGGGCGGAGTTACAGCGCCTCATGTGCCTACCGTCTAGGGCGGAACCAGATGACCGACTTTCACTACGAGCCACTGAGCTATCTCGACTCCTCGTTCCTCGCCCTGGAGACGAGGA
>CAYVTP010000167.1:0-3276 GCA_964454615.1 uncultured Acidimicrobiaceae bacterium | reverse complement strand
CGGAAGAGCACACGTCTGACTGGAGTTCAGACGTGTGCTCTTCCGATCTCAGGCCTTGGCATCGAGGTCGAGGTGGTTGGTGGGCTCGTCGAGGAGAAGGATGTCGGTCTCGGCGAAGAGGATCCTCGCCAGCTCCACCCGGCGTCTCTGGCCACCGGACATGGTCCTGACCGGCTGGCCCAGCTCGTCGTTGCCGATTCCGAGCTTGGAGGCGATCCTCTTGGCCTCGGCCTCGGCCACGATCCCACCCTTGGCCTCGAACTCCTCGAGGAGACGGGAGAACCGGGCGATGCCACGATCCCTCGGCTCACCCTCGAGGTGGTGGAGGCGGGCCCTGGCCTCCTCGATCCTCCTCTGCATGGCCCCGATCTCCCGCGCCATGAGGATCCTCTCGAGTGCGGTGGCATCGGGGTGCTCCAGGTCGGGCAGGGCGGCCTCCTGGGAGAAGTAGCCGATCCGGCCGGAGCGGAGGATGGTCCCCTCGGCTGGCTCATGCTCGCCGTTGAGTGCCCGCATCAGGGTCGTCTTGCCCGCTCCGTTCCGGCCCACCAGGCCGATCCGGTCTCCTGACTGCACGCTGAACGAGGCACCTTCGAGCAGGGCTCGGGTGCTCACTTCTAGTCGGAGGTCGCGCGCGATCAGCATGGGAGAGGTGGGTCTGGCCCACAGGATAAGGGTGTTTGCCGGGATGTCGTCGGTGATTTTCCGTCGCTATCTTGCCGAAGGTGCCCAGCCAGACCTTCTCTCACACGGCCTCGACTGCGACCCCGGTCGAACGGGTCTGGGCGGCCCTCGATCGTCCCGAGACTTGGGCCGCCATCGGAGGGGTCGACAGGGTCCACGACCCTGTCGTCGATGATGACGGTCGGCTCATGGGCTTTTCCTTCGAGACCAGAATCGGCGGCATCACCTATCGGGGCAAGGCGTCACCCAGGGAGCGGGTTGAAGGCTCGGTGATGGCATGGGACATCGACAGCCCCGACATCAGGGGGGTGACGGCAGTACGCCTCGTTGGGGACGGTGACGCGGGCACCGGGCTGACTGTGACGCTGACCGTGGAGAGCAGGGGGATGCTGGCCTCGATGTTCTTCCCTTCGATCGCCGGAGCGGTGGGTCGGGGACTGCCGGGAGCGGTCGAGGAGTTCGCCGCGAGTCTCGGCTGAAGCCGGCGCCCCGCCTGGCTGCCCCGGCCCCTCCCTACGCCACGAATCCGTAAGGTTCCACCCAACGGTCAGAAAACGCTCCGTCCGGACACTTCATGTGAGGAGGTCCCGAAAGACCAGCGATGACCGAGCAGCCACCAACGTCTGACCCCTCGAACGCCAGGGAGGCGGCGTTCGAGCGACTCTACGCCCGCCACCACCGGGCGGTGCTCGCCTACTGCGCACGCCGTGCCTCGCTGACCGATGCATGGGACGCCACCGCTGACGTGTTCCTTGTCGCCTGGCGACGGATGGAGGACATGCCCTCCCGGGAAGGCCAGCTCCCCTGGCTGATCGGCGTTGCCGCCCGGACCCTGGCCAACCAGCGCCGGGCACACGCCCGGAACCGACGGAGGGAGCAGGCTCTGAGGGACAGGCAGGAGGGGCCGGGGCCCCATCCCGAC
The DNA here is from genome assembly GCA_964454615.1 of uncultured Acidimicrobiaceae bacterium. Taxonomy (GTDB): domain Bacteria; phylum Actinomycetota; class Acidimicrobiia; order Spongiisociales; family ZC4RG35; genus ZC4RG35. The sequence goes on along the minus strand of CAYVTP010000167.1, from coordinate 1,670 downwards.
GAGGTGGTGATCCGACGCGAAGAGGAGACCGAGGTGTTGGATGCCCTGGCGCGTCTGCGCCACATAGACCGGGAGATCATCCAGCTGAGCTACTGGGAGGAACTGCCCCCGGTCGACATCGCCCGCATCCTCGGAATCTCACGGGACGCCGTCGACCAACGCTCTTCGAGGGCTAAGCGTCGACTCGCCGGGGAATTGAACCGCCGGAGTGTCGGGTTCGGCCCCGGCAGGCTTTCGGAAGGGAGCACGAGGTGACCGGAGCAGTCGAGACCAGAGTCCGCCAGGCCAACCTGGTGACCCGCGACCCCCAGCTCGAGCAGCTCTTCGGCGCCGACCTGTCGGCCCGTCTCCTCGAGGAGATCCGGCATCGCATGGCCCAAAGCGCCTCCCACCCCGCCGTGGGAGACCCTGTGACCGAAATCGAGAACACAGAGAGAAGGAGTGATCAGATGGACACCAGCACGACTGTCGACACCAAGAGCCCCTCCCCTGCCACGCCTCGCCGTTGGATGCCGGCGCTTGTCGCCGCCGCCGCAGTCTTGGTGCTCGGGGTCCCGGCCGTGCTGCTGTTGGCAGGATCCCCCTTCGGCGGGTCGTCTCCGACCGCGGTGGAGATCGCCGACGCCTACATCGAGGCCCGTAACGCCCACGACTCGGACCGTGCACGGGAGTTGGTGGCCGAAGGGTTCGTGACCACCGAGCCTCCGGCTGGCTTCAACCGCTTCGAGCAGATCGAACTGGCGTTCCAGACTCACCGTGCCTACGGCATCCAGTACACCGAGGGTGAATGCAGCGCCGACGCCAATGTGGTCCCGACCAGGGACGTGGTCCGGTGCGAGTACCAGTTCTCCTCCGAGTTGCACCGGATAGCAGAGCTGCCCCCACAGCCGGTGAGCTTCACGTTCGTGATCGAGGATGGTCGGATCACCGGCGTGCAGGCCAGTGCGCACACGGGTAGGTTCTGGGACCGCTTCGTCGACGACTTCCTAGAGGCCGAGGGCCACCACGAGTTCCTCGCCCAGCTCGTGCTCAACAACCGTTCTCTGGACCCGGATGCCACCCGGGCGGTGGTCGAGGGCATGCCCCACTATCTGGACCTGTACCGGGCCTGGACCGCCGAACGGCGAGGATGACCCGGTAACCGCTAGCTAGGCCCCGACTTCGTCCTCTTGTGCCGGTGCGGTGGCCTCCAGTTCCTGGGCTACCTCCCTGGCGGCCTCCTGGTCCCGGGCGATCTGCGCCCGGTCGGTGATCAGGGTCACCTGGTTGTCGAGGACCTGGATGAACCCTCCGTAGACACCGATGGTGGTCCGTGCCCCGGACTCCTCCTCGATCTCCACCGCACCGGTCGAAAGGGTGCCCATCAGCGGCTCATGGTCGGCCATGATCCCCAGCTCGCCCTCCGGGGTGCGGGCGATCACGATCGTGGCCTGACCACTCCACACGGTCGCCTCCGGCGAGACCACATCCACCTGAAAAGCTTTAGGCACTAGGCCGCCGCCTCCTTCATGGCCGCCGCCTTCTTCTCCACGTCCTCCCGGCCACCCACCATGTAGAAGGCCTGCTCGGGGTACTGGTCCATCTCTCCGTCGATGACCGCCCGGAACGAGGCGATGGTGTCTTCCAGCGGGGTGTAGATGCCGGGCTGGCCGGTGAACTGCTCGGCCACG
>CAYVTP010000166.1:0-3281 GCA_964454615.1 uncultured Acidimicrobiaceae bacterium | reverse complement strand
CCGAGCTCTGGATCCCGATCAGGATCGACCAGGCGCCGAAGCCGACCGCCTGACCCATCCCTTTTCCCCGTTCCTTAGGATTGGACGGCCATATATGGCCGGATGGGCGCGCGGTTGCTCGGTACGCCCTCCTTCTGACCCGGTCATAATGGGTTCATGATCAGGTCTGTTAGCCCCACCGATGGGCGGTTGGTAGGAGAGTACGCGGAGACCACAGCGGAGGATGTGGTCCGGCACATCGAGACCGCTGCAGCCCTCCAGCAGAATTGGGAGACCGTCTCGATCGCAGAAAGGGCGGCCCCGATGAGGCGCCTGGCAGAACTCGTCGAGGCCGAGCGGGATGATCTGGCAGTCTTCATGGCCGACGAGATGGGAAAGCCCCTCGCCCAGGGCCGAGCGGAGATCGACAAGTGCGCATGGGCCTGCCGCCACTACGCCGATGAGACCGCCCGGATCCTCGAAGACGAGCCCATCGCCGCCGACCGGACCAAGAGCTATGTGGCATACCGTCCGTTGGGGGTGGTGCTGGCGGTCATGCCTTGGAACTTCCCTTTCTGGCAGGTGTTCCGATTCCTGGCACCGGCCTTGATGGCGGGGAACGGGGGACTTCTCAAGCACGCCTCCAACGTGACCGGATGCGCCATCGCCATCGACCGTCTGACCGTTGAGGCCGGGTTCCCCGACGGCTTGTTCCGTACCCTGGTGGTCCCGGCTCGCCGTGTCGACGAGATTCTCGAACACCCCTCCGTGGTGGCGGCGACCTTGACCGGCTCCGATCCGGCAGGACGGGCGGTGGCCACCAAGGCCGGGAGCCTCCTCAAGAAGACCGTGCTGGAACTGGGTGGTTCCGACCCCTACATAGTCCTGGCGGACGCCGATCTCGAGTCGGCCGCTGCCACCTGTGCCGCTTCTAGGCTGATCAACGGCGGCCAGTCTTGTATTGCTGCCAAGAGGTTCATCGTGGAGGAGTCGATCGTCGAGGAGTTCACCAGTCTCCTGGCGTCGAGCATGGAGAAGGCGGTCATGGGTGACCCGCTGGACGAGGCGACAACTCTCGGACCCATGGCCCGGGTCGACCTGCGCGACGAGCTGCACGACCAGGTGGTGCGAACCGTCGATGCCGGGGGACGTCTGGTGACCGGAGGGGTGGTCCCCGAGGGCGATGGCGCCTTCTACCCGCCGACCCTGGTTGCCGGGGTGGAGGATGGGATGGCGATCTACCACGAGGAGACTTTCGGCCCGGTCGCTGCGGTGATCACGGCAAGGGACGTCGACGACGCGGTGAGGATCGCCAACGACTCCGAGTTCGGGCTCGGCGCCGCCATCTTCACGGGTGATGTCGAGCTGGGGGAGCAGGTCGCCCGCGATCGTCTTCAGGCTGGGTCGTGCTTCGTGAACACTCTGGTGGCCTCGGATCCGCGTCTCCCATTTGGGGGAATCAAGACGAGTGGCTATGGGCGTGAGCTTTCCGACCTGGGCATGAAAGAGTTCCTCAACGCCAAGACGGTGGTAGTCGCCTGAACTGGACGCGTATCCGGCCATATCTGGCCGACCGATCCTAAGGATCGGGGAGTCATATCTGGCCGGGAGGCCGTACTCCTAGCGCGTGAAGACGTGGGTGGTCCAGATGGTGCCGTCGTTGGTGAGCCAGACTCCGATGCCCACGTGGGTGTAGTTGCCCAGCATGTTGGCCCGGTGTGTGGGGCTGTTGGCCAGGACCTCGAACAGCCCCGCCACAGAGCTGCCGCGGCCCACGTTCTCGGCGGCTGCCGACCAGGGTGGGAACAGGCTGGAGAGGTTGGAGTGGGACAGCTTCTCTTCGTCGGCCATGTGCTTCGACCAATCTCTCGCCCTGGTGTTGAGGCTCCCGTGCGAGGTCAGGGGGCTGAGGCCATTGGCGGCCCGGAGGGCGTTGATCCTCGACAGGAAGTCCGCCTCCATGTCGCTTCGGAACTCCCCGGCAGCCGTGGTGGTAGTCGTCGCCTGTTTGGTGGTCGTCGGGCTCTGACGGGGAGCCGTGGTGGTCGGCGAGGATCGCGGTGCGGTGGTCGAGGTCGTGGTACTAGTGGTCGAAGGGGAGATGATCGGCTCGACCGGCTCCTCGATGTCTACCACCGCACTCAGGATCTCAAGGGACGCGGCATTCGAGGCATCCTGGTCCGCATCGGCCGAATGGTCGACGGTCCCTGGCGATCTGGTTGCCGGCGTGTCGGCGGCGTGATCGGGGGCCTGGCCGTGCTGCGACGCGAGCTGAGCCCCGCCCACGCCGCCGAGGGCGAGGACGAGGCCCACTGTCAGGGCGATGGCAGCGACCATCGCGTAGGTGCTCGTTCGGGGCATTTGTGAGGGGGGCTCTGGCTCCGGAGTGGAACCCTACCCAACGATGCCGGTTGATCAAACCGAGGTCGGGGCTGTTTTCGAGCTCGAGGACACCAGGACCTGCGAGACCTACGGCTGCCTGATCGGGCCTCTGCCCGCCCGCCAGACCAGTGGCCCCAGAGCGTCAAAACCCCGCCGGCGGCCCACTGGCTGTGCGAGCGGGATGGGCCGGTCCATCGATGACCCGACGTGTCAGGGTGTGAGCACGGAGACGATCTCGGCGACCGGGTAGTCGATGGTGGTGGTCGTGTTGGCAGGTTGGAGGATGTACCAGGGCCCGCTGCCGGCCCGCCACCTGACATCCCAGACATAGGAGACGGCCACGACCACCTCGGGATTCTTGACCTGGAAGACATGGCGGGCGATCCCCGACGGGTATCCGACGAGCAGGACGGGATCGGGTGGATAGGTGTTCACGGTCCCGTCGCCCCAGTCGACGATGACGCTGCCCACGCGGATCTCGACTTCGAGCTGGTCGCCCGGTTCACCGATCGTGGCGCTGTGGCGTGGGGGAACATCCACCTGGAGGTAGGTGGTGAGCCCGGCCACTCCCAGCCCCACATCGGGGTTGATGGTCGGTGCCGGGGGCGGGTGGATGTACAGGGTGGCGTACTCCCAGATCCGACCCTCCTGCCACACCTCGACCCGGGGCTCCGAGGTGCACCTGCGGAAGGTCCCGATGTGGGCCACGGAAGGGTTGCCACCGGGTGGCGGGTCGTAGGCGATGACCGCTTCTCCGCTGGCCGTCCGGCTGAGGATGATGTAGTAGGTGGGTATCGAGGTGAGGAACCAGCACACGCCTTCGAGGTCGCTGCCGAGGTTTGGGTAGAGGACCACCGGCACCTCGGAGTCGCGTCGGTAGTCGACGATCTCCCCGCCGGCCAGCCGGCAACGGGTGACGG
>CAYVTP010000165.1:0-3346 GCA_964454615.1 uncultured Acidimicrobiaceae bacterium | reverse complement strand
GGGTGGCCAAGGCGCCGAACCAGCGGCCGCGCCGCTCCCTCGCCTCGACCTGGTGGATCAGGGCTCGTCTGGCCATGTAACGGGTGTATGACGTCTGCGGGGACCCGGCCGGTTCCCGACCTAGCATTCCCGGCAATGTCAGGATACTGGCGATATGGCTGAAACTCGCCGCACCTCGAGCGACATCGAGATCGACCCGGTCTACGACGCCGAGCCCGATCGGTCCAGGATCGGGGCGCCCGGGGAGTACCCCTTCACCCGGGGGCCGAGGCCCGACATGTACCGCGGGCGCCTGTGGACCATGCGCCAGTACGCCGGGTTCGGGACCGCCGGCGACACCAACCGGCGCTTTCGTGACCTGCTCGACGCCGGCCAGACCGGCCTCAGTGTCGCCTTCGACCTGCCCACCCAAATGGGCCTCGACTCCGACGCCCCGTTGGCCGCAGGTGAGGTGGGCAAGGTGGGGGTTGCCATCGACACTGTCGACGACATGCGTCGCCTCTTCGACGGCATACCTCTCGACGAGGTGTCGACCTCGATGACCATCAACGCCACCGCTCCCATCCTCCTACTGCTCTATCAGCTCGTGGCAGAGGAACAGGGCGTCTCCGGCGAGCAGCTCCGGGGAACGGTGCAGAACGACATCCTGAAGGAGTACGTTGCGCGGGGGACCTACATCTACCCGCCGAAGCCGTCGATGCGGCTGGTCACGGACCTGTTCGCCTACGCCGCCAAGGAGACACCGCAGTGGAACAGTATCTCGGTGAGCGGGTACCACATGAGGGAGGCCGGCGCCACCGCTGCTCAGGAACTGGCTTTCACCATCGCCAACGGCCTTGCATACGTGGAGGCAGCAGTCGCCGCCGGGTTGGACGTCGACGCCTTCGCCCCCAGGATCTCCTTCTTCTGGAACGGCCACAACGACTTCTTCGAAGAGATCGCCAAGTTCCGTGCGGCCCGACGCATCTGGGCCCGCCTAATGCGTGAGGAGGCCGGAGCCAAGGACCCGCGCTCGTGGGCGATGAGGTTCCACACCCAGACCGCGGGATCCACGCTGACAGCCCAGCAGCCGCTCAACAACGTGGTCCGCACCACCCTTCAGGGTCTGGCAGCCGTGCTCGGAGGGACCCAGTCGTTACACACCAACGCCTACGACGAAGCCCTGGGTCTCCCGACCGACGAGAGTGCCCTGGTCGCCCTGCGAACCCAGCAGGTGATCGCCTTCGAGTCCGGTGTGGCCGCCACCGCTGATCCCCTCGGAGGGTCCTACTTCGTGGAGGCGCTGACCGATGCGGTCGAGGAGAAGGCCCTGGCCCTCCTGGGCAAGGTCCGGGCCATGGGGGGCTCGGTGGTGGCCATCGAGGAGGGTTGGATGCAGGCCCAGATCGAAGAGTCTGCATACCGGGAGGCGCGCCGGCAGACCACGGGTGAGTCGGTGGTGGTCGGGGTCAACAGATTCGGCGCCTCCGATGTCCAGACAGTGCCGGTGCTCGCCGTGGATCCCTCCCTCGAAGCAGGACAGAGGGCCCGTTTGGAAGCCTGGCGCGAAGCCCGCGACGACTCCGATGTGGATGCCTCCCTGAGGCTGGTCGAAGAGGCGGCGAGGGGAGAGGGCAATCTCCTCTATCCGATGAGGGCCGCCCTCCAAGCCGGAGCCACCCTCGGCGAAGTGTCCGGTGCCCTCCGCCAGGTGTTCGGACAGCATCGCCCCACCGGGTAGCGTCGGGACCCACCATGACCACAACCCAGTTACTGATCGTCGGCGGCGGGCCGGCGGGGACCCAGGCCGCCACTGTGGCAGCAGCAAAAGGTGCCCGCGTCACCGTCGTGGAGAAGGACATCCTGGGGGGAGCGGCCCACCTATGGGATTGCATCCCCTCGAAGACGATGGCTGCGAGTGCCCTCCGCAACACCTCGGTCCGCAACGCTGCCAAGCTCGGGCTGGTCACCGATCCGGGGGCAATCGACACCCAGGTCCTCTCCAGCCGGATCGACGAGATCACGTCGGACATCAACCGGAGCTGGATGGAGCTCCTCGGCTCGCAGCGTGTCGAGATGGTCGGGGGGTTTGCCCGTTTCGTCAGCCCCCAGGAGGTCGTCGTCGAGTCACCGTCCGGGGAGCGAGGCATCAGGTTCGAGAAGGCGATGATCTCCACCGGGTCGGCGCCGAGACGGCCCGACTGGGCCCCGGTCGACGGCAAGAGGGTGCTGACCACCCGGGACTGCTACCACCTGGGGCTGGTCCCGGAGCACATCGTGATCATCGGCTCAGGGGTGACCGGTGTCGAATTCACCCACATCTTCGAGAGCCTCGGCTCGAAGGTCAGCCTGGTCGTCTCCCGCCAGCAGATCCTGCCCCACCGCGATCCGGAGGTGGCGGCCGTGCTCGAGGAGACGTTCCTCGACCGGGGCATCCGCCTGGTCATAGGGGCCAGAGCCGTCGACATCGAAGTCGGAGACTCGGAGCTGGTGGTTGTCTGTGACGACGGGCGACGGATAACCGGGTCCCACGCCCTTCTCGCCGTCGGGTCTTACCCGTTGTCAGCCGGGATCGGCCTCGAAGACGCCGGAGTCGAAGTCGACGACGGTGGATACATCAAGGTCGACGAGTATCAGAGGACCTCCGCATCGCACATCTACGCCGCCGGAGATGTGACCGGCCAGATGCTGCTCAGCTCGGTTGCCTCCATGCAGGGGAGGAAGATCGCCCGCCACGCCCTCAACCTCCCGGTCCAGCCTCTCGACTACAGCAAGGTGGCGGAGGCCATCTTCACCGAGCCGGAGATCGCCTCCGTCGGCCTGGTCGACGTCGAGGCGGCCGCCATAGGCCGCAAGGTCCGGACCACCAAGGTCCCCTTTGCCTCGAACGCCCGCTCCGTTCTGCAGCATTACCTGCGGGGTTTCGTGAAGGTGACCACCGACCCCGCCACCGGTGTGGTCTTGGGCGGGACCATCGTCGGTCACAGGGCATCAGAGCTGATCGGGTCCATTGCGCTTGCGGTCCAGGCCAGGGTGACCGCGCAGACACTGTTGGAGACTCTGATGGTCCACCCCTCGATGACCGAGGCCATCACCGACGCCGCGGAGTAAACAAGCACCTCGTACCCCGCTCGCTTTGTCGCCCCGCTTCCGGGGGGACCGATCGAACGTAGTGAGGTCGAGGGGGGCCTGAGGCGGCCATGGCGTGTCCCCCCACTTGTGGGGGGACCGATCGAACGCAGTGAGATCGAGGGGGGCCTGAGGCGGAGCCGAGGTCGTCACTTAGCTCTCGCGCGTGAGGCCTGGTGACGAGTTCGCTTCGCTCACGCCCCCCTCGACGCGCTCCCTTCGGTCGCTTGCGTCGGTC
>CAYVTP010000164.1:0-3425 GCA_964454615.1 uncultured Acidimicrobiaceae bacterium | reverse complement strand
AGGGTCGGTGGGGACGAACAGGGTGGCTCCGGTGGCGGTCGCCTCGTCGGCCAGGGCCGAGGCGAGTCGGGCGGGGGCGTCGGGCTCCTGCCGTCGGAGTCGAAACCGGCGGGTCTTGGCAGGAGGAGGGACTTCGACCGGTCGGACCTCCTCAGTCGAGCTGCCTGTTCCCGGCATGACTACGGTGACACGATGGCCCGCCCGGACGAGAACATGGCGCGTGACACGGGCTCGCGGGTCGCTCAAGGCGTCGTTGGGGGCGACCAGGCAGACATGCACCAGGTGATCGTAGGGGAGACACCGTTTCGGACGGTCCACCTGCGGGAATGGCCGCCAGGACGACCGGCCGGAACTCCTGTCAAATCGCTTCAGCGGCCCACATCGGCTGACGATGGGACGGTGTGAGGTCACGTAGGCTCCCTGCCCTTCTAGTCGCCGTCGCCGCACTGGTGATCTCGGTGCCGTCGATCGCCAGCGCCGACACCTCGAACGTCGAGTTCGACGGCTCGGGGTGGGGCCACGGAGTGGGCATGTCCCAGTACGGGTCCCGCGAGATGGCCCTGGACGGTTGGTCGGCCAAGGAGATCGTCGAGTACTACTTCACCGGCGCCACCGTCGCCGACTACGACACAAGAGTCCCCAGTTGGATGGTCAACGACCCCAACCCTCTATGGGTTCACCTCATGACTGCCAACGGCATCTCCGGGCTCCAACTTCGCGCCACGGCCGGCGGTCTGGTGCTTTGTCAGCCCGAGCCGACTTCCGTCGGTCTAATGTCGCTTTCCAAGAACGGCGGCGCCTACTCGCCATACGTGGAACTCCTGGAGCAGAGACTCGACGCGGAGGGATTCTCCCCGGGGAACATCGACGGATGGTTCGACGCCGACACCGATGCCGCGGTCAGGGCTTACCAGCAGGCAAACGGCTTGACCGTCGACGGGGTAGTGGGGAACCAGACCAAGAACTCTCTCTGGGGTGTGGACGGTTCGGACCGGTGCGTCATCGAGACTCCGGTGCCCACGACAACCGTTCTTCTCGTTCCCGACGCCAGCGGCAGCGAGTGTTTGCTTTATGGCGCCTTCGCCCCGGGGGATTGCCGTGGCACGGTGCGAGGGCTCAGCCCCGAACAGCGCCTGGAGCTGCCGCACAGGCTGGTCCGGAACAGCTCGGCGATTCAGCTTGGCCGGGGCATCCTGGAGGTCCGACCCCGGAGGGATTGGCAGAACAACAGCTTCAAGGGCCTCCATGCGATTCTCCAGGTCGGGATCGACGACTACGCGTTTGGCATCGACGAGACCATCCTCGCCTGGGGCACCAGCGGAGCGATGGAAGCCCTCTACGCCCAGGCAATCACCTCCCGCTCCTACGGTGTGGGGACTGCCCGCTCCGTCGGCCCCGAGTCGGGCTTCAACGCCCAACGGCGTGACAACTGCTGGTGTCAGTTGTACTCGACGACCATCAGCCAGGTGTACGCAGGCTGGTACGCCGAGACCAACTGGAGCGGGACGTGGCGCACCGCCGCAGAGGCCACGCGCAAGAAGATCGTCAGCCACCCCAACTATCCAGTGGTGACCACTTTCTTCAGCTCGTCGAACGGGGGCCGGAGCGAGACCAACGCCGCGGCATGGGGATCGTCCCAGCTTCCCTATCTTCAGTCGGTCGACGACCCGTGGTCGCTCCGCAGCGGGAACCCCTTCGCCTCGTGGAAGGTTGCTCCAACACCCTCCACCGTGGCCGCCAGGCTCGGTTTCGACGAACTGCTGGGGGTCGGCGTCGTCGAGCGCAACCCTTCGGGCACGGTGAAAACAGCCAGGTTCGTCGGGGTAAAGGATGGCTCGACCGTCACCTCCGACCGGACAGGGTCGTGGGTGGCGAGCTCGTTCAGCCTCAGATCACGCTATTTCGATGTCTCCTGGGGCGACGTCGGGTCGGCATCCTCCGGAAGCGGTGGAGGGACCGGCGGCGCATCGTCCGGGCCGTTCGTGGACATAGGCGGAAGCGTCTTCGTCCACGACATCTTGTGGCTCTACGACCGGGGTTTGACCAAGGGATGCAATCCGCCCACCAACGACCGCTACTGCCCAGACGGCGTGGTGTCCAGGGGCGAGATGGCGGTGTTCCTTGACCGGGCCCTCAACCTGCCTGCGGCCACCGGCGACCACTTCGACGACGACAACGGGAAGTTCTATGAGGCCGCGGCGAACAGGCTCTTCGAGGCCGGGATCACGGCGGGGTGTGGTCACCGGAAGTTCTGCGGGGAGAGCTCGATCCCACGTGAGCAGATGGCTGCCTTCCTCGACCGGGCACTCGGTCTGGGGCCGGCCTCACGGGACTACTTCATCGACGACGCCACCTCCATGTTCCAGGACTCGATCAACCGGATCGCCGAGGCGGGCGTCACCAAGGGATGCAACCCGCCGACCAACGACAGATTCTGCCCCAAGGACCACGTCACCAGAGGCCAACTGGCCGCCTTCCTCAAGCGGGCCCTCGCCAAGTAGCCGTCGGGTCAGTTGTAGGTATGCCACCAGGTGAAGGTGGTGGTCCCGTCCGGCCCGGTGATGGTGCGGGTGATCCTCACCGTGGCACCACCCGACGGCACCGATGACGGCGTGACCGTGCCGGACACCAGGCGGGCGGTGTCGTCACCCGACCTGGTCACCCGCCATGTGGTGGTCCCGTTGCGATGGTCGCCGACCAGGGTCCGGCCGCCGTTGTTGCCGTAGAGCTCGAAGGTGATCGAGGTCGAGGTGTAGGAGGCCCGGATCGTCACCGGGGTCCAGGTGTTGTTGCTGAAGACCAGGTTGGGATTGGGGTAGCCCAAAGTGGCTTCGATACCGACCGGGTAGCGGTCGATGTATACCGAATGCGCCCGATGGGCTATGTCCTCGTAAGCCCCCCAGAAGACGGTGTTGTAGAGGGTCGTCGCCACCTGGCTCACACCCCCGCCGACACCCATGGTCATCTGCCCGCCGGAGATCACCGGGGCGGCGACATAACCCTTGGCCTCGGTACGCTCGCCGACCACGGCGTTCAGGTCGAAGATCTCCCCGGGCAGCAAGACATGGCCGTCGAGGGTGTCTGCCATCAGTTGGATGTTGTGCACCCTCGACTGGCAGCAGGCGTGATAGGTGGTGAAGCGGGCCACGAGATGGACCGGCGGTCGCGGGGGAGGAGTGAGCTCGGGTAAGCCCAGGGCCCTGGCGATGAAGGCCGCCATCTGCCCTCTGGTCACGTAGTCCCTGGGGCAGTAGCGGTCATTGGCCGGGGGGTTGCATCCCTTGGTGACACCCGACTGTGCCAGGGCGTCGATCTCACGCCAGAACTGGGAGTCGTCGGTGTCCACGAACAGGTGGGAGTCAGTGGCAGGAGGCAGCTGGAACGCCCGCACCAGGAGGGCGGCCATCTCGCCCCGTGTCAGGCTG
>CAYVTP010000163.1:0-3433 GCA_964454615.1 uncultured Acidimicrobiaceae bacterium | reverse complement strand
CGAAGCCGCTGGCCCCCCCAACGCAGGCCGCGGGATACGGCCGGCGCTGGGGCCTGCCGCCCGGCCGGGCGGGTCTTGATCAGCGGGGCGGGGGAGCGAACATCGCCTCGGCGGCCCTCCGTGTGAGGGCCTGTTCCGGGGCGATGCCGTGCCTGTCGACGGCGGCGTTGATCCCGACCTTTGGGTCGGGATGCTCCACCGGGCAGTCCGATCCGCCGATGAGCCTCACCCCGGCCTCCGCCAGGGACCGGAACGGGTAGGCCCGGGCCATGCGCTCGGGCCCCAACCGTCGCTCCAGCCAGGTCTCCTCGGAGGCGAGAAAGGCGGGTTGGACCGAGGCGGTCACTTCGAGGGCCCCGAAACGCTCGACGGCCCGCTCGGTGAGCACCGAGGCATGTTCGATACGCAGCCGTTCCGGGTCGGCACCCTCCCTGATCAGGTCCTCCATGACATCTAGCACCAGATCGTTGGCCCGGTCCCCTATGGCGTGGATCGCGGCGACCCCGCCGAGAGAGAGTGAGGCATGGGCCATCTCCATCGCCTTGGAACGGTCCAGCCGGTCGGTGCCGATGGTGTCCCGGTCGGCGAAAGGCTCGTACATCGCCGCCGTGTGACCTCCCAGCGAACCGTCGGAGAAGTCCTTCCAGCCGTGGAAGCGAACCCGGCCCTCCGCTCTCTCCAGGCGATCGCGTGCCTCCACCAAATCGCCCGGGTGATCGGCGATCACCAGCACGTCGATGTCGATGGGAAGGTCGGGGGCCAGCCGGATAAGGGCTTCCAGCTCGTCCTCGGCACCTCCCCATATGTTTCCGGAGTAGGAGACCATTCCGGTGATCGACCCGATTCCCAACCCGGGGAGCCGGGAGAGGGCCTCGAGGATCTCGCTGTCGGCTGGGGTGTGAGTGATCGGGGCCAGCGCGTCTGCCACGGGGCGGATGGCGGTCTCCCGCAACACCCCGGTTGGACGGCCCGACCGATCCCTGTCGAACGAGCCTCCCGGAGGATCCGGCGTGCGGGCGTCGATGCCTGCCATGGCCAGGGCCGCCGAGTTGGCCACCGCGATGTGGCCGCAGTAGCGATACAGGAGTACCGGCTTTTCGGACACGACACCGTCGATGTCTTCGGCCGTCGGCAGGCGCAGCTCGGCCAGCCCTTCGTCGTTGAGCCTCTGACCGAGGATGGCTCCCTCGACCCGCTCGCCCCGCTCTGCGACCATACCGAGAAGATCGCTGATGTCGCCGGCCGCGATCAGCTCCAGCCCGTTGGCCAGATAGGCGTATCCGAGAGGATGGAAGTGGTGGTCGTGGTACATCATTGGAGGTGTTGGGGCATTGTGGTCCTGACGATCTCGATCAGCTCGTCGTGGATGGCGCCGTTGCTGGCTACGAACGCCGACGCCTCGAGCCTGTGCTCCGCACCATCCTGGTCGGTGAATCGGCCGCCGGCCTCTTCCACCAGCAGCGCCCCGGCGGCCATGTCCCACGCCTTGACGCCGTCGGCCCCGGCGTGCTCGGCGTAACCGTCGGCGTGGCCCCGTGCCACCCATGCGAGGTCGAGTGCCGCCGATCCGATGCAGCGCACCGCGCCTGCGCTCTCGAGTAGCCCGCCGACCAGGTCCAGGTAGGCACCACCGTGGCTCCTCTGGTCGTACGGAAACCCGGTGAGCACCATGCTGCTGCCCAGGTGCCGGGTGTCGGACACCCGCATGGGTCTCCCGTTGAGGCGGGCGCCATCACCCTTCACCGCCACGTACTCGTCGTTCCGGGCGACGTCGACGACCACCGCCACCTCGGGCCCGCCTCCGGACCAGAGCGCCACCGAAACGGCGACCTGGGGGAGGCGGTGGATGAAGTTCACAGTCCCGTCGAGAGGGTCGACGATCCATATCCTCTCGCTGTCCCAGGCAGGGCCGCCCTCCTCCTCACCGAGGATCGAGTCACTCGGGAAGTGTGATGCGATGACCGACCTGATGACCCGCTCCGCGTCCCTGTCGACCTGGGTGACCGGGTCGACCGCTCCCTTCATGTCCGTGTCCAGATGAGCGAAGAAGCCCTGCTGGACCACGTCGGCCCCGGCGCGGGCTGCCCGGGCAGCGACCCAGACGTCACCTTCCCACATGAGGGAGGACTTTAAGGGTACCCCGTACTGGGTACTGGGTACTGGGTACTGGGATCGGACCCTCACCGCGCCACTTTTTGCCCAGCGAACCTTCAGGGACGCTCAGCGTTTCTACCCTGCTGTCGGTGAGATCGGCTCTTTTCGCTCTGGTGGGTGGTGGCTTGACCGTGCTCGGCTTCCAGCCGTTCGGTATGGGCGTGGTAGTGGTGGCCGGGGTAGCCGTCTTCCTGGTTGGTGTCCGCCTCGCCGGGTCGGGTGGGCAGGCCTTCCTCGTGGGCATGCTCTATGGGCTTGCCTTCTGGGGTGGGCTGATGTGGTGGCTAGCCGAACTGCACTGGACCGCCCTCACCCTGGCGCCGGTGCAGGCCGTGTTCCCGGCGGCTCTGGCGTGGTGGCTCAGTCGTCAGCGGCCGGCACCGGCGATGGCCTGGGTGACCCTGGCCACGGGAGGATGGGCGGTGATGGAGCTACTCCGCTACCGGATTCCCGTCGGCGGCCAGGAGTGGGGAGCACTGGGGTACTCGCTGGCCGGGGTGGCTCCGGCAAGGAACCTGGCCTCGGTCATCGGGACCAGCGGTCTGACGGTGCTGCTTGCCGGCGCCGGGGCGGCGGTCGCCCTCGAAGTGGTGCGAGGGTCCTCCAGGACGTTGCGTCGCACGGCGGGTGTCGGTCTGTTGGCCGCGCTCCTCCTCTCGGTCGGCGGCGGCATCTACCAACCCGCCGGTGACCCGATTCCCGTCGCCATCGTCCAGGGCTCGACACCCTGTCCCTTCGAAGATTGCCCGCCCAACGAGCGACTCCGCACTTTCCTACAGCACCTGGAGCTGACCGGGACCATCGAGCCGGGCTCGGTCCGTTTGGTGGTGTGGCCGGAGAGCTCATCGGGCTCGGTGAACGCCGATCCGGTCGCCAACCCCGAGATCGGGGCGATGGTGGCCGCTGAGGCCAGACGTCTGGGAGCCTGGATGATGATCGGAGGCGATCGGCCGTTGAGCGACACCCACTGGGTGAACGCCAACGTCGTGTTCGACCCCGAAGGAGTCGTGGTCGGTGAGTACCAGAAGCAGCATCCCGTGCCCTTTGGGGAGTACGTGCCGTTCAGGAGCTTCTTCACCCGTCTCATCCCCGAGCTGAGAAGAGTCCCCAGAGACATGATCCCCGGCGAGGGTCCTGTCGTCTTCGACCTCGGTGGTGTCGACCTCGGCACCGTGATCTCCTGGGAGGGAGGATTCGCCAGGTATGCACGCCAGCACGCCGCCATCGGGGCCGAGGTCCTGGTGGTGGCCACCAACAACGACTCCTACGGCCCCGAGGC
>CAYVTP010000162.1:0-3443 GCA_964454615.1 uncultured Acidimicrobiaceae bacterium | reverse complement strand
GGAGCTCATGACAGGTGATCCGACGTAGCCCAGCCCGTTCCCTCGCCGAAATGAACACCTGTTTCAGCCCTTCATCGGAGAGAGGCCGGCCACGACGTTTCCCTTTCAACACGACAAACAGCCGATCCGTCGAAGACTCATCCGGGCGTTCGTGGCGTAGATACTCCGACACCGTCCTAAACCAGCGGCCCGAGATCGGGATCTGGCGCTGATGCCCACCCTTGCCCTCGGCGATGAACACCTGCCTGTGAGCCCCATCCAGATCCTCGAGCCGAAGACCCAGGACCTCACAACGGCGCAGGCCCCCGAACACCATCGCTTCGAACATGGCCCGGTCACGGAACCGGCGACACGCCTCCAACAGAGCATCGATCTCCGCAGGCTCCACCACCCGAGGCAACGTCCGCGGTGTCCGCACCAGGGGGACACCACGGCCGCCGCGATGTCGCATCCGGCGAGTCGGCAGCCCCTTCGGCACCGGATTCGACCCCACATCACCCCGAGCAGTCAGATACGAATACATCGACGACAACGACGACAGGCGCCGCTGGATCGTCCGAGACGACAACCCTGACTCCCCATCAGAGAGCCGAACCACATTGACCGGCCCAGCCGACCGCTGAGCTTTCACAAACCCCAGGACGTCCGCCGTCGACACCTCCACCGGATCCGCCTCGACGATCGAAAAGAACACCTTCAAGTCGTATCCAGCAGCCAACACCGTGTTCGGACGGCACCGAGCCGCCGCGAACTCCAGATAGTCATCCACGACCGGATGATCCAGACCAACCACCAGCCGACCATCCGGCGCGGTGGAGCGAAACAGACGAAGGGACCAAGACAAGACAGACCAACTTTCCGGCCCCGACGGGACCACCATCCACCGTCCCACACCCCACCAAGCGCCGTCGACAAAACCCCAGGTGGATTACCCCCATATCCTCACCTCGCGCTCGGGTGTCAAAACCAATCGGACCTGGACTCGGTTGTCGCTTCCGAGAGGAGCCGGCGTCAGGCGCCGAACTCAGGTCGCGTTCATGTCACCGGTGAAAAACAGGAGACAGAAATGATCGTGGCTGCCAGCGGAGACGCTGGGCTTTAGCAGGCGTCTGATTGAGACTCCCAGCGTGTCACGGTCCATCCGGCGCCTGACTGTTCAACGGTGATGGAGACGACTGCTCCATCTTGGGGTTGTGGGTCCAGTGATTGGTCGTCGACCGGGTTGACGTAGGTGATGGTTCCATCGGTGTGAGCCAGTTCGAAGAATCCTGTCTTGGGCCATCGTTCCGCGACATCGGTGTTCAGGACAGCTTCGAGGGCTTCAACGGTGCTCTGATACACCGTGTTGTCCGGAGCAGTCCCGGTCATGTTCTCTGGGCCCAGCGAACCATCGCCCGCAGTGCAGGCGACAACCTCTGGAACCTCGTCGGTTTGGACCGTGTCCAGTATCAGTTGAGTGTCGCGTGGACGAAGCAGATCCGGGTAGATCGTCAGCATCTTGTCACCCGTTGCTTCAAAGTCGGCCACTCCACGTCGGCCCAGAACACCATCATGTCCCGGACCGTAAGCGACCATCTGTATGGCGTCACAAGGTCCCGTCATCAGATCGGTCGGTACTAGCTCCGATCCCATGATCTCAGCACGGCGGTCGTCTTCAACGGGGGCAACCGCGAAGAACAATGCGAAGTCTGTGTCGGGACCACCCCAGGCAGGATCTGATCCCCATTCGGCTCCTTCGAGATACTCCTGGTTGGCGGGCCATCTGATCTCCACCGAACCATCTCGTCCCAGCCAGTGGACCACCAGCTGTCCATCTTCGGCAGGTTCTCCAGACTCTGGGCTACGCCCGTCGATCGGGCCGTGGAAGTCCTCGGGCAAGGCGACCGTATAAGGCAGCTCGTCTCCGCAGACCAACAGAGCAATGCTCTCATGGATCGTGGTGGTCGAACTGTCGGCCATCGCCTGTTTAGTAGACGACGTGGTTGTCGAGGATGCAGCTGCGCCGACTGGCGAGTCCAGCGGGCCTGGAGCTCGGGTGAGATACAAGGGAATGGCGATGAGAGCGACAACGGCTGCTATGCCTGCCGAAAAGGCCAAGACGGCATTGCTGCGGTGTGCCCGCGCCCGGAACGTAGGGGCAGACATGGCCGCCACGGCTCCCCGAAGGTCGGCAGCGGCACGCTCCAAGTGATTCTCACTGCTCATACTGATCCTCCTTGATGGTCGATACGTCGACCCAACGTCTCGCGGGCTCGGCGAAGATGTGTGTTGACTGACTCCTTCGAGCATTCGAGGACTTCCGCTATCTCAGCCATCGACAGCTGGTCGTAGTAGCGCAGCGCGATCACCTGGATCTGGCGTTTCGGAAGACGTCTCACCTGACGCCAGATCCACTCACTCTCAGCGGCAAACTCAGGAATCTCGCCCACAGGTCTCAGGGCAGCTAGACGGCTCAAACCTTTCGCCTCTGCGACACGCTTCCTCACCTCCGACACCGCATGGTTGGAGACCACACGCCTAACCCACGCAGCTGGATTGTCGAGCCGACCGACGTCATCCCAGTTCCGGTAGGCAGCAAGCAGAGCCTCCTGGGCGATGTCATCTGCAGCGAGTCGGCTACCGGACAACGCATAAGCAAGTCCGATCAACCGACGACTCTCGCGTCGAAAGAACACATCGAACGACTCCGGTCCCGCGATCAGAGGATCGTCCACATGCGACCTCCGACTCACCTCGTCCTCGACAAACACACCCTTAACTCGTTTCAGACCCGGTCACCGTGTGACAACAATCTCGCATACACGACAAACTCGGACGGATGGCGACGTGCTAACGCCACCCAGATCACCAGTTCGGGAGCACAACCGCCCGTATCTGGGACCGCACAGGATCTGCACGACTGGGCTCGGTGCGGCCGGATTGTCTGAGGCCGCGGTCACGCTCGGGTGACCAATGTCATCTTCACCACGTCACGGCGGCTCAAGAATCACTGCCGACGCGCCCAAGCGTGTGAAACACATGTGCAACAGTTCGCCTCGGTTGACGCATAGCAGCAGGTCAACCGCCCTGCGCTCCCTGAGTCGCGCATCACTGATAAGGATGAGGCCCGTGGTTCAAGTTCATGTGGGCCCACAATCCAACCTGTCCATGGTCATGTCCAAGTCCTCGCGGTGGTGACTCAGGCAATTCGCTGTGGGGATCTCCCCGAGTAGCGCCGATTGGCCGGGTTTCGCGGTGTCAAACCGGCCGAACCACCGCCTTTCGAGCGCGCATTGTACGCTAGTCGGATCCGCTCACATTCGCAGCCGACCGGGATCGGGACTTCGGCGCTCCCACTATGGGCGGGCTGTCTTGCCGCCGCCTGAAGCGTCATCAGAGCATGCCTAGGTGTATTGCTCCGTGAGGTTGTTGACGCGGCTGATGGGTGGGCCGTCGATGGCGGT
>CAYVTP010000161.1:0-3463 GCA_964454615.1 uncultured Acidimicrobiaceae bacterium | reverse complement strand
GTCTCTCCTCTCCAGGGGTGACACACCCCACGGTACGTGTCCGGAGAAACGGGGAAACCTCACACCCCCACCCCTTCTATCCTGACCCCGACGGCCGATGACATCGAGTTTCCAACCGCGTTGTCAACCCATCCCGCCCACGGCCCACGTGGGATTGGTTGGAGACGCCGAAAGGGCTGGTCGGAGCACTGATCGCGGTATTGCTCGGAACGCGTTTGATCGGATTCCGGAACGCGAGGAAACCCCAGCCGTCGACAAGGTGGGCTCCGTCCCACTCGAGGTAGCCGACCGCCACTCCATAGTTGGCTTCTGTATTACGTGTCACGGATCGACTGTACGGGGGACCAGACAAGTCGCCTCTATCCAGACGCACCTTCCCCGGGGTCCGAATCCCCTCCGATGTCTTGTCCGCTGGCGTCATAGCCCCTCACGGTGTCAATCTCGGAAAACCCAACCGGGAGGAGCATCACGTAGAAGCGTGCACTCCAGCCGAGTTCGTCGGGCGCCGGCATAGTGCTTGCCTCGAACTCGCGGCCGTCGAGTAACCGCACCTTCACCCTCACCACGTCCAGTGCCGTCTGGCCGTGGATAAATGACCACCCATCGTCGCCGACACCCATCTGCTCGACGACGTACGGCTGAACGCGTGAATCTCCGCCAGCACAACGCTCACCGCCTGTGCTTATGCCGCCCCGCAGAGGCGCATACTCGACCCACTGATAGACCACCGTTCTCCCGAGGCGTTCGCAGTGCGCCGTCCAAACCCAGTAGGACCACGGGCCCCCGGGGCCTTCCCCTCGAGCAAGGAGGAAGGCGTCTGCTCCTCCGGCTACAACATCACCAACGCTGAAGCTCTCGCCTTCTGCGAGCGTTTCGTTGACCTCGGGAGCGACAGTCGTCGGCGGAGGGACCTCCGGAGCCACACTTGTTGGCGGAGGTGGGGTGTCGGCCACCTCGCCGCCGCCACCACCACCGAAGGTGAGATACAGCCCGGCCACGGCGACGACGGCAACAAATGTCGCTACCCCCAACGCAGGCCCCCGATACAGGCTCGGCCTGCTGATTGTCGGCGCTATTCGTGGTTTGGCTTTTGCTTCTCGTCTCTTGGCTACCACGACAAGGGGCTCTCCGGCCAGGTGGGCCTCGATCCGCTCGATCAACGCCTCCGCACCGACCGGGTCGCCTCGCTCACTGAGCCAACGCAGCTTGGTTTCAAGGTCAGCCACCAGCTACCTCCAACGCGGCTCGGGCCTGCTTCCTGGCCCGGTTCGCCAGCGCTCGTGCTGCCACCGTGGTTATCCCCAGCTGCTCAGCCGCCTCGGCGTAGGGCAAGTCCTCCACCTCGACGAGATAGAGGATGACCCGCTGGCGTGCCGGAAGATCGAGAATTCCCTCGATGTCGGCCGGATAGCTCGGCGACCAGCCCTCCTCAACAAACAGCCGACCGAGCGCCGTCCGTTTCCGACCCAGGCTCCGACGCTGATTCGAAGCCAGATTGACGATCGTCTTGCGGAGGTAGGCCAGCGGGTTGTCCAGATCCGAAATCGGACCCTTCCCCAACGTGCGCAACAACGCCTCCTGAACCAGATCATCCGGCTCCACATCAACCGAACCTGCCACCGCCGCGATCCTCCGTAGGGACGGATACAAGGAAGCGATCAGCTCCCTTTCCCGCTCGTCGATTGAAGACCGCTTCAGCA
This sequence comes from uncultured Acidimicrobiaceae bacterium, assembly GCA_964454615.1. Taxonomy (GTDB): domain Bacteria; phylum Actinomycetota; class Acidimicrobiia; order Spongiisociales; family ZC4RG35; genus ZC4RG35. Next base: position 1,763 of record CAYVTP010000161.1, on the reverse strand, counting down.
ACCGGGAGTCTCCCTTTCGTTCCCCTATATGACACCGCTGAGGACCAACATGTGACGCCCAGATTGCCGACCCTCGAAATGGTGGCATCCCACGCACGATCCCCGAGGTCCTCGCGACACACGAGAAGCACAGCTTCGTCTCACCGTGTTCAGATTATGAGGGCTGTTAGGGCTGAAGAGAACTGTATGTGTAGACCCCACCGGTGAGTATGGGAATCGGCTCTCCGCCATCCGCCGGGATTGCCATCATGTCCCGACCGCTGGCCTTGACGCCGGTGAACAGAATCCATTTCCCGTCTGGGGTGTATCGAGGCTGGCTGGCACGAAACGTGGAGCTTTCGTAGAAGGTCAACTGCTCGACCTCGGTTCCGTCCGGACGAATCCTGTAGAGGTTCGAAATCCCGACGTCGCGCCAATCGGGATAGGTGGTGAAAACGATCCATTGCCCATCCGGCGACCAGTCGGGGTGTCCCGCGACCAGATCCCATTCGGTCAGTTGCCGTTCCTCGCCTCCCGTCGAGTCGATGGCGAAGACCGCGTTCTGCTCCGGACCTTCATCGCGCCAGCGGTAGTAGACGATCTGAGTTCCGTCAGGGGAGAACCGGGGGTAGTACTCGCGGTCGCAGCCGGGGTTTTCGGTGACACGCGTGATCACCGATGTTGTCACGTCACCGACCCATATCCCGCACTCCGATGGGACGTCGTCCACGAACGGCCCCGATTCCCCAACAAAGACGATCGATGACCCGTCTGCCGAATACGAAGGCTCTGCATGGGCAACGCAGGGCTCATCGCAATCGAACAGGGCCTCGATGCTATTGGTGGCGAGGTCGTACACGAACAGAAACTCCGGCACCGCGCCACGCGAACCGAGGACAATCTTTTGCCCGTCCGGTGACCAGTCGGGGAGGAGCACGAATGTGCCTTCTGGTCTCGGGATCTCCATCTCGCCGGAACCGTCCGGATGTATGAGGAACGCCCTATGACGCTCGCCCTCTGTACGTCCCTGATATGCGATCCATTTCGAATTGTCGAAAGGACCAGGCGCTTCTGTTGAAGGGGAAACCTCGGATGTTGTCGTTGTAGGGCCGAGCACTGTAGTTTCCGGGACTGTGGTCGTTGAGTCCTGAGCCATCGGCGCCGAACACGCGGCCAGCCCGAGAAACAGTGCCGGGAGTGCCCGGGTCCACTTCGGGTGTCGTCGGTCTTGCATCCTTTTCACCACGGTTCTCCCATCTCGCTCTTCCCCGCCATCCGGCAGGACGGGTTGATCGGGCAGTATCAGTCAGGTCGGTGTCAAGTCGCCGAGGGCGTCCATGGGGCCTCGGCGGGCTGTTCAGCGCGGGGAGGTTGTCCTATATGGTGTCGATGGCGGTGCCCAACCGAGCCCTCCGTAGAGTCGGTTTGATTGTCCGCTTCAGCAACCGGGGCTCTTCCTCTCGCTACGCGTATAGGACACCGCTGAGGGCCAAAACGTGACGAGGAAATCTGCCGACCGTCGGAGGCTGGCATCCCACCGCACCCTCCCCGAGTTCGTTCACGCCACCCCCGAGCGGGGAGAGAGGGTCAACTATCGACGACACCCCTTCTGGAACAGTGGTGAAGGGCCTCTTCGATCGACTTAGAAGGCCTTAGTACGGCCTCCCCGCCAACGGATGGCACAATCGACCCGAACACTTTCACGGAACCTTTCACTGAGGTCTTCACGGAAGTCCAGCCCACGCCCACGTAGCTCAGGGGATAGAGCAACCGCCTCCTAAGCG
>CAYVTP010000160.1:0-3467 GCA_964454615.1 uncultured Acidimicrobiaceae bacterium | reverse complement strand
CCGATCGAGCAACCGAAGAGGTTCACCAGGTCAGGTTGAGGGATCATCACGCCAACGCCGACCGACACATCGGGGGTTACCGGCACGTTTTTCTCCGGTAGTTACTTCGAGGCCTCACGTCCGGATCGATGCTAATTGTCGCTCACCACGTGAACCAGGGAACCAGATGGCCTGAGCCGGAGCCCAGATTGGCACAAAGTCAGCACCCACAACCTGCGCCTCGGACACGGCCGGGTCTGCCACAATGCCGATGGCTCTGCCACCTCCCCGATCCCAGCCTATGGAACCAGCCGACACACCGCTTTTCGCCTTCGACCTCGACGGCACCCTTACCCGGCAGGAGCTACTCCCTCTGATCGCGGATAGAGCCGGGATAACGGTCGAAATGGGTGCCCTCACAGCAGCGTCTGTCGCTGGGTTGGTTGATCCCGAAACCAGCCTCCGACGGCGCGTTTCCCTGCTCCGCGACGTGGCGATAGAGAATGTCGCCAAGACTGTGGCGGAGGTCGCTCTCTTTGACCGCCTGAGAGAACTGGTGCTTGAACTCGGAAGTCGAGCTTGGGTAGTGACTGCCAATCTTGACGTTTGGGTCGAACCCTTCGTTCGGAGCAACTTCCCGGATGCGCGACTGTTCTGCTCGCAGGCTGCGACCGCGAACGGGCGAGTAACCGCGGTCTCCAGTTATCTCAACAAGGCATCTGCGGTCACCGCCATGAGGCTCGAGCACCCGGAGTCGCGTGTTGTTGCAGTGGGGGAGGGCGCCAACGATGTGCCCATGCTCAAGGCCGCCGATGCTGCCGTGGTGTTCTTTGCGGTCCACACGCCGGCACGCTCGGCGATGGAGTGCGCGGACTACTTCGTCAAGACCGAGGCCCGGCTGTGCCAACTACTCCGACGGTTGTAATCTCCACCGCCGGTCGCGGAGCCAGACTTGGCCTTGGCCTCCCGAAAGCGCTGGTCAGCTGTGCCGGGCGGTTTCTGATCGAGTGGCAACTCGATCTATGCAAGGACATCGACGACCTGGTAGTCGTCGTCGGGCATCAGAGATCCGAAGTAGCCGACGTCGTGTTCGAAAGGAGGCCGGATGCTCTCATCGTCGTCAACCATCGGTACCAGACAACTGGAACCGCGGCGAGTCTCAGATTGGGCGCCGAGGTCGCTTCCGGCGACGAGGTGATCTCGCTGGACGGCGATCTACTGGTGCATCCAGAAGACTGGGCAGGCTTGCTCAAGACATCTGCGCCACTCGTCGGCATTGGTCCGGCGCGGAGCCGAGACCCGGTGCTCGTCGAGCTTGATCGATCCCTCGGGAAGGTCACTCGGTTCTTTCGCGGGCAAGTATCTTCCAGCTCGGCCGAGTGGACGGGCCTCTGTAGAGTACCGCGGTCTGTGCTCCTGTCCGCAGGTGACGGGCACGTCTACAGGGACTTAGAACCCCTTCTTCCGTTACCAGCCCTTTCAGTGCGCACCGCCGAAGTGGACTACCCCGAGGAGATCGCGGTTGCTGAATCCTTTTTGACCTCGTACCTGTTGAGTGGTGACACTCATGGATGAATCCCGCATCTGTGGGTTCTGGCTGGAACGTAGTCGCACGCACGAGACCACCCGGTGGACGTCTCGGGCGCAACTCGATGCTGACCTTGAGGTGGTCCGGCCACACCTCGACGTGAAGTCGGTTCTTGATCTGGGAGCGGGTACGGGTGAACTACTCCAGCCCTTCGCCAACAAGGCAGAGCTAGTCACGGCAGTCGATATGGTCCCGGCGTTTCTCGATCGGATACCTGAGTTCAAGGGGCTGGAACGGGTCGTAGCCAATCTGGAGACCTTCGTACCTTCCCGCCGATACGAACTCGTGCTCATGTTTGGGGTCGTCACCCACCTCTCGGTTGAGAACGAGTCGAAGATCTATGGCCGCGTGGTGGGGGCGCTGAGCGTGGGCGGGCGTGCCATCATCAAACACCAGTGCTCCGACGGTGCGGGATTCACAGTCGATCGACCACCTACCGGGGAAGACACCGTTGGCTACGTGGGACGCTACCCCGCTGTCGAGGATCAGGTTCGCCAGCTCGGTCAACACTTCACGCGAATCGAAATCATCCACTATCCGGAGTCACTTCGTCGCTACGACAACAGTCATGATTGTGCTTTTGTGTGTTGGCCGTGACCAACAGAAGGGCGAGCGACAGGCATGTGCTGTTCGGCCTTCACGACCCGAGAATCATCGACCACGCTTCGGCACTCGCATCGCAGCTCCTCAGAGCCCGTACCAAGACAGGCTGGTCGTGGGCTGGGGTAAAACCGCTGACTGAGGAGACCTCCGGTCGAATACCGCCGGCACTCGGAGACTACGAGGCGGAGCGCCTCGGCGACGGGGGGCTCGAGCACCGCTGGTCCGCCGTCGTTGTCCAGACGCCTTATGACGAACAGCGGACAAGCCACTGGCGAGAATTGGCTCAGGGCGACGGTCTTACCTACTCCGGGTACGGCGTTCCGATCTCGAATTGGACCGATGGGCTATACGGCCTGCCGTTTTACCGAAGATGCACCTACATCCTGCTGAGCACACCCGAGGAGGCCAAACGACACGAGGCCAAAGGAACGTATCGACGCCGGCTCATTCACACAGGCGACCCGCTGCTGTTCGACGTTGTGACCGGCGTTGGAGAATCTGCGATTGCCACCAAACCGACGATTCTCTGGATGCCACATTGGACGGTGGATTGGTTCGGGAAGCCCGGGTATTCAACATTCGCCGAGACCGTATTTGACATTTTGGACGTCGCACGGAGCGAAGGAGAGGCGACTTTCGTGGTGCGACCCCATCCGCTTCTCTCCCAACCTCAAGGTGTATCCGTACCGTCCGACCCCGACCCTCATGTCGCCTACCGCGAGCTCCTCCGGCTTCCCAACGTTGAATTGAGTAGCCGAAGTCTCGTTGACGATCTCTACGCAGGCTCAGCGGTGATCACCGACGGGGTAAGCGGCATCGCCTACGCAGCTGCCGTGGGATTGCCTCTCGCGGTGTGCCGCCGATCGGACTCGCCACGCTTCAACGAGTACGGAGAGCGTATCGCTGCAACTGCTGACACCGTCGTCGGTTCGGCGGAGCGCCTGAGGTGGATCAGGAACCAAGTCGCCAACCCGCCTCACCGCAGAAACGAGAGCCTCCGGCTGACCGTACTGGAATGCTTTCCCCTCCACGACCGATCGCCCGGGGAGATCTTCGCCGAGCGCTTACAGTGAGCGCTAGGTGTCCTCTGCACAGAGGTGTTACCCGGTAAACCCGGCTGGCTGGTTTCGCGCCGGTTTCGGTGCTGGATCGGCCCAGTGTCGCCGCGAAGCCCCGTGGGGGTGTCGCTTGCGAAAGCCGACTCCCAGCCTAGGTCTGTAGTCCTGCACGAAGGTGCCTGAGGTCGTCCAGCAACGAATCCCGCGCCGCTTCGCGGCTGATGTCACCACCTCCGCTT
>CAYVTP010000159.1:0-3467 GCA_964454615.1 uncultured Acidimicrobiaceae bacterium | reverse complement strand
ACGCGACCCTGGCGTGCAGCGCACCCATCGCCCCTCCGCCGATGATGCCGAGCCGTAGCATGAAGCACCGAAGTCTAGAAACACGAGTAGCGGTGATCAGCGGGGAAGGCTCTCCACCCCCAAGGGTTGGACCGTTTTCTCCCGTAGGCTCCTGACCAGCTGAGCACCGTTGTCCTTCGGCAGGACGAGGTCTCTCACTACTGGCTCGACACTCGAATCAGCTCGGACCTCACCGATAGGGATTCTGACTCCAAAAGCCAGCATGCGCTTGTGGGATAGCAGCCAGGTATTGTCCCAACCGCAGCCTTCCAGAAACGAGTTGATGCCCGTCGCCCAACGCCTCCGAACCGCCTATCGCCAATCTGGTGTGCGGGGTGTCGCTCGTTTGGTCGTCGGCTATCTCAGGTGGCGTTTGAAGGGTTCGACACCGATTCTGCCGTCGGAGACACCGTCGCTCGAAGAGTGGCACGATGCCTACGGATCTCTGGTGCCTGACACGACCAACCCTGGTACCGGTTTCAGCATCGTTTGCCCGGTGTTCGACACCCCTCCGAACCTGCTGCGTCACTGCGTTGATTCTGTCGTGGGACAGACCTACGAGAACTGGGAACTCATCCTTGTAGATGACGCCTCGCCGTCATCCTCGACGAGATCCCACCTTGAGGAGTTGGAGGCGACGGATCCGCGGATCCACGTCGAGTTCCTCGAGACCAACCTAGGCATAGCCGGATCGACCAATCACGGCGTCTCTCTCGCCACCAAGAGCCACCTGATCTTCCTCGACCACGATGACCTCCTCGCTCCCACGGCGCTCTCGTGGCTCGCCAGCGCCGCCGAGGATGCCGACCTCATCTACACCGATGAGGACAAGGTCGACGAGGAGGGTGAGCACCACAGCCCCTTCTTCAAGCCGGATTGGTCACCTCGACTTCTTCTCAGTGTCAATTACGTCAATCACATCACGTGTGTTCGCCGGTCGACTTTCCTCCAGGCTGGGGGCCTGAGGCCCGGGTTCGATGGAGTTCAGGACCACGATCTCCTACTCAGGTTGGCCGAGATCCCCGGACTGAGCGTCGTCCACATCCCGAACCTCCTATACCACTGGCGTGCATGGGCCGAGTCGACCTCATCACGCCCGGCATCGAAAGCACACGTCGAGGAGCGCGGCGTTAAAGCGATCCAGGATGCCCTCGACCGTCGGGGTTGGGCTGCCACCGCGGGGCTCGGCAATGGCTCGCCGTTCAATTACCGGCCCTACTTCCTCCCACAAGAAGAACCTCCGTTGGTCAAGATCATCATGCCCACCCGTGACCGGGTCGAGCTCCTCCAGAAGGCGGTCAGGGGTGTGCTCGAACGGACCGACGGCGTCGATGTGCATCTCGTCATCGTCGACAACGGCTCGCAAGCGCGCGGAACGCTGGAGTACCTCGCCGACCTCACCGCCAGCCGGGATGAGGTGGAAGTGATACGCGTCGACGATGCATTCAACTACTCCAGGCTGTGCAACCAGGGGGCGGCAGCGGGACCGGATGCCCCGTACCTCCTGTTCCTCAACAACGACGTGGAGGTGATACACCGGCGGTGGTTGCAGCAGTTGGTCGGATGGCAGGTAAACGACGACCAAGTCGTCGGTGTCGGTCCGAAGCTCCTGTTCCCCGACCGGACAATCCAGCATGCCGGTGTCATCGTCGGATTCGGGGGAATTGCCGGGCATTACGCGAGTTATCTTCCCGACCAACCCCAGTCAGGGAGTCTGCACGACCAAGCGCGCGAGGTTGGCTGTCTGACGGCAGCCTGTCTGCTGGTGCGGGCCGAGGCCTTCATCAAGGTTGGAGGGTTCAACGAACACCTGCCCACCGATTTCCAGGACGTCGACTTGTGTCTCCGGCTCAGGACTGAGCTCGGCGGGACAATCCTCTACGACCCCACGTTCCCGCTGATCCACCTTCAATCGGCCTCACGAGGGACACTGGGAGCGGCAAGCGGATACACCGTGGCCCGCATGGAGTTCCTCTGGGGCGACGAACTGGATCGGGGCGACCCCTACTACAGCCCCCATCTCTCGAAGTGGGTCCACGACTTCAGGCTTGCGACCATCCCAACCGATCAGCTGGCACGGCTCGAGCGACTTGCTCCTCGCCTGGCGGACTGAGGAGTGTCACCCAACGTGTTGAATGCATTGAGCACCCCTGATCGGCTATCTCAGCAACGACACAAGTGCTGCCTCCGATAGCCCTCTATTCCAATCCGGCCGGCCTGCATGTGACATGTCATGGGAGTCTCATGTCGACGCATGAGACTGCGCCAAGATGGTGGGCACTACCGCCGATCGAGCCGATGGAACCGCCGCTCGTTAGCATCGGTGGCTCATCGAGCCGCTCCCGGTCGATTTGGGCTCACCCCCGCTCGGTACCCTCGCACTCGAACCCGTAAGGTCCTGAACCCGACCCGAGAAATGGCAAGACTGAGGGGGCGCGGCCCGCCGGGTACCCGGATACGATCATGGCCCCTGGGCTCGGCAATAATTCCAAGGAGGGCGGTGTTGGGCCCCCAGATCATCAAGCTGCCGAAGGTTTCCGATCCACGCGGGAACCTGACATACATTCAGAGTGGCGGCCCCGTCCCGTTCGTCTTGCAGCGCGTCTATTACCTGTACGACGTTCCCGGCGGCGAGTCCCGTGGCGGTCACGCCCACCTCCAGCTCGAGCAGTTCATCATCGCGGTGTCGGGTAGTTTCGATGTCGCGCTCGATCGGGGAGCAGAGAAGGAGATCTTCCCGCTGAGCCGTGCCGACCGCGGGCTCTACGTGCCACCGATGTATTGGCGGGAATTACAGAACTTCTCCTCGGGCGCGGTTTGTCTGGTCCTTGCGTCTCAGCCCTACGACGAGTCCGACTACTACCGCGACTACTCGAGCTATCTGGACGCGCTGGCGTCTCTCGGACTATGACCGGTGATCGCCCCACAGTCCCATTCCTCGACGTGGGCGCTGCCTACAGAGAGCTCAAGGAGGAAATCGATGATTCGCTCAACCGTGTTCTCGAGAGCGGATGGTTCATCCTCGGACCCGAAGTCGACGCCTTCGAGGACGAATACGCGGAGTTCGTCGGGGCACAGCATTGCGTCGGTGTCGGGAGCGGACTTGACGCTCTTCGTCTGGCACTCGCCGCCCTCGATGTCGGCCCCGGAGACGAGGTCATCGCGCCGGCCAACACATTCATCGCCACCTGGTACGCGGTCACCCTTGTCGGCGCGTCGGTGGTCCCGGTGGAACCCGACGAACGAACCTACAACATGGCGCCGGAGAGCATGGAGGCTGCCATCACCGAGCGTACGAAGGTCGTGCTTCCTGTCCACCTTTACGGGCAACCTGCAGACCTCGAGCCGATCCGGGAGATTGCTCGACGGCACGGGTTGCGGATCATCGAGGACGCCGCCCAAGCCCACGGGGCCTGGTACGACGGGGC
>CAYVTP010000158.1:0-3482 GCA_964454615.1 uncultured Acidimicrobiaceae bacterium | reverse complement strand
CTCACGCCCCCCTCGACGCGCTCCCTTCGGTCGCTTGCGTCGGTCCCCCCGTTTCAACGGGGGGACACGCCAGTACCCAGTACCCGGGCTACTTCACTATCGCGATCACCTGGCCGGGGGCCACCGTGTCCCCGGGCTCGACCCGAAGGTCGACGACGTCGCCCGAGTTGGGGCTGGTCACCTCGTTCTCCATCTTCATCGCCTCCAACACGCAGATCGGGTCGCCCACCTTGACCGGTTGCCCGGCCTCGACGTGGACCTTGACGATGGTCCCCTGCATCGGCGCGGTTATCACCCCGTCGCTCGCCTGCGCCGACCCGCTCTGGGACAGTTTTGGGGCACGGCGCCTGGCCTGGCCCCCGGCCGCTGGCACCGGGGCCCAATAGGCCACCTTGAACCGGCGTCCCCCGATCTCGACGGTGATGTCCCGCCTCGAGAGTTCCTCGTCCTCGGGCGTCCCCGGCTGAGCGGACGGTCCCGGGCTCACCACGGTCACCGCCTCCTCCATCCACTTGGTGTGGTGTCGACCGGCGATGAAGTCGGGATGGTCGAGCACAGCGAGATGAGCGGGGATCGTGGTCGCCACCCCGGTGACCTGGAACTCTTCGAGGGCGCGCCTTCCCCGGGCGATGGCTGCCTCCCTGGTTGGCCCCCAGACGACCAACTTGGCCATCAGGTTGTCGTAGAACTGGGAAACCACCGTCCCCGGGGTTATCCAGGAGTCGACCCGGACTCCAGGCCCGGCAGGCTCCACCCAGTCGATGACCTGGCCGGGGGAGGGGAGATACCCGTTGGCCGGGTCCTCGGCGTTGATCCGGAACTCGATGGCGTGGCCCCGCGGCGCCGGCTCGGGGAAGTCGATGGCCTCCCCCGACGCTATCCGCAGCTGCCACTCCACCAGGTCGAGCCCGGTCACCATCTCGGTCACCGTGTGCTCCACCTGGAGGCGGGTGTTCATCTCGAGGAAGTAGACCTCGCCAGAGCGATCGAGCAGGAACTCGACGGTCCCTGCGTTCACATATCCGCACGACCTGGCGGCAGCCAACGCCGCCTTGGACAGGGCCTTCCGCTGTTTGGCCGTGAACCCCGGCGAAGGCGTCTCTTCGATCAGCTTCTGATGCCGACGTTGAACCGAGCAATCCCGCTCGCCCAGGAAAAGCCCGTTGCCGTGGGTGTCGAAGAGGATCTGGGCCTCCACGTGCCGGGTTCGTTCCAGGTATTTCTCCACGTAGACCGACGGGTTGCCGAAGTAGGCGTCGGCCTCACGCCGGGCACCATCGAAGGCCTCGCCCAGTTCCCCGTCTGCCCGGACCACGCGCAGGCCTTTCCCGCCTCCGCCGTGGGCCGCCTTGATCGCCACCGGGTAGCCGAACTGTTCGGCCAGGGCAGCCACCTCCTCGACGCTGGTCACGGGCTCGGTGATTCCAGGCACGGTGGGAACGCCGAAACTCTCGGCGTTCCTCCGGGAGGTGATCTTGTCGCCCATCGCCTCAATGGCATCTCCAGGGGGGCCGACCCAAACGATCCCGGCCTCGACCACGGCCCGGGCGAAATCCGGGTTCTCTGAGAGAAACCCGTAGCCGGGATGGATCGAATCGGCACCCGACTCCCGCGCCACCTCGAGGATCCGCCTCTGGTTCAGGTAACTCTCGGCTGCAGGGGCCGCGCCCACGTTCCAGGCCTCGTCCGCCAGCGAGACATGCCGGGCGTCACGGTCGAGCTCCGAGTAGACGGCGATGGTCCGCAGGCCCATCTCCCGTGCGGTTCGAATGACCCTGACCGCAATCTCGCCACGGTTGGCAATGAGGACGCTATTCATTCAGAGGCCCTCGGCATCGTCGGGTACTGGGTACTGGGCGCTGGGTACTTGGTACTTGGTACTGGGTACTTGGAATGGGGGAGGACCGGTTGTAGTGATGGTTCTGTGCACGACTTCCGTCGCCTCCGGGTCTGGCAGGAAAGCATGGATCTTGCCGAGACCGTTTATAGGTTGAGCGCGACTATGCCAGCGAGGGAGAGATATGGGTTGGTGGCACAGATCCGATCTTCCGCGGTGTCGGTCAGCTCCAATATCGCCGAGGGAGCCGGACGTGGCGGCGAGAAGGAGATGGCCAGGTTTCTGCGATTCGCACTGGGATCCCTGGCCGAGCTGGAGAGTCAGATCGAGCTTGCCCAGAGACTGGGATTGGTCGACGACCAGGCTGGGCTGACCGTGGATATCAAAGTCCTGGCAAGAAGAGTGCTCAGGCTTCATGATCGCATCACCGGCTCACGCCCTTGACACCAGAGTCTCGGTACCAAGTACCAAGTACCAAGTACCGGTACGGGGTACGGGGTACGGGGTACGGGGCACCAAGTACCAAGTACCGGGTACCGGGTACCGCGAGCAAAGCCGGCTTCGCCGGCTCACTGAGGCCCGTTCCCGTGCTTCTTCGGCGGCAGCGTCTCCCGCTTCATCCGGAAGACGTCCAGAGCCCGGATCAGCTTGGCCCGGGTCTCCCGCGGTTCGATCACCTCGTCGACAAGGCCCAGCTCGGCGGCGACGTAGGGGTTGTTGAACTTCATCTCGTAGTCGGCGATCAGGTCGGCACGTTTGCCCTCTGAGTCCTCGGCGGCCTCGATGTCGCGCCGGTGGATGATGTTGACCGCTCCCTGGGCTCCCATGACGGCGATCTCGGCCGAGGGCCAGGCGAACACCAGGTCGGCTCGGATGCCCCTCGAGTTCATCACCAGGTAGGCGCCGCCGTAGGCCTTGCGTGTTATCACGGTGAGGCGGGGGACGGTTGCCTCGCAGTACGCGTAGAGGAGTTTGGCCCCGTGGCGGATGATCCCGCCGTGCTCCTGGTCGACACCGGGTAGGAATCCGGGAACGTCGACGAAGGTGAGTATGGGGATGTTGAAGGCGTCGCAGAACCTGACGAACCGGGCGCCCTTCTCGGAGGCCTCGATGTCGAGTGTCCCGGCAAGTACCGCCGGTTGGTTGGCGACCACCCCCACCGTGTGCCCGTCGAGCCGCCCCAGCCCGATGACGATGTTCCCGGCCCACTTCTCATGGATCTCGAAGAACTCGCCATCGTCGAGGATCGTCTCGACGATGTTCTTCATGTCGTAGGGCTGGTTGGCAGAGTCGGGGATGATCCCGTCCAGAGAGTCGTCGATGCGGTCGGGCCGGTCGGACGGGGCGAAGTAGGGGGGCATCTCCATGTTGTTTCTCGGCAGGTACGACATCAGGTAGCGCACCGCTTCCAGGGCATCCTGACCGTTCGGATAGACGAAGTGGGTGACGCCGGACTTGGAGGCGTGGGTCACCGCGCCCCCCAGCTCCTCCATGGTCACGTCCTCTCCGGTGACTGCCTTGATGACGTCCGGCCCGGTGATGAACATGTGTGATGTCTGGTCGACCTGAAACACGAAGTCGGTGAGGGCGGGCGAGTACACCGCGCCCCCCGCACAGGGGCCCATGATCACCGAGATCTGGGGGA
>CAYVTP010000157.1:0-3492 GCA_964454615.1 uncultured Acidimicrobiaceae bacterium | reverse complement strand
TCCTGTTCAGCGACATAATCGGGTCGACCGAGATGGCTTCCCGGCTCGGCGACGAGCAGTGGCTCGACCTGCGGGCCGACCACGACCGGATGGTGCGCTCCAACCTGGGACGATTCGCCGGCACCGAGTGGGCCAACACAGGAGACGGGTTCCTTGCCACTTTCGAGGGACCCCGACGCGCTATCCAATGCGCTCTGGCGATGATCACCGACCTGGAGCGGCTGGGCGTCGGCGTCCGGATCGGGATCCACACCGGGGAGGTGGAAGTGCGCGATGGGGTGCTCGGGGGTCTGGCAGTGCACATCGCGGCCCGTGTCATGTCCGAGGTCATATCGCCGGGAGTGCTGGTCTCGGGAACCGTCAAGGACCTCGTCGTCGGATCGCACCTGGACTTCATGGATCGCGGTCCGTTCGAGTTGAAAGGCGTGCCCGGGACCTGGAACCTCTACGAGGTCTTACCCCCGCGGATGGCCGACTCGGCTGTTGGGTGACGAGCCGGTCCTAGGTGGCCTGAGACACCTGGAACCGTCTGAATCTCCCTAGCGTCGAAAGCGGATGATCAAGACACTCCGCGCCGTCAGCGGCGCAATACTGTTGGTGGCGGTGGCTGTGGGATGCGCTGGCGCGACATCGCCGACGACCACCACAGCACCGACCACGACCACTCCCCAGTCAGACTCCGTCATCGCCGAGTTCCGGACCCCGGACGGTGTCACCTACCGGATCCTCCTCGACGGTGCTGCCGCCGAGCACGCCCGACAGGCCTACGCCGCCGGCGAACACGCCGGGATCCCCAACGGGAAAATCAACCCTGGAGACGGCGGCGTCAATATCGGCCACGATTGGCACATCACGGATGTGGAATGGGCCGACATGACCATCGAGGTGTGCGACGGTAACGCCGGGTACATCGACGACCTCGGATACGAGGAGTTCGTCAACCAGCACGGCGACCGCTTCTGCCCCTGGAATGCCGAATTGATAGATCTGATCGAGCCCTGAGGGGCCTCAGGTCAGGCCTTCGAGGACGAAGCCGGTCAACTCGCCGACCAGAGAAGACCGGTCGATCCTCCCCCCCGGGTGGTACCAGCGCTCGATGGCGTTGAGGATGGAGAGCACGAAGATGGCGTCGAGGCTGGGGTCGACATCCTCGCGGAACGTGCCCTCGTCGACTCCCTCGCGGAGGACCTGTCGGAACACGGCCTCATAGCCATCGCGCGCTGCCAGCACCCGCCTTCGATGCCCGTCGTCGAGGACCCGCGCCTCGTTGAGGAATGTCCGGGCCACGTCGATGTTGTCGAGGACCACGTCGACATGGCCCTCTATGAGGGCACCGAGCCGTCGATCGGCGGAGCCTTCGGTGGCGAGCGCCGAGGCGGCCGAAGCCTCGAAGAGACTGGCCCCCCGTTCGACCACCGCCACCAGCAGGTCCTGCTTGGACTCCACGTGGGCGTACAGGGACGAGCCGAGGAGCCCCAACTCTCTCCCGAGGTCGCGCATCGATGTCCCGTGATAGCCGCGGTCGGCGAACAGCCGGCCGGCGGCATCGATCACGTCCTCACGGGTGTTGCGGGTGGTGACCATCAGCGGTGGTCGTACCTGACAACCACCCGGTCGGTGGTCGGTTTGGCCTGGCAGGTGAGGACGTACCCCGCCTCCACCTCGGAGTCGACCAGGGCGTAGTTCTTGGTCATGGTGACCTCGCCTTCCTCGATCCGACCCTTGCAAGTGGCACACATGCCTCCCTTGCAGGAGAAGGGCAGTTCGCTGCGGACACGGAGAGCGGCGTCGAGGATGCTGGTCTCCGGGGTCATCAGGGTGTCGACCGCCCGGCCGTCGAGGATAACGGTCAGGGCCACCGACCCCTCCCCGGGCGGGGGCTCGGGTGGGAGGCTGGAGAGGTCGAGGGGCCCGGCGAAGAACAGCTCGTCGTGGATCTCGCCGTCCTTGGCTCCGATCTCCTTCAGGGTCTCACGGGCCATGGCCACCATCTCGTAGGGCCCGCACAGGTACCAGCCGTCGACAAGTGCCGGGTCCATGAGCCGGGATCGGATGGTCTTTATCTTGTCGGCGTCGATCCTCCCGGTCAGTAGGGGAACGTCCGACCCCTCGCGGCTGAGGATGTGGAAGACCTGGAGCCTCGGGTGATACCGGTCCTTGAGGGCCTCCAGCTCGTCGAGGAACATGATGGTGCTCACCGATCTGTTCCCGTAGATCAGGGTCCAGACTGCATCCGGTTCCTGCTCCAAGGAGGTGGCGATCAAGGACAGAGCCGGGGTGATACCCGATCCGGCGACGATGGCGACAGCCCGCCGTGGCCGGGATGGATCGGGTTCGATGGTGAAATCGCCAACCGGTGCCATCACCTCGAGCCGGTCGCCGGCGGCCAGCCGGTCGTTGGCGTAGTTGGAGAACAGCCCACCGGGGAGCCTCTTGATCCCGACTCTCAGCTTTCCCGATCCGGCAGGTGCGCAGATGGAGTAGGAGCGCCGGGTGTCCTCGCCGTCGATGAGGGCCCTAACCGTGACATGCTGCCCTGGCAGGTAGTCGAACTTCCCGCGGAGCTCGTCAGGGACCTCGAGGGTGACTGCCACAGCGTCGTCGGTGAGCCTGGCCACCTCGATCACCCTCAGTTCGTGGAAAGTCAGGTCGCTCATAGCTGTTTGAAGTAGTCGAACGGCTCGCCACACGAGGAGCACACCATCAGGGCCTTGCAGGCAGTGCTGCCGAATCGGGCGATCAGGCGTGGGGACGAGGCGTCACAGCGCGGGCAGAGCACGCTCTCCTCGGGAACCGGGGGTGCGATCCCGAAGCCGGCCAGCTTGCGATGCCCCTCCTCGGATATCCAGTCGGTGGTCCACGCCGGCTGATAGACCTTCCTGATCTCGATGTCGTCGTAGCCGGCCTCGGCCAATGCGGTGCGGAGGTCGTCCTCGATCTGCTCCATGGCGGGACAGCCCGAGTACGTGGGAGTGATGGTGCAGACCAGGGTGCCGTCGTCGGCGGTCACCCCTCTGAGGACGCCGAGGTCCTCGATGGTGAGCACAGGGATCTCAGGGTCGACCACCGAGGCGGCGGCCTTCCGGGCCCTGTCGAGGTCGATGGTTGCGGCGGTCACCACTTTGCCCCCGGATGGCTGCGCGCCATCCACTGCATCTCGGCGAGGAGGAACCCGAGGTGCTCGGTGTGGAAGCCCTCACGCCCGCCTCTCCGTTGGTAGGGGTCCTCGGGGATGCTGAGACCTGCGTCCTTCAGGACAGGGGCGATCAGTTGGTCCCATGCCGGACGGTAGGCGGCTGCCTCACCTTCGAACATCTCTCCGGTGAAACGCCAGAGGGTGTCCAGGGCCGCCTGCGCCCTTCGGTTGGACTCGTCGGTGCCGTCGCCGAGCCGGAGCACCCATCCGGAGGAGAACCTCCAGTGGTATGAGGCCTCCTTGACCGCCTTCTCAGCGACACCGGCGAGGACCGGATCGTCGCTCCTGCCCGCCAG
>CAYVTP010000156.1:0-3519 GCA_964454615.1 uncultured Acidimicrobiaceae bacterium | reverse complement strand
GACACTACTCCCCGCCCTCCAAGGCTCTGAGGTACCACTCGATCGGATGGGCGACATCATGAGCACCGCCGAGGTGGGCCCTCAGCTGCATCTCACAACCCGGGTTGGCCGAAGCCACTCTGATCACTCCAGTAGAACGCACACGATCGGCCATTCGGTTTCCGAGTTCTCGCGAGGCCATCGGATTGTCGACGGTGTACAGACCAGCGGCACCGCAACACGACCCCGCTCCCTCGATCTCGACCACCCGGTATCCGGCCGCTTCCAGGATGTGCCTCGGCTCCCGCTCAACCCTCTGGGCGTGCTTGAGATGACAGGGATCCTGGATCACCAGGGGCCCGCGACGGACGGAGAGGGTGGGCAGCCGATCTTCGGTGATGGCCCTGGAGACGGCGACCGTGACGTCCACCACCCGCCCTGCGATCCGGGCCCCAGCGGACGACCAATGGCCGTATCCGGCCAGATGTGCCGAGCATCCGGCCGAGGTGGCCACTACCAGGTCGTACCCGGAGAAGGCGTCGCTGTTGACATCGGCCAGTTCCACTGCCAGGTCTGCCTGGCCCCCGTGGGCCGCAAGGGCGCCACAGCACCTCTGGGCACCGGGAACCTCGACGCGGTACCCGGCCCGTTCCAGGAGTTCGATGGCGGCCCGGTTGACCGGGCGGAACCACTCGTCCTGGACACAACCCGACAGGAGGCCGACCGTGCCTGCGCTTCCTGGGCCGCCGGCATGGCCGAGGCTGGCCGGGCCCCTCCCCCGGAGAGGCCTGATCCCGGTAGCGACCCCCCGGAGCCTCGCCGGGCCGATCCTGGTCAGGCCGAGGGCCTGGGCGAATGCGAGCAGCCAGGTCCCGACCCTCAAGACCGCCCGCCGGCCGGCGAACACCCTCGACTGGAGCAGGCGGTGCCTCCGGGCCCGACGTGGCAGTTGCGCGGCGATCTCGGCACGGGCACCCTCCAGCGCCCTCCCGTACGGGACCAGACCCGGGCACACAGGCTCGCAGGCCCGACATCCGAGGCAGAAGTCGATAATCGAGGCGAAGGTGTCGTCGACCTCCACGGAGCCGTCGGCAACGGCCATCATGGCGTGAAGTCGTCCTCGTGGTGAGGCCGTTTCCCGACCGGTGAGGCGGAACGTCGGGCAGACCGGCAGGCAGAGACCGCACTGGACACAGGCCCCCAACTCCTCGGGACGTGGGTGGTGGGGCGTTACCCATCCCATCACAGTCCCCCAGGGAGACGGCCCCGGTTCAGGACCCGAAAGGGGTCGAACCTGGCGATGAGGGCGCGTTGCAGTTCCAGGCCGGGAGGTGGGCTTCCCCAGGGGTCGATCCCGACCGCCGCCCCATCTGGCGCCGACACCAGCACGAGGTGCCCGCCGACGGACTCCGCCCAATCCCGCAGATCGCCGGCCAAGGCATGATCCGCAGAGGCCAGCCGCACCTCGCCGACCCCGTGCAATGCCAGGAAGTCCCATCCCGGGGGGACCCGCCCTATGGCCCCGACGGTCATCTTGGGCGGAACCCGGAGAGACCACCTGTACTCCCCTTGTGGGTCCACCGGCCAATCCAGGCCCTGCTGCACGGCACCGCTGAATCGGGCTTCGATGGCCGACACCTCTCTTTCGGTCCCCCAGACGAAGGCCCTGACGCCGTCCCGATCCTCGAGGACGGCGAGCGGCCGGCTCAGCGAGCTGACCTCCTCGGGGGTGTCGACGGTGATGGTGGATCCGGTCGGCGGTGTCGGCCACAGCTTGAGGCACACCGAGACCAGCACACCCAGCGCCCCGAAGGCCCCGACGTGAAGTCGACTGAGATCGAAGCCGGTGACATTCTTGACCACGCGCCCACCGGACCGGACGATCCGACCGTCGCCGGTCACCACCGTCGTCTCCAGGACCCGCTCCCTGATCCCGAGCAGCCTTCCCCTGCGCAAGGTCGAGGCACCCGACGCGATGGTGCCCCCGACGGTGGCGGCACCCGGGTGCTCGGGCATGCCGAGGGTCTGGTTCCTGGTGTTGACCTGGGACTCGAGGTCGAGAACCCGTGCCCCGGCGCCAACCGCCACCGTGAGGTCCTCGGGCTCCCACTTCTCGATGGCGTCCAATCGGGTCATCGACAGGACGATGTCCGGTGTCACCGGGGTGCCGTAGCCCGAGTTGGTGCCTCCACCTACCACCTGGACCGCCAGTCGGTGACGGCTGGCGTGTGAGAGGACTGCCGCCACCTCCTCGGCCGAGATGGGCTCCACCACGATCGGAGGCCCTTCGGCGTCGGCCCGACGGAGCACCTCAGGCAGACGCGAAGTCACACCCACACCCCTTCGGGAAGGTTGTCGGGCGGACCGAAGTCGAAGCACCGCGACCCCTCGGGGAGGACCTTGCCCGGGTTGAACAGCCCGTCAGGGTCGAAGACCTCCCTGAGCTGAGCCTGCGCGTCGAGGTCGACCTGGTTGTACACCCCGGACATCATGTCGCGCTTCTCCATGCCAATCCCGTGCTCCCCGGAGAGAGAACCGCCGTTGCGGAGACATATGGCCACGATCTCCTCACCCGCCCGGTGGACCTTCTCGTTGGTCACCGGGTCGGATGCGTCGAAGGCGATCAGGGGATGGAGGTTGCCGTCGCCGGCATGGAACACGTTGACCAGGGTCAGACCGGCCCGGTCCGCTACCTCGGAGATAGCCCTCATGGTCTCCACCAGGCGGGTCCTGGGGACCACCGCGTCATGCAGGTAGTAGTCGGGAGCAAGCTGGGCGGTGGCACCGAATGCGGACTTGCGGCCCTTCCACAGGATAGCGCGGTCGTCGGGCGTGGCGGCCACCCTGGTCTCTGTCGACCCGTGGCGGCTGGCGAGGGTGGCGATGAGGTCTGCCTGGGACTCGACCGCCTCCGTCTCGCCCACCACCTCGGCGAGGAGCAGGGCGCCGGCATCGGTCGGGAACCCGGCCTGGAGCCACCTCTCGATCGCCATCACCAGCTTCTGGTCCATGATCTCGAGGGCGGCCGGCACCAGGCCTGCCGCTATGACCGCCGAGACCGTGGCGGTGGCGCCCTGCAGGGCAGGGAAGGCCATCAGCATGGTGCGCACCTCGGGTTCGATGGGGAGCAGGCGAACCAGGACCCGGGTGACCACCCCCAGCGTTCCCTCCGAACCGACGATCAGGCCTTTGATGTCCAGGCCGATGGGATCCGGCTGGCTCCCTCCGAGTACGACGACCTGGCCGTCGGACAGAACGACTTCCATGCCCAGGACGTGGCTGGTGGTGCTCCCTTCGGCGAGACAGTGGGGCCCTCCGGCGTTCGTCGCCACGTTTCCCCCGATGGTGCAGGCCGACTGGGATGAAGGGTCGGGAGCGAAATAGAGACCGTGACGCGTGGCGGCCTTGGTCAGGTCGAGGTTGATCACCCCTGCACCAACCCAGGCGTTCCGGTTCTCGGCATCGATCTCGATCTCATCCAGGGCTGTGGTCACCAGGACGATCTCCCCGCCGATCGGAGTCGCACCGGCAGCGAGGCCG
>CAYVTP010000155.1:0-3540 GCA_964454615.1 uncultured Acidimicrobiaceae bacterium | reverse complement strand
GACGGCCAGATGTTGCAAGTGGGTGCACCGGCAACGCCGTAGCCGCGCTCGGTCATGATGTCTCGGTCCAGCGCCAGCGACAGTGCCTTGGCGAACTCGAAGTTGTTGTGGAACACCGGGTGCGGGTTGGCTCCGTCCATGAAGTCGGACGGGTTAGCGCCCCTCGGGTTGGTCTGATTGAGGTTGACGTGCTCGACATTGCCGGCGAAGGCAATCTCGAGAGTCCCGTGGCCCTCAGCAACCATTGGGGTGAGGATGGCGGGCGAAACCTGGAGGTTCCACGAGTAGTCAGCCTCTTGAGTCACCAGAGTCCTCCGAGCAGCCTCGGTGGCGTCGCCACCGCCCAGGATCTTCACCGTCCCGAAGAAGGGCTTGCCCTGGTCAACATCGCGGTAGAGCGGGTTGAACTCGTACTCGACCGTGTCACCGACGGCGAAGTTGGTCACCTTGAACGGACCGGTCCCGATCGGGCCGAAGTTCTGCTCGGTGCATCCTGCGGCCGCGGCACCGAGGCAATCCTCGAACTGGGCCTTCTGGATGATCGGGCTGACAGCGCCGACGAAGGGCAGGTAGGGGTATGCCGTGGGCTCGGCGAAGTTGACCCTCACCTGCATCGGGTTCACCGCTTCCACGCTGGCCACGCCGACAAACGCACCGGACTGAGTGCAACCCGACACGGGCGCGGTGCAGTACTCGTACGTAAACACGACGTCTTCCGCCGTCAACGGTGTTCCGTCAGACCAGACCACGCCTTCCTTCAGCGTCCAGGTCACCGACATCAGGTCCTCGGCGTGACCGCCGTTCTCCAATGTCGGGATCTCCGCGGCGAGCCGGGGGATGATCTCGGTCTCCGGCCCGAAGTTGGCCAGAGGCTCGAGGATGAGCGATGAGCCCATCGTGTCCTTGGTGCCCGGGGACAGATAGGCGTTCAGGATCTCTGGCGCCTGCCACATGATCAGGGTCAACTCACCGCCGCTACCGGCCTCCACATCCGGCGCAGTCGTCGTCGTGTCACCGGGTTGCGTCGTGCCTGGGGCAGGAGTGGTGGTAGTTGGCTCGCCGGGACCGCACGCTGCTAACAGCATTGCGAAGGCAGCTAGAAGGCCCAGCCATTTCCATTTATTCATTGGTCTTCTCCTTACGTTGCCGGGTAGGGACACCCAGCACTGGCAACGCTACCAGCATGCGTGCAGTGAGGGCCAGAGTCCGCGAAATTCGCACCGCTATTCGGCGAAGTGACAGGCCACCCAGCGACCTGGCGAGAGCTCCCGCCACTCGGGTATCTCCTGCCGGCAGAGGTCCTGGGCCTCAGGGCACCTGGTGCTGAAGACGCAGCCGGGCGGCGGATTCGAGGGGTTGGGGAGATCGCCTTCCAGGATCACCCTCTTGCGCACAGCCTCGACCTCGGGGTCGGGCACCGGCACGGCCGACTGGAGGGCACGGGTATAAGGATGCTTCGGGTTGGAGTACAGATGATCGGAAGAGGCAAGCTCCATGATCTTGCCCAGATACATAACCGCCACCCGATCGGCGATGTGTCTGACCATCGACAGGTCGTGGGAGATGAAGAGATAGGTGAGTCTCAGGGTGTCCTGGATCTCCTCCATCAGGTTGACCACCTGGGCCTGGATGGAGACATCGAGCGCCGCTATCGGCTCATCGCAGACGATGAAGTCCGGATTCAACGCGATGGCCCGGGCGATGCCGATGCGTTGCCTCTGGCCCCCTGAGAACTCGTGAGGGTAACGGTTGGCATGCTTCGGGGCCAGGCCGACCAGGTTCAGGAGCTCCGCCACCCTTTCCCGTCGCTCCCGCTGGTTTCCCTTCCCATGCTCTCGGAGTGGTTCGCCGATGATGGAGCCGACGGTCATCCTCGGGTTCAGCGACGCGTGAGGATCCTGGAAGACCATCTGCATCCGGGGTCGAAGCGCCCTCAGCTTCTCCCCCTTGAGCTGGGTCAGCTCCACGCCCTCGAACTGGACCGAGCCCTCGGTCACCCTGTCGATCTGGAGGATCACCCGCCCCGCGGTGGATTTCCCGGAACCGCTCTCACCGACGAGCCCCAGAGTCTCCCCCTTGTGGATGTCGAAGTTGATCCCATCGACTGCCTTAACCGCACCCACCTGACGTCGAAAGACGCCCTTCATGATCGGGAAGTACTTGCGCACGTTCCGGACCGAGACGAGAACCGGTTGGGTGGTCGCCGAGTCGACAGGAGGTGAGGTGGGCTCAGACGTCACGAGGCTTCCCTTCGTCGACATCCCACCAGCAGGAGGCCCTCCGGCCGGAGCCGATGTCCAGCAGCGGCGGGTTCTCATTCCAGCACCTGTCAAATACGAACGGGCATCGCGGGGCGAATGGACAACACGATGAAGGTTCGTAGAGGCTGGGGGGCTGTCCCTTGATGTTGACCAGCTTCTGGCCCTTCTGGTCGAGGCGTGGCACCGAGCCGAGGAGACCGAGAGTGTAAGGGTGCTTCGGGGAGCCATACAGATCGCGGACTGGTGCCTCCTCCATGATCTCGCCCCCGTACATGACGATGACACGGTCGGCGAGTCCGGCGACCACGCCCAGGTCGTGCGTGATCCACACCACCGCGGTGCCGAACTGCTCCCGCAATTCCTTGACGATCTCGATGATCTGGGCCTGGATGGTCACGTCCAGCGCAGTCGTCGGCTCGTCGGCGATGATCACCTGGGGTGAGCATGCCAGTGCCATGGCGATCATCACCCGTTGACGCATCCCTCCGGAGAACTCGTGGGGGAAGTTCTTCAGCCGGTCCTTCGGGGATGGTATGCCCACCATGTCGAGCAACTCGATGGCCCTCCTCACCCGTTCCCTGTCGCCCAGGTCGGTGTGGATCCGGAGCGACTCCTCGAGCTGGAATCCCACGGTCAAGACCGGGTTCAGCGAGGTGAGAGGGTCCTGGAAGATGAAGCCGATCTGCCCGCCCCTGATCTTCCTCAGGCTCTTCGAATCCATCTTGATCAGGTCCCGGCCGCCGAACATCGCCGATCCGGAGACGATCTCGCCAGGGGGCATCGGGATGAGGCGGAGCAGCGACATCATGGTGACGCTCTTGCCCGAGCCGCTCTCCCCGACGACGCCGAGGAACTCGCCCTTCCTCAGCTCGAAGCTCACCCCGTTGACGGCGTGGACCACCCCGTCCTGGGTGTTGAACCTCGTCTTCAGATCGGTCACCTCGAGGACCGGGCTCTGCGTCACTGTCTCATGCTTCCGTGCGGGTGCGGCAGGGTACACAGCATCGGAGATCGGTGAGAGACGAGCTGGTCGCTTCGCTCCTGTACTGGGTACTTGGTACTGGGTACTTGGTACTGGGTACTGGACGGCCGCATGGCGTGTCCCCCCGTGGAAACGGGGGGACCGACGCAAGCGACCGAGGGAGCGCGTCGAGGGGGGCCTGAGGCCGAAGGCCGAAGCCGTCACTTAGCTCCCGCGCGTGAGGCCTGGTGACGAGTTCGCCCCTGCGGGGCTCACACCCCCCTCGCCCTCGCCTCCGGCTGCGGGCGGTCCCCCCAC
>CAYVTP010000154.1:0-3593 GCA_964454615.1 uncultured Acidimicrobiaceae bacterium | reverse complement strand
CCAAGGCCTGGCTGATCGATTATCTGGCCGGATACCGGGGCGGGATGCTGGTCATCTCCCACGACCTCCCGTTGCTCGACGAGGCGATCACCTCGGTCCTCGCCCTGGAACACGGGAAACTCGAGGCATACCGGGGCAACTACACCAACTACGTGGTGGAACGTGACCGGCGGCGGGAGCAGAAGGAGCGCGAGCGGCGACACCAGGATGCCACCATCGAGCGTCTCGAGGCCAACATCCGCCGGTTCAAAGGGTCCAGCGAGAAGATGGCCAAGGTTGCCCGCTCGATGGAGACCCGGGTGGACCGGATCAAACGGGAGCTGGTCGAGATCCAGAGATCGGGAAAGAGGGTGAATGTCCGCTTCCCCCAGCCGGAGCCGTCGGGCAGAGTGCCCCTGGCGGCCACCGGCCTGGCCAAGGCCTTCGGAGACAACGTCGTGTTCGTCGATATCGAGTTCGCCGTGGAGCGTGGGGAGCGGATGCTCCTGGTCGGCCTGAACGGGGCCGGGAAGACCACCCTGCTGCGGATCCTGGCCGGAGAGGAGACGGCAGACCTGGGTGTGGTCTCGCCGGGCCCCAAGGCGACCCTCGGTTACTACGCACAGGAGCACGAGCAGATCGAAGACGGGGTGACCGTCTTCGACCACATGAGGAGGGTGGCCAGACTTCCCGATGAGGTGCTCCGGACGATGCTCGGGCACTTCCTGCTGGCCGACAAGATCGAACAGGACGCCGGAACCCTTTCGGGAGGGGAGAAGACCAAGCTGGCGTTGGCCATGCTGATCACCGCCCGGCCCAACGTGCTCCTCCTCGACGAGCCGACCAACAACCTCGACCCCCAGGCCAAGGAGGCCCTCCTCGACGCCCTGACCATCTACGAGGGGACCGTGGTCCTGGTCAGCCACGACACCGACTTCGTCGCCCAGCTGGCACCCGAACGTGCCCTGTTGATGCCCGACGGTGAGATGCGGTTCTTCGACGAGGACCTCCTCGACCTGGTGGCCCTGGCCTAGCCAGTAGACCCCGGGTCAGACGGGCTCGACATGCGCCGTCCGGATCCCGGGGGATGGGTCCGGTTGTAGAGTCGTGGCATGAGCCCGATCGCAATGGTGCGAGCCGTGCCCGACTCTTTCGCCGGGGCGTTGGTCATGGGGGAGAGGCCGTCGATCGACGTGGGCAACGCCCGGGCACAGCATGCCGCCTACCGCAAGATGCTCTCCGACGCCGGGTACCAGGTGAGGACCGTGGCCGCCGACGAGGGTTGCCCCGACTGTCCCTTCATCGAGGACACCGCGGTGGTGTTGGACTCGTTCGCCATGATCACCAGGCCGGGGGCAGAGGAGCGCCAGCCCGAAGTGGGCCCGGTCGCCGAGGCCCTAGGTGAGCTTATGCCTGTCGCCCGGATGGAAGCGCCGGCCACCCTCGACGGGGGCGACGTCCTCCGGGTGGGCAGCACCCTGTTCGTTGGGAAGTCGGCAAGGACGAACCCCGAGGGCATCGCATGGCTCGCCGAGATGGCCTCCGCCGACGGGTTGCGGGTGGTGGCCGTCCCCCTGTCCGGGGTCCTCCACCTCAAGACCGCGGTCCTGGGTCTCGACGACGAGACCGTGCTGATCGCCCCGCAGTTCACCGACCCGGCCGCCTTCGTTGGCTACCGGTTGGTGGAGAAGCCTCCGGGAGAGGCACTGTCCAGTGCGCTGCGCCTCCACGACGGCAGGGTGGTGGTGACCGCCAACTCCCCCCTGACCATGGGAGCGGTGTCGGTCGCAGGCTTCGATGTCGAGTGGTTCGACGCCTACGAGTTCCAGAAGGCAGACGGCGGCCTCACCTGCCTGTCGTTGCTGTTCAACATGGAGGGGGGCACCGATGAGTGAGCGTTTCGGCCCGTTGTGGGCCTCGCTGATGTACGAGGACGCCCACGCCGGTATCCGGTTCCTCGAGGAGGCGTTGGGGTTCGAGCGGGGGATGGTTCTTTCCCGCGACGACGACCCCTCGCAGGTGATGCACGCCGAGATGTGGTGGCCGACCGGGGGAGGGGTGATGCTCGGGACCGCCGGGCTGGACGACACCGTTTTCGGCGGGCGTCCAACCGGAGTCGGCTCGGTCTACCTGGTGAGCAACGAGCCGGATGCCCTCTACCAGACGGCGAGAGACGCGGGGGCAAGAGTGGTCATCGAGCTCCACGACACCGACTTCGGGTCCCGCACCTTCACCGTGGCCGACTCCGAAGGCAACTTGTGGACGGTGGGGACCTACTCGGGGACCTGATCGGCGCGTCGGCGGCGCCAGGCGGCCACCACTGCTGAGACACCGGCTGCTCCCAAGATCCCGAGGAAGGCGGCCCTGGCCAGAGGCGAGGCCGCAGAACCCCCGGGGTCTTCCGTCCCCCAAGGGGTCCTTACCTCATTCCGGGTCAGGGGCGGCACCCCGGGATCGCCCCTCAGGTTCACCCTTGCCAGCTGGTCGGCGTCGACCCAAAGGCACGAGTTCGATGCCAGCACGTCGCCTTCGAGGGTGAGCAGGAGGCCGACCCTGGTGCCGGCGTCGATCCACCCCAGACCGCAGGCGGCACTGTCGGCGTCGGTGCGAATGTCGATGACGTCGCCCAGGTCTGCCTTGACCCACTTCTCCACGCCGATCCGGGTTCTCACCACATCCCCGAACCGGCCGGAGCCTTCCAATTCGGAGGCGATGACCGTGCCCACCATGGCCGCCGGCTGGTTGCGCACCAACCCGGGGAGGTCGTCGTGAGGAACGCAGCTGCATCCCAGGGCAGTGGCGGGGAAGGCCAAGACCGCCACCATGGCGGTGGTCAGGGCGAGAAGCAGGAGGCGGGTCACGCTCTTCAGGGTCGAGGTTCTCATCCTGCCTGGTTGGACGACTTCTGATCGTCGCATGGTTCCCGATTCCGCTAGTAGACCCGTCCTTCTCGACAAACGAACGTTCGTTGGTTTATGATCCAAGGTCATGACCCCTGAAGAACGTTTCCAGGCGATCGTCGATGCCGAGGAGAAGATCGAGCCATCCGACTGGATGCCCGACGGCTACCGGAGCACCCTGATCCGCCAGATAGCCCAGCACGCCCACTCCGAAGTCATCGGGATGCAACCCGAGAAGAACTGGATAACCAGGGCGCCGAGCCTCCACCGCAAGGCGATCCTCATCGCCAAGGTCCAGGATGAGGCGGGCCACGGCCTCTACCTCTACTCGGCCGCCGAAACCCTGGGCACCAAGAGGGACGAGCTCCAGGAGTTGCTCCACCAGGGCAAGCACAAGTACTCGTCCATCTTCAACTACCCCACCCTCAACTGGGCCGACATCGGGGCCATCGGATGGCTGGTCGACGGCGCGGCCATCACCAACCAGGTGATGCTGACCCGTTGCTCCTACGGTCCCTACTCAAGGGCGATGGTGCGGATCTGCAAGGAGGAGTCGTTCCACCAACGCCAGGGGTACGAGCTGCTCATGCGTCTCTGCGAGGGGACACCGGAGCAGAAAGCCATGGCCCAGGACGCGCTCGACAGGTGGTGGTGGCCATCGTTGATGATGTTCGGTCCCCACGACACCGATTCGACCCACACCGAGCAGTCGAT
>CAYVTP010000153.1:0-3612 GCA_964454615.1 uncultured Acidimicrobiaceae bacterium | reverse complement strand
GCCAGCGGCGTCTTGAGAAGAATTCGCAGATCAGTGAGAGCATCCAACTCGATGATGTAGTCGAGGTCGATCTCGGTCGCCAGATGCATCGGTTTGCCGTTTCGTCTCGAGACCTGCCAGGGTCCGGTTATACCGGGCTTGACGACGTGCCGAGCATGCTGCCACGACTCATAGTGAGCGACGATACTGGGCATTTCCGGGCGTGGTCCGACCAGGCTCATGTCGCCTTTGACCACGTTCCAGAACTGGGGCGTCTCGTCGAGGCGAGTTGCCCTCAGAACCCTCACCACACCGCTGACGCGCGGGTCGTCTGGGGACTTGTGTGTCCTGCGTCGGTCTGGCCCGTCGAACGGCTTGCTGTCGGTTCGTCTGTCGGAACTCATGGTGCGGAGTTTGTACAGCTTGAAGTGGCGGCCGTGGAGACCGACTCGCTCCTGCGTGTAGAGGACAGGACGGCCCAGGCTGATCAAAACCAGCAAGGCTGAGATCAGAATCACCGGGCTGAAGAGAATCAGCAAGACCAGGCCCACAACTCGGTCCATGACAGGCTTGGCGTATCGGACGTAGAGACCGGGCGGAGGTTCGACAAACCGGCGAGTCGGAGCGTAGGCATCCGAAGATATGGAATAGGATGGTCTCCCACTACTGTTCGTCATTCCCCCCAGCTCCTGCCGTCATGCAGCCCCGCCGATCGGTGATCAGCAGTCGAAGCTTAGCACCACCCTGAGTGGCGGGGCAACGCCGGGAGTATCGGAAGATTTCGCGAAATGACCACGCTCTGTCGTCAAGGGTCCGACCCGCGGCTATCGTGTTAGATGCTGTCGACGACAGCTCGAGGGCGATTACGGGAGGGCGAATAGTGAAGCGGGTACTGGTCACCGGCGCGGGTGGGTTCATAGGGCACCACCTGGTCAGCTATCTGAAAGAGCGGGGATACTGGGTGCGCGGGGTCGACCGGAAGCTCCCCGAGTTCACCGATGTCGACGCCGATGAGTTCGAACTACTCGACCTCAGGAATGCCGGGGCCGCAGACGCGGCCGTCCGTGGCGTTGATCACGTCTACGCACTGGCTGCCGATATGGGAGGCATGGGATTCATCTCGAAGAACCAGGCGAGCATCCTTCGCAACAACGCCCTCATCAACCTGAACACGATCGAGTCTGCCCGGCAGGCCGGTGTAAGCCGCTACCTATATTCGTCATCGGCTTGCATCTACCCGGAGTATCTTCAGACCGAGGCGGCGGTCATCCCTCTGAAGGAGGAGGATGCTTACCCGGCTCAACCCCAGGACTCGTACGGGTGGGAGAAGCTGATTTCGGAGAAGCTCGCCGAGTACTACCGGAACGACCATGGGCTGGACGTGAGAGTTGTGCGCTTTCACAACATTTTTGGACCCTACGGGACCTACGACGGAGGTCGTGAGAAGGCGCCGGCCGCCCTTTGCCGGAAGGTCGCCCTGGCGGAGGAGGGGGGCGTCGTCGAGATCTGGGGAGACGGTGAGCAGACCCGGTCCTTCTGCTACATCGATGACTGCGTGGAGGGGATCTACCGGCTGATGCAGTCGAGCTACACGGATCCTTTGAACCTGGGGACCGACAGGATGGTATCGATCAATGAGCTAGCCCGGATCATCATCGGGATCTCGGGCAAGCAAGGTTTGACCACGAGACATGTCGAGGGCCCGGAAGGGGTTCGAGGTCGTAACTCGGACAACAGCCGGCTCCGCAAGGTCCTCGGTTGGGAGCCCTCGGTCGAGCTCGAGGATGGGCTTGCCGAGACATACCGATGGATAGAGAAGCAAGTAGCGGCCGGCTGATCGGCCGGGTTGACGTACTTGGCGTCGGAGTCAGCGCGATCGACCTCGACATTGCGGTCAGGACCGTCGCTGATTGGATCACAGACAGAGAGCGCGAGTATGTGTGCGTCACTGGTGTTCACGGGGTGATGGAGTCACAAAAGGATCCAGAGCTCATGCGGATCCACAACCAGTCTGGCATGACCACACCCGATGGGATGCCCCTGGTCTGGTGTGGTCGTTACGCAGGAGCGAAGGCGATGGAGAGGGTTTACGGGCCGGACTTGATGTTGCGCCTCTGCGCCGAGTCAGTCGAGCCCGGCTGGTCGCACTTCTTCTACGGTGCCGGCCCCGGGGTGGCCGAGGAGCTGACTGTGAGACTTCAGGAGCGGTTCCCTGCCATGAAGGTTGTCGGTACGTACTCTCCACCATTTCGGGATCTCACTGACGCCGAGAACGAGGAGGTGGTCGCCCTCATCAATGAGTCCGGAGCGGACATCGTGTGGGTGGGTTTGTCAACCCCAAAGCAGGAGAGATGGATGGCCTCCTTCAGAGATAGGTTGACGGCCCCTGTGTTGATCGGCGTGGGGGCTGCCTTTGACATTCACGCCGGCCGGCTCCGTCAGGCCCCGCGGTGGCTGCAGCGGGTGGGCCTGGAGTGGTTCTTCCGACTTGTGGTGGAGCCGCGACGGCTTTGGCGCCGTTATGGCTTCATTGTCCCGACATTCATAGCCCGCATCGCCATCGAACGGCCACGGCTGGCGGACTCCTCACCGAGCACCAGGTGAAGCGTGCAACCAGCTGTCGCTGAAATCCTTGTACCTGTTGCTCGGGGACGAGACTGAGTAGTAGACGCCGAGGAGGACAGCCGCACCAACATGGGGCCACGCGTTCTGGATCCAGCGTCGGACTTGCAGTCTGGCCCTACGGCCAGGTCGGGCCGAAAGTCTCCAATACCCTCGGACCGGTTACCGGTTCATTCTCGATTTCGCCGGCGAACCTTGCCCTGTTGGCGCGCAGTGGGGTGTGTAACGCTCTCGGGTGGAGGGAAGGGGCCCGGGGCGCCGAACGCGGGGGCCCTCACACATCAGACTCCAGGTGACCGTCAGAGACCACGTCGGCAAATCGGTGTGGTCTCATCTGCTGATTGCGTAGGCGTAGGCCTCCTCGAGGTTCCGGAGGGCTCGGTTTGGGGTGAAGTGAGCCTCGTAGGCTGACCGCGAGTCTCGCCCGGCAAGGTCGATCGACTGGTCGTCCAGTGAAGAGATTCTCTCCGCCCACGCCCCGACATCCTTAGACGGCACGAGCCACCTTGTCGAGCTTGTGGCGATGGTCTCCGCTATTGGCTTCCAGTTCGAAGCAAGGATCGGAAGCCCTGCAGCCATTGCCTCGAGGAGCGTCATGCTCTGACCCTCATACCACTGCGAGGGGAAGAGCAGCACTCGGGCTGACATCATTCTTCGCTTGGCCTCTTCGGGTGCCAACCAGCCCGTGAATTCGACGTCTGGGTAGTTCTGCTCGAGGTCGGGCCTAAGAGGCCCATCACCAATCACCAGAAGTCGCATGTCTGAGGGGGCCGCCTGTCTCCATGCTTCGACCAACAGGTCAACGCCCTTCGCCTGGGTGAGGCGTCCGACGAATAGCGCAGTGTCGCTAGCGGATGGTGGGTCATCTCTAGGGCCTGGATCTCCGACGAAGTTGGGCTTCACGATGACACGGTCTGGATCCATTCCAGCCCGGACACACAAATCCTTGGCGAACGGAGTCAGGGCAAAGAACGTGGCGACTCGATCCCGTGTCTTCACAAATTCGGAGAG
>CAYVTP010000152.1:0-3622 GCA_964454615.1 uncultured Acidimicrobiaceae bacterium | reverse complement strand
ATCGGATCATCAGGAGGCTCCAGAGCGGCCCGTCCGGCCCAGAAGCCGACGACGGCGACCACTCCAACCAGCACGACCATCCCGACCACGCTAAGGAACTTCATACCGCCAGCAATGGGGCCAGGGCAGCCCAGCTGAATTCGGCGCCCACTCCCGCCCGCTCAGCAATGCCGGCGAGAATCCTGCGCGCATGACGTTCGCTGTATCCCGCCTGCCTCGCGGCTTCCATACGTGTAAGACCATAAGCGACCGAGCGGATCAGCTCGTAGTACGCAGGATCGATGCGCCAGTCTTCCGCCGTGTATGTCGAGAATACCTTCGAACCTGCGGCAAGAATCGCTAATTGGTTCTCTGACAGCTCGTCCGGGTGAATCACACCGAGAACCCGGCGTGTGTCGAGAACACGGACGATCGCTTCGAGGTGACTGCTGACAAAGGCGACGCCTCCGCTGGTGCTTCTCGCCATCCTCTCGACGTCGGTAACGATGACATCCTCGCGACTGTCCACTTGGAGCGGCATGACGCCTCCGAGGCCGCGCGAATTCTGGGCTCGGACACGAATTATGAGGTTCCCCAAGTAACTCTCCTACGGCTGTCAGCCCGTGCCCCTGTGTTGTGGCCCCTTGCCCTGAACCAACCCTAACCAGCACCGGATTGACGCCTGGCGTTTCGCCGACTCGCCACTGAACCAATCCGTCTCAGGCCATTGTCAGCTCGAACAATGCCCGGACTCAATCGTGTGTCCGGCCAACGGACACGTCCCGTGGCCAGGCAAAGGTGTCCGGCACCCGGACGCCATCCATCGGTACGGTGGGCACTGGGCTGGATCCAGCCCAGAAGTGAAGGCCAGTGGTGCCGGACCAAGCGTAAACATGTCCCGGCACCACCAGACCGAAGGGAAGAGTAGATGAGACGTACAGAGGCGAGCCAATCAAGCCCGGTCCGCAACCGTCGTCGTCTTACGGCCGCAATTCTGTCGGCTGTGCTCATACTGACGTTGGCACTCCCGGCGTGGGCTGTCCAAGTGTCTGCCGATTGCGGTGGCGGCGGCCAAACCGGGCCACCGGGACCGCAAATGGATGGCAGGAGCACTCCAAGTCAGGATACTCCACAGTCTTATACGTTTATCATGGCGTCCAGAGCAGAACTCGAATCTACGGCTGGCTGACCGGAACGCAGTTCAGCAACATCATTGGAAACCAACTCTCGTTCGCAGGTGCCATCTGCCCACAATGAGCCACGCTTGATCGTGTTCAAGCGATCTCTGTTGGCATGGCTGCTATTGGCTGTGGTGGCTGGGTGCGCCAACGAACAAGTGGATGACCCCGGCCCGGCAATAGACCCCCAAGCTATCGACCCGGACCTAAGGAGTTGGTCGTCGGAGGACCATCTGCTTTTCCTTGCGGAGTGTCTCCAAGACCACGGATTCATCGCCGAGATTGACCTTCGCGATCGGTCAATTGCCGTTGGACCTCCAGAGCAGAGCGAGGCAGCGTCCCGGGCTATGGAGGACTGCATGCAGGCGGCAATTGACCAGGGCGTAGTCGTCGGTCCCCCCGAGATCTCCGATGAGAACCTAAGGGTCTGGTATGCCGCCTATCAGATCACACAAAGTTGCCTCATCGAGCATGGATATCCAGTGGTTGACCCCCCGTCGCTCGACTCCTACGTCGAGGCGCGAGGCACAAACTGGCATCCCTACGATGCAGTGCCAGAAGCTTCTATGTATGGCGAGCCGGACCTATCGGACACCGATGGCGAGCTTCACAGAGGCGCGGAGATCCGCGAGACTTGCACCGCCGATGTCACAAGACTGCTTCCGAACCTGGAAGGAGAGGATGGTCAGCCATAATCCTTGAGGTATGGCCCGAACCGACTCGGCTTCCTCCTCAATCTCGCCGGGTCATGACGCAGAGGTCATCCGATAGCCTCCGCGGACGGGGTTCACCGACGGTCTTCAACGGTCTTCCAAGACTCCCTCGCTTGCCCGGAGGCTGAAAGTCTGAGCAGGCATGGCACTTTTACACCCGACGACCCGATCGGATCGGGGGACCGGCTGGTTCCGGGGTAGGAAGGAATGAATCCCACTCGAATTGCACGCGTTTCGATCCTCGCTTGCGGCTCGGTGTGCAAGGCAGAGGCAACAGGCACCAGATCACGCACCGAGAGACGGTATTGGCAGACTGTTGGGAGACCGAACTCCGAGGATCTCGAACATGAAAACATTGGAGGAAGCGTTGCCGTCCAACCAGACGCCCCTCAGTCGAATGGCGTCCACGAAGAGCCTGACTGTTGCGTCGCACCAATGCATCACCGGATTCAGCCGGTTAACTGGTTAACCCGTAGCGCTCCTCCATCCGGTCGGCCAGAGTCTCCAAGTCTTCCTCGAACAGAGATCCGTAGGTGTCGAGCGTCATCGCTGCGGAGGCGTGCCCGAGCATCCGCTGTACGGCCTTAATCGAGGCCCCAGCGGAGATGGCGAGGGACGCCGCGGTGTCTCTCAGGTCGTGGATTAGGAGCCCGTCCGGCACCGGGGACGAGGCCACCGCGGGGAGCCATATCCGTTTCGTGAAGTTGGAGTGGCGCAGCGGCCCCCCTTGCGGCGCGGTGAACACGAGACCACTATCCGGCACGCCGAGGGACGAGACGACACCGCGCGGCAATATCACGGTTCTGGTCTCGTGGGTCTTGGGCGCCCCGAAGGTGATACGGCCCCCGACCTCGGACGCTGCCTCCTCAATGCGCACCCGACGCCACGCGGGGTCCACCTTCTCCCACCGGAGCGCTACTGCCTCGCCCCACCGGAGGCCCCCGTACCCGAGAAGCCGGACGAGGCCCCCATACCCGTCGCGGATGGTCTCCGCGGTGTCGGCCAGGTCTTCGAGCTGGTCGGCGGTGAGAAAGAGCTGACGACGTTTCCGCACCGGCGGCGGCTTCACCTTGTGGGTCGGGTTCCGCGGGATGAGGCCATCATCGACGGCCATATCCAAGCTGGCGTGGAGTACCTGCAACGCCTGGCGGATGCGGGCCGGGCTCACGTCCTCCACCATCCCCGAGACCCATTCGCGCACAGCGGGGGTCGTAATGCGGCGTATCTCAACGTGGGCGAAGGTCGGGAGGATGCGCGACCGAAGGAGCGATTCGTACCCGGCTCGGGTCTTGGGTGCGAGGCCGTGGCGGCTATCGAGCCAGTGGTCGGCCCACTCGCCATAGGTTACCGCGCCGGCCTGGGGGTCGATCCACTCCCCCCGTTGGGCCTTGGACTCCTCAGCGACGAGCCATTGCTCGGCGTCGACCTTCCGGGCGAAGGTCTTGGAGTGCTGTTTGCCGTCCGGTCCTCGATACCGGGCGATCCACGGCTTGGAGATTTTCTTTCCCGACTTCTGCTTCCAGGTGTCGATTCGCTTCACACTTCCCATTTCGGATCCCGTCCGCTGGTCATCGGCCTACTCACCTATTGCACAATAGTTGCACAACACAAAAGAAATGTAGCAGATACAGGTGAGACCACGAAAGATAGCGAGAGATAAGGCCGAGGGACCGTTTGCCCTGGTCATCGCCCGTTTGTGACCGTTCTCCCAGGTCGGTCGTTTGTGGGCCCGGCAGGATTTGAACCTGCAAC
>CAYVTP010000151.1:0-3632 GCA_964454615.1 uncultured Acidimicrobiaceae bacterium | reverse complement strand
GTCGTGCTCCCGCTTATTCAGCTGCACGAGCAGGTCGGCGATTAACCCGACGCCAGCTAGAGCGAAGGCGACACCCAAAATCACGATGGTGTTGGTGCCGACCCGGAAGTTCTTGTCGACCAAGTCATAGACCAGCTTTCCCACACCAAAGATTCCCAGCAGCGCCGCTGGAGGCCCGAAGAACCGGATCGGCTCGTGCATCAGCACCATGCGCACCACCTGCAGTAGATAACGGCGTGTGTCGGCAAGCCAGTGGAACTTGGAACGGCCTGCCCGTTTGGCGTAGTCGATGGGCACGTACTTGATCGTGTAGCCGTTGGAGAGGAACGCCATGGTCAGCGTGGTGACGCAGGAGAAGCCCCGCGGAAGTAGGTACAGGAACTGGAGCGCGACGTCCCGCCGGAACGCCCGGAACCCCGAGTTAAGGTCGGGGATGGTCGTGCCCGACAGGTAAGAGGCGAGCTTGCGGATGAACCACTTGGCCGGACGGCGGAGCAGCCTCACCGTCCCCTCCTCGGTGCGCCGGGCACCCACCACCTGGTCGTAGCCATCCAGATCGGCCACCAGTTCGGGTATCCGGTCGTTGGGATACGTCATGTCGACATCGGTCCAGACGACGATCCGCCCCTCCGCCGCCATGGTCCCGTATTTACGCGCCGACCCGGAGCCCCGGTTGGTGGCGAATCGAATAGTGCGCACACTAAGGGACGCCGCCAACTCCCCCGACCCGTCTGTCGAACCGTCGTCGACCACGATGATCTCGAAGCTGTACTCGGAGTCGGCCATCGTCTTCTCGATACGACGTACCTCCTCTTCGAGATGGGTCACCTCGTTGAAGACGGGGAGAACAATCGAAACGTCGGGAGTGCTCATGATCATCGCCTGTTGTTCCGCAGACTACGGCACAGCGGGAACGCCGGCTCGCACCTTGACGCCGGCTCGCACCTTGACCTGGTCACCGCCACACGAAGACCAACATGAAGAGGCTGGCGGCCACACACAACCAGAAGATCACGAGGGCGGCAGGACGCTCCCTGACCCAGTGGGGATAGGCGAGCGCGAGAAGCGGACCGGCCGCGGTCAATGCTTCCAGTGGATACCGGTAGCCGACAAACCCCTCACCCCCGGAATAACGATTCGCCTTGTACTGGACCAGGAGGTAGAGGAGTCCTCCCAGAGCAGCCCCCTTGGTCCATGCCGGAGCATCCTTCCACGCCGGGCGCAGCCGAAAGATGAGCGGGAGGAGGAAGGGGGTGACCAGGAGCAGACCCACTCTGGGGTCGACTAGGGCACCGAGGAGGTTCCGGGCGAATCCGACGACGTCGCCACTGGCAAAATGATCTGCAAAGGCGGATGAGTATCCCCCAGTCACCGTCAAGCGACCCCAGAGCCACCAGTTGAAGACGAGCAGTCCGATGAGTCCGAGGGAGGAGGTTGCAGCAACCTTGGCCATTGGGCGGATGTCACGTGACTTCCAGGCAACGTACACACCTACAACCGCTCCGATGATCGCCAGATGCGGACGGGTCAAGATCGCCGCCCCAAAGGCCAGCCCGGAGAGCAGATACCGAGACTTGGCGGCGAGCCACACGCCGAGGGCTACCCACATCGCTCCTGGGCCATGCTGCCAAAGCGCTGAGGCGGCGACAGACCACATGGGGGTTGCGACACCTGCAACCAGCCCGGTCGCAATCGCCGCTGTTCTGCCCATACCGACGGCTAGAACGGCCATGCTAAGGAAGCCCATGGCTACCGCCGAGGCGGTTGCCGCCGCGAGCCTCGCAGGCGTGACCGACGGCATTGGGAGACGAATCGGTGGAGCGTCGGGGTTGTTGGTTCCGACCATGTCCATCGCTGTCAATCCCTCCCCCCAGGTTCTGTAGAAAGGAGCGGCTAGCAGCGCTGCCCCGGGCGGATACTGGCTTACCGGGCCTCTGGAGCTGTCCACGTACCATCCGATGTTCCGGTAGTACTCCGGCGCCGTAGCCCTCTCGTAGCCGTCGAGCACGACGGTTCCACGCATCCCGACCTGCCATGCCGTCACCGCGTTGGTCAGGGGATCAATGTGCTGACCACGGGTCGGCCCCGGAGCCGGCAGCAGAATGTAGAAGACGAACAGAGGGACGGCTACCAGCCAGACCACCGGAACTGACATGGCACACTTTACGAAGGCGGGCAACTTGACTCGATCTAATCCGGTCACCCGCTCAGTATCGACGCCTCCTCCGCCACATTGAGGTATCGCGATTGTGCGTGGGCACTAGCACTGATGTCGTCTTCAGCCACCGAGCAGCGAGTCAACGGTGTCCACTGGGACTTCCTCGAGGGTCGGCAGGAACATTCGAGCACTGACATCTGGAAAGTTCTGCTCTGTCAGACAACCGGTAAGACGGCGGAGCACATTGGGGATAATGACTGGATCGCCCAAGACGCAGTCGACCCCACCAATTCTCATTGCCACAAGGACGTTAAAGCGTTCAGCGACTGCAGCCTCATCCCACTCGCTCGCCAGTCGGTACCTCCTGTTGGTCCCATGATCCCCAACAACGAGGACCGCTGCCTCTGGTGGCAGACTGTCGACGGTTTCGAGAATGAAACCATTCACGCATCCGACTTGTTCGACGAATCGCCTATCCCACTCGCTGATGTCGAGGACACCTCTCGCCCCTCTCACGTCAGCCGAGCGGTCATCAACCAGTTCGCACGAGTCGTTCAGGAGCAGCGGCTCGTGCGGCAGCATCAGGTGAGCAATCACAAGGGATGGCCTGCCGTCTGTGAGCACCTCTCCGAGATGGGATTCCATCCAGCGCATGGCACGGATCGAGCCCGCGGTGAAGGGGTGGCCAAGACGATCGAATATGAAGGGACCCAGCAAGCCCTCCGTCAGGGTGAACCCAACCATCTCGTCGAGAAACCCTGCGTCCGCGCAAATGTCCACATGATCGGAACAGGTGAAACCGCTCCATCCCGATCCGACTAGTGCTATCTCATAGCCGGACTCCCTCATCAGTTCGACGAAGGAACTCTCTCCGCTTGTCTTTCTATAGAGATGCCGCTTCGTTGCGTAGGTCACCTCCGTCCCCACCAATGGATAACCCATGCCGAAAAGGCTCG
This sequence comes from uncultured Acidimicrobiaceae bacterium, assembly GCA_964454615.1. Classification (GTDB taxonomy): domain Bacteria; phylum Actinomycetota; class Acidimicrobiia; order Spongiisociales; family ZC4RG35; genus ZC4RG35. The sequence continues at coordinate 518 of CAYVTP010000151.1, read as the reverse complement.
GTATCGATAGCTCCGTCATCGCGTAGGCAGACCAAGCCGACGTCGGAACCTGGAACCCTCTGGCGAGCAACTCCTCGTTGAAGGAGAGGTTCGTCGATGCAAACTCGTTTCGCCATGTGTGCCATCCTGGGTAACCGTCCACAACGAGGACAAAGATCTCAGGGTGGTTGACAAGAACTACTTGAGGAGCTGGGTCGAGTCCACTGTTGATACTCCCCCAGGCAAGGGCTGACTGCACTGATGCGATGATCGGGCCCGCGACAGCCGTGACCGCCAACGCCAACAGCGCTCCACTGACAACGACGGGATTGTCCAGACGGCGGACGATGAGAGCTACGCCGACAACCACGAGCACTACCAGTGCCAAGCCCAAGCTCCTCCCAGCAATGCTCAGAAGGCGTCCACCGACCATGACCATCACACTCGCCACAAAAAGTGTGAAAACAGTCACCTCCGTTCCTACGCCGGACACTCTCAGCACCACCAACAAGCCCCAGACGACAGCGAGGGCAATGGCC
>CAYVTP010000150.1:0-3647 GCA_964454615.1 uncultured Acidimicrobiaceae bacterium | reverse complement strand
AGATCCGACGGAGCTTCATGGCAGTGCTCTTCGAGATCGAAGACGTGGCGCATCGATTCGTCATGAGCCGGGTCGATCAGGGTGTGCCGGCCTTCGTGGAGATGTGGCAGGCTCTGGGTGGACAGGAGCGGCACCTTCGCAAAATGGCCTGGCTGACCGAGAACCGGTCCCGAATCGACGAAGCCGTCATGTCCTGATCGACCCGGGTGGCCGAAGCTTGGCTGTCCCCATACCAACTGTGTAGAACATCGCCGCGGCTAGCGCGACTTTCTCCTCACAGAACGGATGGTCGGAGTGGTGTGATGGTTCAGCCCCGGTAGGTGAGCCCGCGGGGGGCGGTGGCGAAGCCCCACTCGGTGAGGGGGACGGCCAGGGGGGAGGCAGGCGCCGGTTCACCGTTCACGGTGAGCAAGGTGAGACGCCGGTAGCGGACTGCCACCTCGGCGAGGGAGCGGGAGATCTCGCCGAACCGGTCCGGAGTGATGTCGAAGAGGGTCAGGCCGCGGCGGCCTTTGTCCAGGTAGCCGACCAGCTTCCCGTCCTCCAAGAGCACGTAGGCACCGGCATCACGGGCCAGACGGATCTCATCCGAATCGGGCCAGGGGAGAACTCCGCCATACGGGTTGGCCGGGTCGGTGGCGGCGAGCACAACCACCCCGGTGTGGGTCTCGCTGCGGAGACGGTCGACCGCCCCGGGCAGGGCGAACTGGGACCCTCCCAGGCCCTCGACGAAGTAGCCGCGTCTGATCCGGCCCGTCTCCTCGAGGTGGGTGTAGACGGGGTAGAGGGCGCTGAAACCCCCGGGGAAGGCCTCACTGAGTGCGGTTCGACGGGTGACGACACCATGACGGTCGAGGAGCAGTTCGGCCCAGGTGGCGTGACGCTCCGTCGCGGAGACCTTTGCGCGGACCAGGGCCGTGGTCAGCGACCACCGCCCCTGAGCGTGAGGCGGGAATCGGTTGGACAAATAGGGCCTCCCTCCCGTCCTGGTCTTGCGGCGCCCCACAAAAGCGCGCACCGGGCCGAAGGTGTCGTTGGTGACCTGACCCGCCCAGACCAGCTCCCACAACGAGTCGAGTACCTCTTCGGGGTCGCCACCTCCAACCGCTTCGTAGATGTCGCCGAAGAAGCTGGCGCCTCTTGCCTCCAGCGCTGACAGGATCGCGGTGCCGACCCCGTCGGGATCATGATCGGGGTCAGGGCCACGCCACAACGTCGCCAGCGTCTCGCGCGGGTAGAGGGCGACCTTTCCGTCTTTGGTGCCGAGGGCACCTTCACCCACCCAGACCAGGTCGCCGGCGAGGAACAGGCCGTCGATCCCCGTGCCGGGGTCGCTGACCCGGGCGGCCAGGATGTCGCGCTCGAGGGTCGAGGCCGGCATTGCAGCCCCGGCCAATCGTCGGATGGCGTCGTCCAGGGCGTTTCGCCCCCGTGGCGGCTCAGGGGAGACCCCCTGCCAACCGATCTGGAAACGGGCCAGGGCGTCAGCGGGGACAGGCTCTATCTCCGACCTGAGAGCAGCGAGGGAGCGACGCTTGAGACGTTTCAGCACCCCCTCGTCGACCCACTCCCGTCCCTCGCCTCCCGGCCGGAACGCTCCCTGGACGACGCGAGACGATTCCTCCAGCCGGGCTAGAGCGGTCTCGACGACACCTACGGGGAGTCCGAGCGCTGCCGCTGCCTCGGCGGCGACGAACGGGCCATGGGTGCGGGCGAACCGGGCGACGACATCTCCCAGAGGATCGGGGACCGGCTCGAGGAAGGCGTGCGGCACCCCGGCCGGTGGCTGGACTCCCAACGCATCGCGGAGGCGGGCCACATCCTCGATAGCCGCGCATCGACGATCACCACCCATGGTGACTTCGACCACCCGCCGCGCCGCCGTCAGGTAGTCGAGGGCGGCCACGATGTCCACCCCGACACTGCGCACTTCGATGTCGTCGATACCGAGTGGCCCCAGGTCGCGCAACAGGTCGTGTACGCCGTCAGCTTGTCTGACCCTCCGGCTGTCGGTGAGGTGCTGGAGTTCGAGTTCGACAGCCGCCACCACCTCGGGGTCGATCAGCTCGCGCAGTTCCCCCTCGCCGAGAAGCTCGCGAAGCAGGTTCCGGTCGAGGGTGAGGGCGGTGGCCCGCCGCTCCGCCAAGGGAGCATCGCCTTCGTACATGTAGGCGGCTATGAAAGAGAAGAGCAGCGAGGAAGCAAACGGACTGGGGCCGTTGGTGTCGACCGCGGCGACCCTGACCTTGCGGGAGCCGATGTCAGTCAGAATCTCCTGGAGAGCGGGCAGGTCGAAGTCGTCCTGCAGGATCTCCCGGTAGACCTCGAGGAGGATTGGGAAGGTACCGAACTGCCTGGCAACCCCGAGCAGGTCGGCGGAGCGTCGGCGTTGCAGCCACAGGGGTGTCCGCTCACCGGGCCGGCGGCGGGGGAGGAGCAACGCCCTTCCTGCCGCCTCCCGGAAGCGTGCCCCGAAGAGGGCGGTGTCGGCGAGGTGGTCGAGAAGCAGGCTCTCGACCTCGGACGGGTCGAGCACGAGGTCATCGGCTTCGGGTGGGTCGTCGGAGTCGGGGAAGCGGAATGCGATGCCGTCGTCGGACCAGATGACGTCGACATCCGTCCCGTAGCGGGAACGGAACCGATGTCTGAGCGCCATGGCCCACGGGGCATGGACCCTGGCCCCCAGTGGTGAGAGCAAGACCACCCGCCAGTCGCCGATCTCATCCTGGAAGCGCTCCACCACGATGGTGGTGTCGGTGGGAACCAGCCCGGTGGCCTCCCTTTCCTCCCGGAGGTAGTCGACGAGGTTGGACGCGGCGAAGGGGTTCAGCCCGAATTGGTCTTGCAGTCTCGTGTTGGCCTCGGTCTGGTCGAGGGAGGAGATCTCGGAGACGAACCTGCCCACTGCTCTGCCGGTCTCCAGTGGGCGGCCCGACATGTCGCCATGCCAGAACGGCATCTTGGCCGGGGATCCCGGTGCGGGAACGACCTCGACCTTGTCGTGAGTGATCTGAGTGATCCGCCAGGCACTCGACCCGAGCAGGAAGGTGTCGCCCTCCCGGGATTCGTAGACCATCTCCTCGTCGAGCTCACCGACCCGGCTCCCGTCGGGCAGGGTCACCCGGAAGAGGCCCCGGTCGGGGATCGTGCCCGGGTTGCTGACGGCGAGCTGACGTGCGCCGGGGCGGGCGGTGACTTCTCCGGTGGCCCGGTCCCAGTTGAGACGGGGACGCAGCTCGGCGAATGCGTCGGAGGGGTAACGGCCGGAGAGCATGTCCAGGGTCTCGTCGAAGACGGCACGGCTCAGGCTGGCGTAGGGGGCGGCCCGGCGTGCCAGGTCATAGAGCGCATCCGCGGTGGTGTCCCCGGCCACGGCGTGGGCGATTAGTTGCTGGGAGAGCACGTCGATGGGATTGGCCGGGATGCGGGTGGTCTCCACCCGTCTGGCCGCCATCTGTGCGGAGACGACCGTGGCCACGAGGAGGTCGCCACGGTATTTGGGGAAGATCTTGGCCCGGGAGACACCGCCGACCTGATGGCCGGAGCGTCCCACCCGCTGCAAACCGGAGGCGACCGAGGTGGGGGACTCGATCTGGAGCACCAGGTCGACCGCTCCCATGTCGATGCCCAACTCCAGGGACGAGGTG
>CAYVTP010000149.1:0-3692 GCA_964454615.1 uncultured Acidimicrobiaceae bacterium | reverse complement strand
TCTCTGAGAGGAGGACCTGGCCTCCATGGCCAACCGACATGATCCGGGCCGCCCGAGTCACCTCGGGCCCGTAGTAGTTGTTGTCGCGTTCTTCGGCGACGCCGGTGTGGAGCCCCATCCGGACCGTGATGGGTGGGCCGACCCAGCTCTCCGAGCGGAGTCTCAGCTGAGCTTCAGCAGCCGCCTCGACAGCATGGACGGGGGTGCGGAACGCTGCCGAGAACGAGTCGCCGGCTGTGGCGAAGACGGCTCCGTCATGGGCCTCGATCACCTCCCGCAGGACTCGATCATGGACGGCCAGACTCGTCTCCATGCCGGCCCGATCCGATTCCCACATTCGAGTGGACCCGGCCACGTCGGTGAAGAGAAAGGTGACTGTTCCCGAGGGAAGTGTGACCACGCTTCGAAGACTATTCGACCAAGGCGTTGACCGCCCACTTCGGAGCTCAGCTCATCGGGGTGAAGGGCTGCACCCGGAGACCACCTCCAGGCGCCCCGTGGTGACCGGTGGAGGATCGCCAGTTCAGACCGCCCGCCCTTTGTGCTGGGTGGCCCGCGCGGACCGGTCAGACTCAGTTGGCGCCTGAACCTGGCTTGGGCTCGGGGATGAGGTCGAGGACCTCGGTGTTCAACAGGAAGAACTTGTCACAGGACATCGAACCCTGCCCGTGGCGGTGGTTGAGCTCCTTGAGGAGCCTCACCCACTTGCCGAATGCCTGGGCGGCTGACAGCGAGTCTGACTTGAGAGCTGCGGCGACCTCGGCGATGTGACCGGCGTAGTCCTCCACTGCATCCGGGTCGGTGGTCTCCGCGGTGACCGGGGGCACCGGTGCGCCATTGTCCTCCAGCTCTGCAGGCGCCGGCTGAGTTTGCGCCGCGGCGACTGGGGCCCCGGCCAACCGACGTCCTCCGATGATGGCCACTCTCTTCTTGACGAGCTGCGGCACCCCCAGGGCGGCGGCGAAGCGCGCCGCATCGGTGACGTTGAGGATGACTTCCTCCCCGTCCACGGTGATATGGAACCCGTCGGCGTGGGGTTCCACGGCGAGCTTGCTTCGGGCCCAGGCTGCCACGGTGCGGCCTCCCGAGCTCACGGTGACACGATCGGAGGTCACGTCGACCTCTACTCCCACCGGGAGCCGGGACTGTCCAGGCAGCCGAAGCCTGGCATCGAACGACGACATGGGTTCTCATATCGTCTCGAAATGTGGTGGCCTTTACGGCCTTGTGATCAGTTGCCGCCGGAGCCTCCCGAAGGGATGCGCCTCCCCGCCGGGGCGGGGCGTGACGGCTCGCAGAGGACCGCCGCCAACCCCGCCGACACGATCCTGGAGTATCCACTTCGACCGCTGCCGAACCCGGCACGACAGGTCCACTTGCCCTCAGCATGGAGTTGCGTTTATGCTACCCCTTATGGTTGACGCTGCCGCTCTCCTGCGAAATGCTCGGGCGAATGCCGGGCTCTCGCGTCGCGCTCTAGCTGCCAAGGCAGGGGTTCCCACTTCCACTGTCTCCCGAGTCGAATACGGTCAGAGCGATCCGACAATCAGAATGCTCGTCCGGCTTCTCGATGCTGCCGGACACGACCTTGTCGTCCAGTCACAGCCCCGAGAAGACCGTTTAACCCTGGCCGAACTCGCTACGGCGTACAGCGAGGGGCCCGGGCGGTTGAAGATCGACTGGACTCGACTTCGCGCCTTCGTCGATCGTGTCGAACAGCATCCTGAGAGGCTCCCGAGCGCAATCGCCGACCCACCCGCTCCGACCCTCCCGCTACTCAACGCCCTTCTCGCAGCACTAGCCGAACAGCTGGCCGACGAACACGGCATCGAGCGTCCGCCATGGACCCGGGCTTACGGATCGTTGGAAGACCCATGGTTCCCGCCGTCCACCCCCCAAATGCGCCAGGGGTACCAGCGTTCTTCACCGGAACCATTCAGACGTCGCAACATCGTTATCCCGCGTTCAGCAATATTCCGATCAGCAGCCTGAGTGCCGTGGCCAGAGGACTCCTCGAAAATCGCGCTGAGCTCGAGGCCCTGTTCGACGAACTCGCCAGAGAGTTGGAGGTGGCCGCCGCTTCAACGCAGATCGTGATGGTCGGCGGAGCTTGGATGCTGTGGCACTCCCAAAGGATGTCGACCCGCGATGTCGACTCCGCCCGCAGGCTCGGGGCGGACCTCGAGCATGTTGTCGCAAGGATTGCGACGCGCCACGACCTTTCCCCGAGCTGGCTCAACGACTCGGCGGCGCCCTACTGGCCGGCGACTGCCGACTATGACGATTGCGAGGTCGTCTACCAGCGTGGTGGTCTCGAAGTCCGCACTCCCGAGCCTGAAGTCATCTTCGTGATGAAGCTCCACCGCGCAGATCCTCAGGACCGAGAGGACCTTGTGTCATTGTGGCCGCTGTGTGACTTCGGCAATCCGGCGGAAGCTGCTCGCTCCTTCCAGCAGGCATATCCACACGCACCCGACGACAAATACCTGGTGGACTACATCGGCGAAGTGGCGAGCGATGCTGCGCTTTGAATCACGTGTGCACTCACACCCAACGCCGCTAGGCGTTGGCGGTCAATCCGATGCCGGGCGCCACCTGCCGTCGTCACCCTTGACCAGGGGAGGCAGCGGAGTTCCGAAGCTCCAGTAGAGGCCGTCCCGGTCACGGACGATGAAGCCCCGCGTCCCGACCCCATGCGGGGAGTCCTGAAGCGGCCGCACCACGTCGGCGCCCGCCGACACAGCCCTCTCGTAGATGGGGTCGGGGTCATCTACGTCGACGTGGATCGAGAAGGCGGGAAAGCCTCCGTCGTCACCCGCCAACGCGGCGAGGTCGGCGACCGAGCTCTCGCCGGGCGAGGCGCTGTGGAGGAAGACGACGCCGTCGTCCCCCAAGCGCACTTCTGCGTGGAGGATGACATTCGGGTCGTCGTCGTCGTGGACCAGGTCCACCGAAAACCCGAACGCCTTCACCAGGAAGTCGATGGCGGCCCTTGCGTCCCGGTACGCCAGGGTGGGTCTGATCCGGTAGGTCATGCCTCAGTTCTACACGACCGCGGCCCTGTCGTGCCCGGCCTAACTTTGGGGCCATGATCCAGCACCAGACACCCCCCTCCGCAGCCGCCACCGGTGGTTGCCACAGAAGGGCCACAGACAAACACCGAAGGCACCCTGCATGAGCGACACGCCCATCACCATCGTGCCCGCCGCCGAGGCGGGATGGGGGGCCGTCGAATCGGTGATGATGACCGAGGCGTCGGCCCGCAACTGCTGGTGCCAGTTCCACGTCCTGGAGAATCGGGAGGCCCAGGCGACATCCCGGGAGACCCGACGGACAATGCTCCAAACCCAGGTGGAGACCCTCGACCCTCCACGAGGCCTGCTCGCATCCGCGGACGGTGAGCCGGTGGGATGGTGCGGCGTCGAACCCAGGATCCGCCTACGACACGCCCTGTCGAGCAGGCTGGTGGCCCGAAGCAGCCTGTTCGACCTCGACGACCCCGACGTGTGGATGATCTACTGCATCCTGATCCCGCCTGCCCGACGGCGGCAAGGGATCGGGACGATGCTGCTTCGGGCCGGCATCGAGCATGCCAGGGCCTCGGGGTCTCGGGCTGTCGAAGGCCTCCCCATCGACACCTCCCAACGTGAAGGAAAACTGCCGCCCGGGTTCTCCACCGGGACCCTCGACAT
>CAYVTP010000148.1:0-3840 GCA_964454615.1 uncultured Acidimicrobiaceae bacterium | reverse complement strand
GGCCCCCCTCGATCTCACTCCGTTCGATCGGTCCCCCCGCAGGCGGGGGGACACGTACGGGGTACGGGGTACGGGGTACGGGGTACTCTCTGACTCGCTGATGCCCACCATCTTCACCAGGATCATCGAGGGCGAGATACCCGGCACATTCGTCTGGAAGGACGACCTCTGTGTCGCCTTCATGTCGATCAACCCGCTCCGCCCCGGCCATACCCTGGTCGTGCCCAGGGAGGAGATCGACCACTGGATCGACTGCCCCGACGGCCTTCTCGACCACCTGATGAGTGTCTCTCGAAAGATCGCGGGAGCAATCGACGCGACATACCACCCGGCGAAAGTCGGCCTCATGATTGCCGGGCTGGAAGTGCCCCACCTGCACATCCACCTCGTGCCCATGGACGGGATCCACGACCTCGACTTTGCCAATGCCGCGGAGACGGCGGAGCGAAGCGACCTGGAGGACGCCGCCTCAGCCATCAGGTATGTCCTCACCCGTCAGGGGGTAACAGAGGCATCAGCCTGAGATGGGGGTCTTGCTCGGGGCGCTGAGCGCCCTCCTCTACGGGCTCGGTGACTTCGTCGGGGGCGAGGCTTCCAAGAGAGCACCGGCGCCGGCCGTGGTCCTCTGGGCGGCGGTGGCCTCATTCCCGCTGATCCTTGTGGCGGCTCTGCTCATGGGTGGCGCGGCCACCATCGCCGACTGGGTGTTCGGCGGTGCGGCCGGAGTCCTGGGAGCGGTAGGGCTGGTCCTCCTGTTCGCGGGGCTGGCCAGGGGCCATGCCGCCGCGGTGGCCCCGTCTGCGGCTGCGGTCATGGCGGTGTTTCCGGTGACAGTTGCTCTCATCCTCGGTGAGCGGCCGTCGGCTCTCGCCTGGGCAGGGGTCCTTCTCGCAGTCCCCGCCATCTTCCTCTGCAGCTGGGTCGCCGACTCCGGCACGATCCCTCTGGGCGGACTCGGCTACGGCCTGGCGGCCGGAGTCGGCTTCGGGGCCTACGTGGTGCTGATCAGCCGGACCGGTGACGCCTCCAACCTGCTTCCCCTGATCCCGGCCAGGGCGGCGACCATGGTTGTGGTCCTGCTTCTCGCCTTCGCCGGCGTGTGGGGCGTCGGCCAGGCGGCGGCTCTCCCCGTCGGGCTGGTGGTGTCCAACGGCCTCCTCGACGTGGCGGGCAATGTCACCTTCCTCCTCGGGCTTCGAGCAGGTCCACTCGCCTTGGTTGCTGTGGTGGCGGCCATGTCCCCTGCGGTGACCGTCGTACTCGCCGCCATGGTCAACAGAGAGCATCTCCGCAAGCGTCAGGCAACCGGTCTGGTGCTCGCCCTGCTCGCCCTCGCCTTCATCACCATGGGCTGATAGACCTGCATCAAGTAGGCGTCGACTGGACGCCCACCACGAGCCAGGTCCCCACGACGACCATGGCCAGACCGATGAGCCTTCGCGGGTCGATGGCGTTTGGCTCTGCGAACCATCCGAAGTGGTCGATGAGCGCCCCGAGGATGAGGGTCGAACCGGTGAACAGGGTCAGTCCTGCTCCGAGGCCGAGGCGCCCCACCGTCATGCCCAGGGAGGCGACGATTACCAGTCCCATCAGGCCGGCCGTGAAGGCCCACCAGGGGATGTCACGCAACTCGCCGAATCTGCCGCCGCCCACCGTGAGCATGAGCAGACCTATGACCACACCACCCAGGCCGTACGTGACGAAGGTGGAGGCGAGTGGCCCCGCGCGCGTATCCATGACCCCCAAGAACTGTGACTGGAGCGCCCCGGCCAGACCGCCGACGACGCCGATCAAGATCACGATCCATATGCCCATGACCACCATGGTGGTCGTCCCGGTCCGCAATTTCGCGGAACTGCCGGCTGGATCTCAGCGACCCTCGATCGGACCTCCGCCGTCCCAGGTTCTGTCGGTGTCGGGATCTACCCTCGACTTCGATGAGGATCCTGCTGTTCTCCGACCTGCACCTCGACACTCCGTTCCGGTGGGCCCCGCCGGCTGCGGCGCGGGCCCGTCGACGCGCCCTGGTTGAGACCCTCCACGCCATCGTCGACCTGGCCGCCGAGTTGGAGGTCGACGCGCTGTGCTCGGCAGGCGACCTCTATGAGCACGATCTCATTTCGGCAGACACCCCGGGTGAGCTGAGGCGGGCGTTCGCCCGTGTCCATCCCATACCTGTGCTGCTTGCCCCTGGGAACCACGACTGGTTCGGCCCCGAGAGCATCTACGCCCGGAACGACTGGAGCCCAAATGTCCACGTGTTCACCAGCACCCGCCTGGAACGCCACCCCCTCGACGACGGCTTCGAGATCTGGGGCGGTGCCCACGACCGCAAGCGGGGGACCCCGGGCTTCCTCGACGACTTCGAGGTCGACGCAGTCGACTCGACTTGTCTGGCGCTGTTCCACGGGAGCCTGAGGTCGGGCCTCCACTTCGAGGAGGAGGGCAAAGAGCCCCACGCCCCCTTCGATCTGGAGCAAGTCGAAGCCGCAGGCTTCTCCCATGCTCTCGTCGGACACTTCCACACCCCTGCCCAGACCGCTTGGCACACCTATCCGGGAAATCCCGACCCGCTTGCCTTCGGTGAGACCGGAGAGCGGGGGGCGGTTCTCGTCGAAGTCGCCCCAACCGGTGTCGTCGCCCGTTCGGTAGAAACGGTGGCCAGGTCGCAGGTGGCAGACGTCCGTGTCGACCTGACGGGTTGTGAGACCCGCCAGGAGGTGCGGGAACGTGTCACCGAGGCCTTGGCCTCATGCCAGGGGACGGTACGGATGTTCCTCGAGGGGGAAGTCGGCGTCACTGTCGACATCGACCGGCGCGACCTCGACGGGGTGGCCGCTCATCTCGATGCCCCTCCGGTGTTTGTCACCGCCGGCGTCTCGTGGGCATACGATCTGGAGGCGATCGCCTCGGAGGCGACCGTCCGAGGGGAGTTCGTCAGGGAGGTCCGTGAAGCCGAGCTGGACCCGAAGCTCGAGCGACGTGTGCTGATGACCGGCTTGCGCGCTCTCGAGGGCCGATCCGATCTGGAGGTCGACTGAATGTGGATCCAGAGGGTGACGGCCCACGCCTTCGGCCCATTCAAGGGGGAGACCCTCGAGCTCGCCGAGGGGATGACGGTCGTATACGGGCCCAACGAGGCGGGCAAGTCCAGCTGGCACGCCGCGATCTACGCCGCGCTCTGCGGGGTTCGCGCCCGGCGAGGCGGCCCCACCAGGGAGGAGAGGGAATTCCGGGCCCGTCGCCACCCCTGGGACGGTGACGCCTGGAGGGTCTCATGCCTCATTGGCCTTCCCAACGGTCGGAGGGTCGAGCTGGACCACGATCTGGCCAACCAGGTCGGGACGATGGCAAAGGATGTCGACCTCGGGTCCGACGTGAGTGGAGAGATCGAGAACCAGGGAACCCCCGACGGGTCCAGGTGGCTCGGATTGGAAAGGCAGAGTTTTCTGGCTGTCGCATCGATCCGCCAGGCCGAAGTGATGTCCATCACTGCCCACGCCGACGCCCTTCAGGACTACCTGCAGCGCGCTGCGGCGACCTCGGGGGCAGCGGCTACGGCTGCCGCCGCCTTGGAAGCCATCGATGCCTTCAAGTCGGAACACCTGGGTCTGCGGAGGGCAAACTCGACTCGCCCACTCCAGACGGCGCTCAACCGAGTCCGGCTGGCGGAGGAGAGCTTGGAGGAGGCCCACTCCGCCCACGATCAGTGGCTCAGCCTGGTGGCACAGGTGGCCGCCCTGGACGCCGAGTCGGCCGGTGCCCGGCGGATGGCCCTCTCCGCAGAGGCTGTCGCCGCGCGTCAGGCAGCCGAGCACGAGGCCAATCGCCATCGGGAGG
>CAYVTP010000147.1:0-3896 GCA_964454615.1 uncultured Acidimicrobiaceae bacterium | reverse complement strand
CACTGCTCCAACCCGATCAGGTCGACGCCGTTGCCGGCCTCGGAGTGGTCGGCACGGTCGACGGGACCACTGTCGTGGTGGGCAAGCCCAAGCTGATCGCCGATCGCGGGCTGATGGCCGCCGATGTCTGGATCGACAGAATGGCCGACCTGGAGGACATGGGGAGGACCGTCTTCCTCGCTGGATGGGACGGCCGGGTCCGGGGCCTGGTGGCGGTCGCCGACGTCATCAGGGAGGAGTCACCGGAGGCCATCGAGCGTCTCCGACGTGCCGGGGTCGAGGTGGCCATGATCACCGGCGACAACCGCCTCACCGCCGAACGGATTGCCGGTCAGTTGGGCATCGGGACCGTCCGGGCCGAGGTGCTACCGGGTGACAAGGCCGCGGAGGTGGAAATCCTCCAAGGGAGAGGTCGGAACGTCGCCTTCGTCGGTGACGGGATAAACGACGCCCCCGCCCTCACCCAAGCCGACATCGGCATGGCTGTCGGGTCGGGGAGCGACATCGCCATGGAAGCCGGCGATCTGGTCCTCCTCAACGGCGACCCACGGCTGGTCCCGGTTGCCATAGCCCTCGCCGGACGGACCCTGCGCACCATCAAGCAGAACCTCTTCTGGGCGTTCGCCTACAACACGGCGGCGATTCCCCTCGCCGCTCTGGGCCTCCTCAACCCCATGATCGCCGCCGCCGCCATGGCCTTCTCCTCGGTTTCGGTCGTCCTCAACGCCCTCCGCCTCAGACGGTACGAGCCTTTCCTCCACCCCTCCCCCTAACCGGCGGCGTGGTGTAGTTTGTCGCCATGGCTGGACTGCAGTGGCTCGATAGGCCGGTCCTCGTCGATCCGGTCGCGCTGATCGCCTTCTCCGGGTGGGGGGACGCAGGCGAGTCGGCAACCCATGCCGCCACCACGTTCCTGGAGGAACTGGACAGCGAGCTCATCGCCATCCTCGACCCCGACGACCACTTCGACTTCCAGGTGCGCCGACCCATCGTGGAACTCGACTCCGCCGGGATCAGGAGCATCAGCTGGCCACGCAACGAGATCCACGCTGTGAGGGGTGCCGAGAGGGACCTTGTGGTGGTCCTCGGCGAGGAGCCCCACTATCGGTGGAAGGCATTCACCAGCACGTTGGTCGAGGCACTCAGGTCATTGGGGGTGTCCAACGCGGTGACGATGGGTGCCTTCATCGGCCAGGTGGCCCACACTCTGCCCGTCCCCCTGATCGGGACCTCGAACCACCCCGAGACCCTCAGTGTCCACGGACTGCTCCCCTCCGGCTACGAGGGGCCGACCGGGATAACCGGCGTTCTCAACCAGGCCCTGGGATATGCGGGCGTCGACACCGTCTCGGTGTGGGCTGCCGTGCCCCACTACCTGTCCAACCAGGAGTACCCGCCGGCTGCGGAGGCCCTGGCGCTGAAGGCGTCGGAGCTGCTCGGAGTGACCATCGGCACCGACGACCTGGCGACGGAGAGCCGCCAGTTCCTGTCGACGGTCGACGAGGCAATCTCGGCCAACGCCGAGCTTGCCCGCTATGTGGAGCGACTGGAGGAGGAGGGCGGCGAGGAAGTCGAAGAGGCTGTGCGCCTGGTGGAGGAGATCGAGGACTTCCTCAAGGACCAACCCTGAAACGAGGAGACCGGGCCCTGCGGCCCGGTCTCCCGAAGTTCACTTCTTGCGCTTGTGGCGATTCGCCTTCAGGCGCTTGCGGTACTTGTGCTTCGACATCTTCTTGCGCCGCTTCTTGATCAGCGAACCCATGTAGAAACCTCTCAAAAGGGGGAGACAGCCTCAATGGTGGCCTGATTGGCGGATTAGGTCAAACCGGAGACAGGGGAAACGGGGCACTCAGAGGCTCTCGGCTGGTGGCACGCCGACCCCTTTCCAGGCTTGACCCCCCAGGTCAGGACGACGTCTGGAAGAGGAGCCCGTTGGGCTCGATCATGCCGCCCACCACCTCGCAGCCTGCTCTCTCGAATGCGGAGCGAACTCCAGCCTCGGTCTCGGCGGTCACCAGGGCCAGAACGGATGGCCCGGCCCCCGACCGGGCGGCATGGAGCGCTCCCGCATACCTGGCGATATCGACAAGTTCGACCACCTCAGGGCTGATCTCGGCACGGGGAGCCTCATGGACCTCGTCGCCGTGGGCAGCCGCCAGAAGCTGAGCATCGCCGGTGAGCAGACCCGCGGTCAGAGCCGACATCCGTGACAGACTCCGCACCACCCGCTCCAGCGGATGGAAGTCGTCGACCACCTGGCGGGCCATCGAAGTGGACAGGGCAGCCTCGGGCACCGCAACCAACGGCCGGATGGTGGGATGGACAGGCAAGCGCAGCGGCATGCCTTCTGCGGGGATCAATATGAGCCCGCCATAGACCGCCGCGGCGACCTGGTCGGCATGGCCTTCCATCTCGGCGGACACCCGGTACACGCGGTCCGGGGCGACCTCCCCTTCCGATGCGAGAAGGGCTGCGGCGACACCGCAGACCAGGGCCGCCGCCGAGGACCCGAGGCCCTTGCCGATCGGGATGTCGTTGTCGACGGTGAGGCCCAAAGGAACAGAGGACACTTCCTTGGCGGCCATGAGCACCGAGTCGGGAGCTTCGGCGGGAGGGGAGAACCGACCGATGTGGGTCGCCGACCATGACTCTGCGGGCACCGCTGTCACGGTGCACCGGGGACCGAGCGCCATGGCAATACAGTCGTAGCCGGGCCCCAGGTTGGCCGTGCTGGCAGGGGTCGATACGGCAACTCTCACGGGCGCAGAGTATCGGCCCGGGCACCCGTCAGGCAGTGATGTCGGGGTTCTGATCCCAAGCTTTTGGGATACGGAAGGGCCTTGTACCGTCGGGGCGAGATGGGCGACATCTTCGACATCCAGACCCTGCTGCCCCAGCTAATCCTTGCCTTCGGCCTCGCATTGATCATCGGGAACGGGCTTGCCTGGTGGAAACACCGCAAGGGGGAGACGCCGAAGGGAGTGGAGGGTGCTGCCTACAGGCCGGGCCGGGTCGCATGGTTGACCACGGTCGGTGTGATCCTGACCGTGTGGGCCACCGTCAGCCTGCTCTCCTGACAGCCCGGCCCTATCGACGTTCGAGACCCGCCCTTACCCTGTAAGATCATGACCGGATCCCTCAGACCAGGGGCCCCCTACCCTCGGAGTCGATGACCGCTCAACGCACCGGTGAATCCAGGACCCCGCTCAGCCGAGAGCGGGTGCTCCAAGCCGCGGTGGCGCTGGCCGATCGGGGGGGCCTCACGGCGCTGACCATGCGCACCCTGGCCGACGATCTCGGGGTCGAGGCCATGTCCCTCTACTACCACGTCGCCAACAAGGAGGCGATCCTCGACGGGGTGGTCGAAGTGGTGGTCGGGGAGATCCAGGATGCCGTCGACGACTTGGATCTGGCCCGCCCCAGCACCGACTGGAAGGCTGACATGCGGGCCACGATCCTCACCGCCCGCAAGGTGCTGCTGGCTCACCCGTGGATACCACCCGTGATCGAGACCAGGGCAGCCCTGAGCATCCCGGTCATCGCCTACCACGAGGATCTGATCAGGATCATGCGGGACGGAGGTTTCAGCTGGGACCTTGCCCACCACGCCCTCCACGCCCTGGGGAGTCGGGCGTTGGGTTTCAGTCAGGAACTGTTCAAGCCCGACGAGGCTGCCGGCGAGGACGAGATGCCCGATGTCGAGGCCATGGTCGCGAGTTTCCCCAACATCGTCGGGATGATCACGGCCGTCGCCCACGATCCGTCCGAGGACAGCCTCGGGTGGTGCGACGACGAGACCGAGTTCCAGTTCGCCCTCGACCTCATGCTCGATGGCCTCGACCGCCTCCGATCAGAGGTCAGTTGACGATCACCAACTTGCCTGCCACATGACCCTC
>CAYVTP010000146.1:0-3927 GCA_964454615.1 uncultured Acidimicrobiaceae bacterium | reverse complement strand
GCCAGGTCGAGGGCCCGGTCGGCGATCGACTGCGGCGTCGGGTAGAGCTGGTTCTCGAGGGAGCCCGCGTAGGGCATGAGGGGAAAGTCGGGGAGGGCGTAGCGTCTCACCGGGGCATCGAGCCACTCGAACGCCTTGTCGGCCACCTGGGCGGCGACCTCGCCGCCGAACCCGCCGAACTCGTTGTCTTCGTGGACGATGAGAATGCGGGAGGTCTTCTGAACCGAGGCTTCGATGGTGGGCCAGTCGAGCGGCTTGATCGAGCGGAGGTCGATGACCTCGGCGCTGACATCGTAGTCTTCGAGGATGGCGGCGGCCTCGACGCCGAAGTGGGCCATGGCCCCGTAGGCGACGATGGTCAGGTCGGTGCCGGCGCGGCGGATCGCCGCCTTGCCCAGTGGCACCCGATGCTCCCCTTCCGGGTACGGGCCCTTGGCCAGCCGATACAGCTTCTTGGGCTCGATGAAGAGGACCGGGTCGGGGTCCTCGAAGGCAGAGTGGAGCAGCCCTTTGACGTCGGCAGGGGTGGACGGGATGACCACCTTCAGGCCGGGGACGTGGGAGTAGTAGCCCTCGATTGACTGGGAGTGGTACTGGGCACCGTGGATCCCTGCGCCGTACGGGGTGCGGATGACGATTGGCACGTTCCACACTCCATCCGATCGGTACATCGCACGCGCCGCTTCGGACACGATCTGGTCGAACGCAGGATGGATGTAGTCGGCGAACTGGACTTCGGGTATCGGTCTCCAGCCGGTGGCCGACATGCCGATGGCGCAGCCGACGATGGAGGATTCGGCGATAGGGGTGTTGAAGCAGCGGTCCGGCCCGAAACGCTCGGTGAGGCCTTGGGTGGCCTTGAACACGCCCCCCTTGTCTCTGGCAACGTCCTCCCCGAAGACGACGGCGTCGTCGTGGGCCTCCAGGATCTCATGGAGGGCACGGTTGACCGCGGTGATCAGGTTCAGCTCGGGCCCTTCGACATCTGGCTCCGGCTCGGTGGCAGCCGGGCCGGGCTCTATCGGGTTGGCGTAGACCCGGGTGGTGGGCTCGTCGGGATCCGGTGCCGCCTCCGCCCTGTCGACCGCCGCTGCCAGTTCTGAGACCACTTGGGAGTCGAGGGCGGCCTCCTCCTCCTCGCCGATGAGGCGGTTCTCGATCAGGTACTGGCGGAGGAGCGCCAGAGGGTCCCTGCGCCGCCACTCCTCCACCTCCTCCCGTGTCCGGTAGAGGGTGTCGTTGTCATCTGATGTGTGGGCGTAATAGCGGTAGGTCTCCGCCTCGATGAGAGTGGCTCCTTCGCCGGCCCTGGCCCGCTCCACCGCCTCCGTCATGGTGGCGACCACGGCGAAAGGGTCGTTGCCGTCGACGATGTGGCCGGGGAAGCCGTATCCGGGGGCGCGGTCGGCGACCCGTCCCGCAATCTGCTCGTAGAGAGGCACCGAGATGGCGTACTGGTTGTTCTCGATCACGAAGATCAGCGGGAGCTTGTGGATTCCCGCCCAGTTCATGGCCTCGTGCCAGTCGCCCTCCGAGGTGGCGCCCTCCCCGCCGTAGACCACGACCACGGCGTCGGAGCCCTGGTTCTTCAGTCCGTGGGCTATCCCCGCCGCGTGAGGGAACTGGGTGCCTATGACCGAGGACTGGGTGAACACCCTTCGCTCCCTGGAAGACCAGTGGCTGGGTAGCTGCCGGCCCCCGGAGGCCGGGTCGTCCTTCTTGGCGAACACCCCCAGGAAGATCTCGTCCGGTTCGAAACCCCAGGCCAGCGCCACTCCCATGTCGCGGTAGTAAGGAAGGACCCAGTCCTTGTCACGGTCGAGTGCGAAGACCGATGCGACCTGTATCGCCTCGTGACCGGATGACCCGAGCACGAAGGCAGCCCTCCCCTGCCTCTGAAGCGCATACATCCTGTCGTCGACCCGTCGGGCCATGAGCATCAGCCGGTACATCTCCACCAGCTGGTCGTCGCTCAGCCCCAGGGCCTCGTGGTCGGTCATCTGATCGGTGGTCACGGTCAGTTGCGGTCGTCCCCGCTGCGTCTGAACCGACGCAGGTCTCCGATGTCCCTCATCCGCTCCTCGGCGACCCTTTCGGCGGCCTCGTTGGGGAGGATCTTCTCGGCTTCTGCGGTGTCGAGGATGCGAAGGGTGGCGTCGTAGATCGAGTCGACCAGGTAGAGGGCCCGGTTCTTCGAGTAGCCGTGGAGCTCGTCGTAGACGTTGATCAGACCTCCAGCGTTGACCACGAAGTCGGGGGCGTAGAGGATGCCGCGGTCGGCGAGCCGCTGAGCGTCCTTCTCGGTTGCCAACTGGTTGTTGGCGGCCCCCACGACCGCAGCACAGTTGAGCTCGGGGATGGTCACCTCATTGAGGCCGGCGCCGAGGGCGCAGGGCGAGAAGATGTCCGACTCCATCCGGTGGATCTCGTCGGGCGGTACCGTCGCCACACCGTACTTGGCCACCGCGGGCTCGATTGCGGCCGGGTACGCGTCGGCGATGGTGACATTGGCCCGTGCTTCGACCAGGAGTTGCACGAAAGCGGAGCCGACCTTGCCAACCCCCTGGACTGCAAACCGGCGACCGGCGAGTTCCGGTGATCCCCAGAGCTTGAAGGCGACCGCCTTGGCCGCGGCGTACAGGCCCCGTGCGGTGACCGGGGACGGGTCCCCGGAACCGCCGTGCGCCGATGAGTTGCCCAACGCCCATCGTGTCTCGCGTCGGATCACATCGACGTCCTCGGGTGTGGTCCCGACGTCTTCTGCGGTGATGTATCGCCCTCGCAGCGAGTCGACTATGCGTCCGAAGGCCCGAAACAGCCTCTCCGACTTGTCGGAGCGCGGATCGCCGATGATCACCGCCTTCCCGCCCCCCAGGTCGAGGCCTGCGGCGGCCGCCTTGTAGCTCATCCCCTTGGACAGGCGGAGGACGTCGATCAGTGCCTGCTCTTCCGACTCGTACGGATAAAAGCGAGTCCCGCCGAGGGCGGGACCGAGTGCAGTGCTGTGTATGGCGATAATGGCCCGTAGGCCGGATACCGGGTCGTAGCCGAAGACGATCTGCTCGTGACCCTCCTTGGCTACCTCATCGAACACGACCAAGTCGGTCTCCTCACATCTGTCGGGTACAACCTGCGGCGATCATACATGGTCACCGGGCTGTGCCACCATGGTCACATGATCATGTCGTCCGCTCTCCGGGTTTACTCCCCGGAGGCCCTACGTTCCCAGGATCCGGTTCCCGGGTTTGTCAGGGCATACGGCATGCTCGGTCCCGGAGACCTGGACTCCGACCGGATGATCGACTGGGAGGGGCGCACCCTGGTCTGCCCCTCGAACCTGAGGCTCAGGGTCCTGGAGTCGACGGTGGCGTTCGCCAACAGCGTCCGGGGCGGCGGGGTCTGGGTGATACCGGAGGAGGCGGCCCGGGCCGCGGCGAGGGAGCTCAAGAGCTACCACTGGGCCAACCCGGGGCACAGGTCGCACATCCTCACCTCGGCATGGCATGTCCCGGTGCGGTGGTTCACCGGCTTCCTGCCTGACGAACAGGAGGTATACGAGCGGCCCGATGGTCTTCCCGGCCTCCGGTTCCGGGCTCCCATCACTGACGTTCGCGCCCGCGTCGACCGGGCTCTGGAAGTGCTGCGCCGTCTCGCCAGTTTCCAGACTCCTGCCGACGAGCTGGCCCAGCTTGCCGCCTGGCTGGAGCCGTTCGATCCCGGCTCTGTCGTGGAGCTCGACTACGACGAGGTCGCCTCCCTGTTCGAGCCTGCAGCTCTGGTCGTCGACGACTCTTGTGAGCTGGTTCACGAGTCGCTGGCCGCCCTCGAGGCGGGGGACATGATGCGGGCCGGAGAGTGCTACGGGAAGGTGGTGGCCCGCTGGTCCCACGCCTTCAGCCTCAGCTTTTCGAGCTGACGGGTACCCGG
>CAYVTP010000145.1:0-3943 GCA_964454615.1 uncultured Acidimicrobiaceae bacterium | reverse complement strand
TGCGCCAAATGCTCCGACGGGTCCGGATCGTCGCCCCCAACGACTCCGACTTCCTCCCCGCCGCCCTCATCGACGATCAGGTCTTCAAGGACACCAACAAGGAGTTGGTGGCAGCCGGGAAGCGCCCCGCAGAAGGACGTGCCGAGCTGATGGGGATCACCAAGGCATCCCTGGCCACCGACTCATGGCTGTCTGCCGCCTCCTTCCAGGAGACCACGAGGGTGCTGACCGACGCCGCGATCAGGAGCAGCTCCGACTTCATGCGGGGCCTCAAGGAGAACGTGATCATCGGCAAGCTGATCCCTGCAGGCACCGGCGCCAGCCAGTACCAGGTGCTCCAGCCTTCACTCCCCGGTGCCACCACAGTGGCCAGCCTGGGGATGATGGGTGATGGCTTCGGCGGCGGAGACGACGACGGCATGCCCGAGGATCCTGCCGGGTGGTTGGCCTCACTGGGCAACTCGTCGGCAGCTGACGAAGAGGAGTAGCGCTACCGGGACTGGGTACTGGGTACTGGGTACTTGGTACTTGGTACTTGGTACTTGGCACTTGGCGCCAGGTCTCCGGAATCCACTGCCTCCAATTTGGTACTAGCCCGTTGACCCACGTAGAATCCTGTCGGCTTCCGGGCGTCCCAGTTTCGGGTCCCCGACGGAAGCCACCGGACGCAGATTCTGCGCCCGGCACGCAAGAACTCAGAACCGGAACGGCGTTTGGGTGTGCCCACGCCGCTTTCCCCGCGTTAGGAGAGAGATGCCGACCATCGAGCAGCTTGTCCGCGAGGGCAGGAAGCCGAAGAAGAAGAAGGTGAAGACCGCCGGCCTGGCCGGCGCACCCCAAAGGCGGGGCGTCTGCACGCGGGTCTACACGGTCACACCCAAGAAGCCCAACTCGGCGCTTCGCAAGGTGTGTCGTGTCCGCCTCTCCTCAGGGGTCGAGGTGACCGCCTACATCCCGGGCGAAGGCCACAACCTCCAGGAGCACAGCATCGTCCTCGTGCGCGGAGGCCGTGTACGCGACCTTCCGGGGGTCCGGTACAAGGTGATTCGCGGGGCCCTCGACGCCGCAGGGGTCAGTGCCCGCAAGAAGGCCCGCAGCCGCTACGGGACGAAGAAGGACAACTGATGCGCAGAGCACCAGCCCAGAAGCGAAAGATCGAACCCGATCCCGTATTCCGGTCGGTGCTCGTCAGCCAGGTGACCAACAAGGTCCTATGGAAGGGCAAGAAGGACCTGGCCCGGACGATCGTCTACGGCGCACTGGAGACGGTCGAGCAGCGGACCAGTCAAGACCCGACCGTGGTCTTGAAGAGGGCGGTGGACAACATCCGTCCACAAGTGGAGGTTCGCTCCCGCCGGGTCGGGGGGAGCAACTACCAGGTTCCGGTGGAGGTCTCTCCTCGGAGACAGAACAGCCTGGCTATCCGGTGGCTGGTCAACTACGCCCGACAAAGGCGCGAGCCGACGATGTCACTGAGGCTGGCCAACGAGATTCTCGACGCATCCAACAACACCGGGGCGGCGGTGAAACGGAAAGAAGACATCCACAAGATGGCGGAGTCCAACAAGGCCTTCGCCCACTACCGCTGGTAGGACGAGAGACTTACCCGGAACGTTCCAGGTAGGCGGGGCTCAGAAAGCTCCGAGGCCCGAACCGCCGGACGAGGGACGTTCACAACCGAATATTGCTACGGAGTAGTAGAAGAAGAAATGAGCAACGACAACGCGCTGCAACACCTGAGACAGGTGCCCCTGAGCCGTACCCGGAATATCGGGATCATGGCCCATATCGACGCGGGCAAGACCACTCTCACCGAGCGCATCCTCTACTACACCGGGCGCAACTACAAGATCGGCGAGGTCCACGAGGGCTCCGCCACCATGGACTGGATGGAGCAGGAGCAGGAGCGGGGCATCACCATCACCTCGGCTGCCACCACCTGCATCTGGCACGACCACACCATCAACATCATCGACACTCCGGGACACGTCGACTTCACAGTGGAGGTGGAACGATCCCTCCGGGTTCTCGACGGAGCGGTGGCCGTGTTCGACGGGGTGGCAGGAGTCGAGCCCCAATCCGAGACGGTATGGCGCCAGGCCGACCGCTACGGAGTTCCCCGCATCTGCTTCATCAACAAGCTGGACCGGACGGGCGCCGACTTCTACTTCGACGTCGACTCGATCGTGGAGCGGCTCGGGGCCAAGCCCCTGGTCACGCAACTCCCCATCGGGTCCGAAGCCGACTTCACCGGCGTGGTGGACCTCGTTGACCTCAGGGCCCACGTGTGGAAGGGCGACGACGGCAGGCATTGGGACACCATCGGGATCCCCGAGACGATGTCCGACCAGGTGGCCAAGTATCGGGAGACCTTGCTGGAGACCGTCGCCGAGACATCAGAGGAGCTGCTCGAGTCCTACCTGGAGACCGGCGACCTGACCATGAAGGAGATCCAGGTCGGTGTCCGCGCCGGGACCCTCGCCGGCGATTTCACCCCGGTCTTCTGCGGCTCTGCCTTCAAGAACAAGGGGGTGCAGCTCCTTCTCGATGCGATCGTCGCCTACCTGCCGAGCCCGGAGGAGCTTCCCGCGGTGAGTGGTTTCAAGCCGGGCGACGAGGAAGTGGCCCTCTACAGGAAACCACTCGACACCGAGCCCTTTTCCGCCCTCGCCTTCAAGATCATGAGCGACCCCCATGTCGGAAAGCTCACGTACTTCCGCGTCTACTCGGGGAGGGTCGGCAAGGGAGACACCGTCCTCAACACGACGACAGGGAAGAAGGAGCGCATCGGTCGTCTGCTGAGGATGCACGCCAACACGCGTGAGGATGTCGACGCCGCCTTCACCGGCGACATCCTGGCCGGAATCGGATTCAAGGACACCACCACGGGCGACACGCTCTCCGCGGTGGGCGCGCCTATCCAGCTCGAGTCGATGGAGTTCCCAGCCCCCGTGATCTCCGTCGCCATCGAGCCCCGTACCAAGTCAGACGAGGAGAAGCTGTCTGCTTCCCTCCACCGACTCTCCGAGGAGGATCCCACCTTCCTGGTGCGGACCGACGAGGAAACCGGGCAGACGATCATCTCGGGTATGGGCGAGTTGCACCTCGAGGTGCTGGTCGACCGTCTCCTCCGTGAGTTCAAGGTGGACGCTGCGGTGGGCAAGCCGCAGGTCGCCTATCGGGAGACCATCCGCAAAGGCATCGACAACGTCGTATACCGCCATGTCAAGCAGACCGGCGGTCGGGGCCAGTTCGCCCACGTCGTCATCAACCTGGAGCCCACCGGCCCGGGAGGTGGCTACGAGTTCGTCGACATGATCAAGGGTGGTGCCGTGCCCCGGGAGTACATCCCGTCGGTCGACGCAGGCATCGAGGATGCCCTCGATCAGGGGATCCTGGCCGGGTACCCGCTGGTGGACGTACGAGCCGTCTTGGTCGATGGCTCATCGCACGATGTCGACTCGTCGGAGATGGCCTTCCGCATCGCCGGATCCATGGCTCTTCAGGAAGCCGCCCGCAAGGCAGGCATCAAGCTCCTAGAGCCGGTCATGGACGTCGAGGTGACAACTCCCGAGGACTACATGGGAGATGTCATCGGCGACCTCAACGGGCGCCGCGGCAAGGTGGAGGGCATGACCCAGCGGGGCAACAGCCAGGTCATCCGGGCCCAGGTACCGATGTCGGAGATGTTTGGCTACGCCACCGACCTGCGTTCCAAGACACAGGGGCGGGCAAACTACTCGATGCAATTCAACTCATATCAGGACGTTCCGGAGTCGATCGCCGAAGGAATCGTGGCGACCCGGCGCGGTGAGTCCTGAGAGAAGGAAATAGAGAGAGTCAGGAGAAAGCGAAATGGCGAAGGCGAAGTTTGAGCGTTCGAAGCCGCATGTGAATGTGGGGACGATGGGTCATATTGATCATGGGAAGACGACGTTGACGG
>CAYVTP010000144.1:0-3952 GCA_964454615.1 uncultured Acidimicrobiaceae bacterium | reverse complement strand
ACTTCCTCGACGGAAGCCCCGGTCTCGGCGGCCCGGGCCTCGGCGGAGCGTCGGACCAGCGGCTCGGGAAGGCCCAGGGCGGCTGCGGCGGCACCGAGGAACTCGCTCATCCCGCCGCCTGCCTCGAAGCCCGCGACTCCCTCATGTAGGCAAGGAGTCTCGCCATGTCGGCCTCTGAGAGACGGTGGGGCGGGTGCCCGATACCACCGCGGATCAGACCCTCCATCTCAGCGATTGTCGCGCGGGATCCGACATCCGAGAGATCCGGCCCGTACCGCCGGGCACCCAAGACCTGGTTGGTGTCGTTCAGGGTCACCGGCCCTAGGCCGACATCGGCCACTACCGGACGGACCATCTGGGAGTGGCAGGCGGCGCAGCCCATGCTCATGTAGATGGTCTGGCCCCGTTGCGCGGAATCGCTGAAAGCGAGGGCGCTGGTCCGCGCTCCGGGGTTCTCCGACGGGATGGAGGGACCGATCAAACCGACGAGGAGCACCAGGATGAACAGCCCGACAACACCGGCAAAGACGGCCATCGGGTTGTCGACCGCCCCCACCAGGACGGGCGGCTTGTAGGGGCCCACCGGTACTTCTGGCTCGGGTCGGACGTCGAAGTCCGGCGCCGGAACCGCCGGTTGCGGGGCTGCTGACGGCATCGCGGCGGACTCCTCGGCCGGAGATGGGTCGGGAGCGTCGCCGTCGGCGGTCGTGGGCTCGGCGGGCTCGGGCGAGCCCACCGGCGGTGTGGGAACACTGCCACCGCCGGCCCATGCCGCCAAGACCTCATCGACGGAAGCCCCGGTCTCGGCTGCGCGGGCCTCGGCCGAGCGTCGGACCAGTGGCTCGGGAAGGCCCAGGGCGGCGGCGGCCGCGGTGAGAAGCTCAGACATCGGCTTCCTCCCGGTCCCGATCGACGAGGACCTCCTGCGTGCGCGCAGGGCCCTTGACCACGGTTCCCAGGATGGTCGAGGTGTAGGCGAAGTGGCCGAGCATGGCCACCACGGCCGAGAGCACGGCCAAGAGGAGCAGAGTGTCGCTGCTCGCACCTACCGCAGCTCCCCAGTTTCCCCCGACTTCCGGGTCGGCACCGGTGTTGGATCCGGCGACCCACGAGAAACCGGTGACCAGGCCGGCGGCCGACATGAAGGCGAGCACGCCGACACTGCCGGCAAGGGTCAAGCGGTGGGAGCTCCTCGCCCTCGCCAGGGAGGCGATGGAACGCCCGATCAATCTGGGCAGGGCGGAGAAGCTGACGCCGGCGATCAGCAGGGCACCGGCACCGGCCACGGCTGCATACGCGATCCCGTCCCAGTAGGCGGTGAGTGCGGTGACGGCCGCGATCGAACGGAAGCCGGCCAGGGCTGCCATCGTGCCGACGCCCACGGCGAGGAAGAGCCCCACCACGCCCGACATGACTCCTGGCCTGTCGGCGACCTCCCTCCACGACCTGTCGAGGGTCAGGGAGATGTTCGCCGCGTTGGCCAGGGCGCCTATCGGGAAGGCCAGGCCGAGTGCCGCCACCGTACCGGCGAGCCAGCCCGGGCCGGGGCCGAAGGTGAGCTGCGCCAACCCCCACCAGACCCCGGCGAAGCCGAGCGACCAGAAGCCGACCTGTGCAAGCTGTCGACTGGCCAGGGCGATGTCGAGCTCGCGGACCACCGTGTAATAGAACAGCCCGGTCCCGAGGGTGAGGATGACCATGGTCACCAGGCCAGCTGTGAGGAAGAGGTCGGCGTAGGCCACGGTCAGGGAGGCCAGGAAGGGGGCGTGCCCGGCCGCATGAGCGGCATACAGGAGAGGCATCCAGGTGGTGCCCCCGATGATGAACCACACGGACACGTAGGAGTGGGTCTCGATCCTCGAGGCAATGGTCTTGGCGGTGACCAGGAAGGGGACGCACAGAACAGCCAGCATCGGGACATCGAGCCACCAGGGCATTGCGAAGGGACGGCGTCCGCTTCCCATTCCCATGAACACCGCAGCCAGGCCGAGGAGGACCAAGGCCGCCATTCCGGCCAGGCCGAGAGCCGCCAGCCTTGCGCTTGCCAGCCTGGTCCCGGTGAGCCGGGGCAGGGCGTAGTACACCCCGCCGACGAGCGAGATGACGCCGAACCCGATGATCAGGGTCAGGGCAGCCATGGGCGCCAGGCGGCCGTAGGTGATCGGGAGGATGTCGGGAAAACGCAGCGAACCCAGTGCCAGAACCGCGAGCGGACTGCCAAGGGCCAGGAACAGGGCACCCACCACGAAATGGATGGCGGCGATCCGATCCTCCCCTGACCCACCCCCGAAGAGGGCTCTTATGTCTGCTTTTTGGTTGTCGGCCAACCGCTTTCCTCACGAGAGAGAGACGCCTGGAGCATAACCGCAAGGTTGGAAAGTTCCGCCTCGGATCCGACCGGGGCGGCGAGGTGAATCTCGGCTGTGAGCCACTCACCCGACTCCCGGCGATGGTGGCGTGCGGGACTTCGCACGTTCCCGACTGCCGACTACCTTGTGCTAGAAACTCCCCGACAGAGAGCAAGGCCGCGGAAGAGGGACATGTACCGCCTCGGAGAACTGAGCGAGAGTCGTCGTAAGGCGATCGGCGCGACCCTTCTGATCATGGGAGCGCTGGGGCTCGCCCTGGGCGTGTTCTGGATTCACTGGGCCTCGTTCCCGGTGACCGAGCGGGTCAACGGGGTGGACGTCCCGTATGTCGTCGACTTCGCCAACTGGTTCCCCCGCGGGATCTTCTGGAAAGGGGCCGGCTACCTGATCGTCCTCGGAGCGACCACTCTGGCACTCGCGGGGGCCGCCATGCTCTGGGTGCTCAACCAGAAGATGACCTGGTCTCGTGCCATCGTGGCCTCGATGATCGCCTGGCTGGCCATGGTCTTCTACTTCGGCATGGTGCCGTCCGAGTGGCTCAACTTCGCCCAGACAGACCTGGTCTGGTCGGGGCAGCGGGTGGCCTTCACCATCCCTCCGATCCTGGT
Source organism: uncultured Acidimicrobiaceae bacterium (assembly GCA_964454615.1). Lineage (GTDB taxonomy): Bacteria > Actinomycetota > Acidimicrobiia > Spongiisociales > ZC4RG35 > ZC4RG35. Next base: position 975 of record CAYVTP010000144.1, on the reverse strand, counting down.
GCTCGGCAACCACGTCGACATCAGCTACGGGACCATCAAGGACATCATCAACGTCGGCTACTACCACGTGGTCTTGATCGGCGCCGGAGTGCTCGCCCTCCAGATCCAGAAGATCAAGGCCGGGCGCCCGGTGAAGGCGCGGGCCGAGTCCCCGATGTCGCCCTACGGCCGGCCCCTGGTCAGGGGTGAGCGCTGATGCCCAGGGGAGTCATCGACGAGACGCCCCCGATCCGCGACGACTACCAGCTCGCCCTGGTGGAGGGCGACTACTTCACCGACAAGCTTCGCCCCAAGCAGTTCCTCCACATCGACCAGTCGGAGTGCATCCTCTGCGAGGGTTGCGTCGACATATGCCCGTGGAAGTGCATCCACTACCTGTCGCTGGATGCGATCGCCGAGGGCGTGAATGTCGATCATCCTGCCGACGACGAGCAGAACTTTGGTTTCTTCATCGTCGACGAGGATGAGTGCACCAGGTGCCAGCTGTGCATCGACCGTTGTCCCACCGGGGTCATCTCCCTGGGCAAGTTCGAAGGCTCTCTCGCCGAGAACGCAGCAGAACTGGGGCTCGACCGGCGGCCCTGGGACTTCGACACCGGGCAGCGTGACTTCAAGAATGGCTACTCCTACGGGATGCGCTGGTAGGGAGGCTTCAGGTGGCTAACGGCAACGGCAGGACAAGCCTCAAAGAAGGCATGAAGCAGGCGACCGACAAGCTGTGGAGCTCGCAGCTGGCGGAATCCATCTTGCGTCCCGGGTCCCCCTTCAAGCAGGGATACCAGGACAGCCCGAGGAACCGCTCCTACGTGGTGATGAACAACGTGCTCTACCACCTTCACCCGGTCAAGGTGAAGCGACACGGCGTCAAGCTGTCCTACACCCTCTGTCTGGGGGGCCTCAGCTTCTTCCTGTTCATACTCCTCACCATCACCGGCATCTTCCTCATGTTCTATTACACCCCGACCACCGAGCTCG
>CAYVTP010000143.1:0-4004 GCA_964454615.1 uncultured Acidimicrobiaceae bacterium | reverse complement strand
TCGGTCCCCCCGCCAGCGGGGGGACACGCCATGGTTCGCCTCGGGCCCCCAGTCAGCCGGCTGTAACCAACATCATGGCCGGATACAGCAAGCGGGGGGAACACAGCTACGGCTTGTCCTAGACGTCCTTCTCGGCGCGGGACCCGGCCATCCAATCATCGGGGTACGGGGTACGGGGTACGGGGTACCCGGCCCTTCCGCCGCCATGCCAGCACCAGGGCCCCCAGCAGGATCACCCCTATCGACACCCAGCCGTTGCGGCTCAAGCCGAGAAACCGGAAGGTGGTATCGGTCCGGATCAGCTCGAGGAGGAACCTCATCACCCCGTACCCGACGAAGTAGATCCCGATGAGCCTCCCCTGGAGACGCTCGGGGAAGCGCTTCTCGAGCAGGATGATCGTGCCGGCGAGGGCGACATTCCACAGCGACTCGTAGAGGAAGGTGGGGTGGAACGTCTCGAACTCCCGGTACTGGGGCGGCCGAAACTGGGGTGCTATCTCCACCGCCCAGGGGAGGGTCGAAGGGGTGCCGAAGAGTTCCTGATTGAAGTAGTTTCCCCAACGCCCGATGGCCTGCGCCAGGGGCAGGCCGGGGGCCAGGGCGTCGAGGAACCGCGACATGGGGATCCCCAGCTGCCGGCATGTCCACCAGATGGCGAGAGCCCCTCCGGTGAGACCTCCATAAAGGGCGATCCCGCCTTCCCAGATGGCGATGACCCGCCACCACTCCCCTTCGAAGCGCGAGAGGTTGGTGCTGACATAGGCCAGGCGGGCTCCGATGAAGCCCCAGATGACGACCCGCAACATGATCTTCTCGACCTGGAGCGGGTCGCCGCCACGGGCCACAAAACGCCGCTTGGTGAGAGTCCAGGCGACGACCACACCGAGGGTCACCAGGATTCCGTAGAACGTCACCCGGACCGGGCCTATGTGGAAGCTGTTGATCGGCGGTGACGGGATGGATGCCAGCAGGTAGGTCACGCCCTCAAAGCCTCCTCACGGGTCCACCGGAACCAGAGGACTCCGATGGTTCCCCACACGATCGGGATGGTGGCCAGTTTCATCAGGATCCCGGCAATCTGCTGGTCCTCCGCCGCCGTCATCCCACCGATCCGGGGGGCCAGCTCGTAGATGGCGTAGATGGGGGTCGTGCTGAAGGTGAGGAAGCTGGCCGGTATGACGGCGACCACGGCGGTGGCGGCGAACAGGTAGAACATGCGACCGGGGATCGTCGCCATCCGCCCACCGACCAGCGGAGACAACACCGGCATCCACAGGATCAGACCGGCCACCACCCACAGGATGTCCATGGCGAACGATCCGAACTGGCTCCTGCGCAGCACCTCGACGGTGCCGGGGGCATGTGTGGTGAGGAGGATGGCGTTGTAGATCAGAGCGCACAGGAAGGGCGCCCGGCCGAGTCGACGGACCATGGCCACCATCCGTCGTGGCATTCCCTCGGCCATCCAGGTTGGCATCCCGAGCAGGAGCAGAGGAGCGGACACCAGGCTGTAGAGGAGGAATTGGGCCATGTGGGCCGACGCCAGATATCCGGCGCCGAGCACCCCCAGGGGCCAGTCCGAGGCCAGCCAGAACGCCACCATCCCCAACACGAAGAGAGTGAACCGCCGCCGGTCGACAGGAGGCTTCCGCCTCACCACCAGCCAGTAGCCGACCACCGGCAACAGGGAGGCGATCCACACGCCCGGATAGGGGTCCCAGTCCCACGACCAGGGAGTCTCCAAGGCGACACACCACCACAGCATCAGAGGTCGACTCCCGACGGCATGCGACCGGTGGTCATGACTCCTGGTGCCCTTCCAGCGCCTCGGCGGGGTCGACAACGGTCGCCACTATCACCATTTCCCCGGCATGCTCCCACACCAGAGTCACCTCGACCATCTCCCCGATGTCCAGCCGGTCGACATCGAGGAGCATCAGGTGGAGACCTCCGGGCTCGAGCACCAGGGAGCCTCCTGACGGAAGGACCATGGCGGCCAACCGACGCATCGAGGCCGTCCCGTCCGAGGCGAGGACCGACTCGTGGAACTCGACCGTGGAGGCTGCATCCGTCCGGGCGTCGATGAGGCGGTCGGCGGTACCGTCAGACGACACTGTCATATAGAGGGCGCCGTGAGCGCCTGCGGGCTGGCCGATACGAGCATTCGAGACCGACGGGGCTTCGCTCCCCGAACTGCATGCCGGAAGAAGGGCGACCACGACAGCGAGGCAGGCGGAGCGGCCTCTCAACTCCCCTCCGCCCCGATGGCCCCCAGGATCCTCAGGTCGTTGGCCCACACCGTCTGACGGGTCCCGAACGGGTACAGGGCGTGCTGCCGCCCGTCCGGTGCGTATGCCAGGACCCAAGCCGCATGATCGACCGCGTAGTTCGGGCCCTCACCGGAGACGAAGGCCACAGGAACCCCGGCCGCCTCCTGGGCGATCCGCAACTCCTCCGGGGAACCGGTCAACCCGACGAACCGGGTGTTGAAGTTGTCCAGGTAGCTGCGGATGATCTCGGGGGTGTCACGGTCGGGATCGACCGACACGAAGACCACCTCGGCATTGCGCGCCAGAGGAGGGTACCGCTCGAAAACTTCGGCGATCTGGGCCAGGTGGACCGGGCAGATGTCGGGACAGAAGGTGTACCCGAAGTAGAGGAGAGTCAGCCTCCCTTCGGTCCGGGCGGCAAAGTCGTACGGGTCGCCTGAGGTGTCGGCGAGTGTGAAAGAAGGCTTGGGCGGAGGGTCTTCGAATACCACATCTGCCTGCAGCTGGCCGGACGGCAAATTGCCGGCGCACCCGGCGATGAGCAACGCCCCGACGATGAGGCCACGCCGCCATGAGACGCCCGCGGCCGGCGCGGGGTCTGCCCTTCTAGCCACGCGGCGAGGATATGACAGGGCATCGGTTATGCCCAAAGCGGGCAAAAGAGGCCAGCGGGAGCGCTCGGGAGCCCATGCCACAGGTCGGCGAGACCGGACACGCCCCTCCCGCAATAGGCCGGGGGCCTGTAGTGTTATCCCATGAAGTTCGAGACCATCTCATGGCGCGGCCGCCTCGGCCCATTCGACTTGAAGGTTGGTCCGGCGACGTTCAGGCCTTCGACCATCTCCACACTGGTGGCCGACTCCATCGAAGTGGACGACACCACGACGGTCATCGACGTGGGATGCGGGTCGGGGATCCTCTCGATAATCGCCGCCAAGCTCGGAGCGAAGATGGTCTACGCGGTCGACGCCGCCCCCGGCACCGTCGAGGTGGGCGAGCAGAACGCACGCGACCACGGAGTGGCCGACAGGGTCCGCTTCTTCGAAGGCAACGTGTTCGACCCTCTCCCGGAGGGCTTGGAGGCCGACCTCCTGATCGGTGACATCTCGGGAATCCCCGACACCCTGGCTGCGGCCTCAGGCTGGTTCCCGTCCGGTCTTTCGGGCGGGCCCACCGGCGCAGAGTTGCCTCTCCGGATGCTCGAGGAGGCCCGGCGATACCTGCGCAAGGGCGGAAAACTCCTGCTCCCCACCGGGACCCTCCAGGACGAGAACTCGATACTCGAGCGCGCCCGGACAGCGTTCGGATCGCTGAAGAAGCTGGCGGAGAGGAACATCCCGCTACCCGCCGCCCTTGCAGAGCATCCCGTCTTGGTCAAGCTCAGGACAGACAGCCTCATCGACATCCAGCAGCGTGGTAGCCGCTACCTCTGGACGGCCCGCGTCTGGGAGGCCACGGTCTGAAATAGGCCATCGGGGAACCCCGGATTGGTGGGATCCGAGGCCCCCGACGAGGTTGCAGTGCGAGTGAAGGGGAGGATGAGGAGAAGGAGTGCCACTCGGGGAGTGGCGACCTCCACCCGCACCGCAAGCTTGAGTCGTACAGGATCCTCGACCCTGTACCCCTTTTCGACGCTTGCCCGGAGCTACTGGTTCCCGGACAGCTGGTCCCTTGTCCCCCCACGGTAGTGGGGGGACCGCCCCCAGCCGAAGGCGAGGGCGAGGGGGGTGGGAG
>CAYVTP010000142.1:0-4014 GCA_964454615.1 uncultured Acidimicrobiaceae bacterium | reverse complement strand
TGACCGCATCTTTCGCAACGAGGGGGTCACGGGTTCAAATCCCGTCAGCTCCACTAAACTCCCTGGTCAGGACGATTTTCTGGACGCCCTCCGACTAGCTCTATTCACGATCCTGAAGTCTCACGCTCCACAGGCGGCCCACAAGGCACTGCCTCGAAACACCTCTGTCCCCTGCGACGGGTCAGGTTGCTGACGGACGAGCGTGGCACTGTCCGGGAACGGACTGGCCTTCGTGGAGCACCTCACATCTAACGAGGTGCTCATGGGCGGATATGCGCGCAATCTTCGGCGGCGACTGTGCCATCGACGGTCGCCAGCCACACGGATTCCTAAGAACGACCGCCACCCGCCGGTTGCCGTCCGGTACGAAACGAGGTCGAGATTTCGGAAGATACGTTCTCGGCGACTGAGAAGAGTCTCTAACCGCCCCGCACTCCGAAGTCGCAGGTCTCCCGGTATACACCGAGCGAGCCGAGATAAGTATTCCATTCGGTTTTGGTCAGGTTGCGCCCGGCCATCCGGCACGCCGCCTCGGCTAGACGGTCGGGTCTGATTTCCCATACGGCTACGCCCTCGCGGACCGTGACCGTCACGGCTCCGCCATCGGGGCGGAGGTGACCGGGAAAGATGAAGGGAGCGTCGGTGGGGATGGGATCCCCGATCCTTGTCCAGCTTGCGACGTCGTATACAGAAACTGTCTGGTCGTTCGACGTGGCCAGTAGCACCCTTTCGTCCTCGCTCCACTGCAGGCTGTTCACCTCTCCACGAGCTCCGGGCAGCTCCGCAATCGGCTCCAAACTAGTCAGGTCGTATTGGGTGATGGATCCGCTTTCCGCCCCAACCAATAGACCGTCGAGCGAGACGCTTGTCTTCCACGGGCCGACCAATCCTCCGACAATCAGGTCTCCGGTCTCCCCGTCGAACACAGCGGTGGTATCTCCGTCTTCGCCGAAGTAGGTGACAACGACCTGAGCACCATCCCTGGTGGCGGAAACCCACATGGGTTCGCCAGCCACATGGATGGTGGGCTCGATTCGCTTTCGAGTCCGAGCGTCGACGGTCCAGACTTCTCCGGGGTTGTTGACGAGGACATAAAACCGGGTTCCACCTGCACTGGGCAGTTGGCTCTGGCTGCGTTCGAGCGGGATCCGCGGGCCATCGACGAACTCCCTCGAGTCCGTGTTGTAAAAGACGATCTTTTGCGTCGAGCGATCCAGCGCCGCAATAAGGCCCGGGCCGACCCAGCCAGCCCCATCGAGGTCGCCTGCTACGAAGTGGTCTGGGCGGTTCTGGTCAGAGTCCCAGACGGCAACCCGACCGAGTTCCTCTTGCACTCTGGCTACTGCCGGTCTCTCTTGGACGAGAATCAGCCCGCCGCTCGGCTCGTATCCGTCGAAATCGACAAAGCCGTCAGCGATCCTGCGTGTCACCGGGCCGGACCCGTCAAGTCGCCACCGCGAGATCGCCGGTACTTCGCCTCCGAACGCCACGAGTTCGCGGCCATCTGCAGTGACACTCAGAGTTCCCACGTTCCCGAGCTGAGGGTCGAGGATTCGTCCCGTAGGGTCACCGGTATGGAGGTCCCGTTCCTGGATTACTCCGAAGAAATTGCCGCAGAAGAGCTTTTCTACACTCTCCGACACCGCCATGTAGGGACACGGTGGGCTATTGCCACCGCGGAGGTCGGCGCTCCACCTGATCTGTCCGGTGTCTTCGACTGCGACAATAGCGTCGGTCCCTGCAGCGAGAACAGTGCCTTCTTCGGTAACGAAGATGCCCAAGTTCGATGACCGTGTTGGCGCCTCGATCGTCGCCACCACTTCCAGTGTTTCGGGATCGACAATCCGGATCTGGCCCTGCTGTGAGCCGACATAGAGCATGCCATCGCTACTGAACGCCACGGCCGCTGTATTCCGCCGAAGATCGTCAGGCCCCAGCCCAGGGAGGGATCCAACGAGAACACCATCTCTGGCGTCGTAGACGACGAGGTCACCATCTATACCTCCGGCGGCGGCGACCACTGATCCGTTTGGGCTCAGAGCGACGTCACCGGCGTTGAAGCTGATGTCGAACGGCTCAACCATGGTCTCACCGGTTTCGAGGTCGATTACCGTCAGAACACTGCAATTTGAGCCGGTGCCCTCGCAAGACCCGATGTTGGGACTCGGGACGAGCTGAGCCACCCGTTTTCCGTCTTCGCTCAGCTCAATCACGGACTCGGAAGCATCAATTACCCCCGTGTCGAAAGGCGTCTGCAGTTCGCCGGTTTCCAGGTCGAAGACACGGAGTGCGGTTCCGTCGAGTGCCACAACAGCCCGTGAGGATCCAGGGATCAGTGCGCCGGCCAGGGACTCGCCGGGGAGATACTGGTATCCGAGGAAGTTGGGTGTGGCGGTGAACGTGCCGAGAAGCGCCGACCATGCCCTGGCGCCTCCGCCGCGGTGGTATGCCTCGACCGCGAGGAGCGCCGCCAGGCTTCGGTTCGTCGGCCTGAGGGCGAGGGATTGATTGGAGAGAGCTTCGAGCTCTGCTTGTCTTCGGGACTCCACCGCGAGGACACCGGCGACTACCGCCGCCACCAGGAAGACGCAACCAACTGCCAACAGGACGCGCAATCTTCGGTTCTGTCGTGTTTCTCGGGCAGCTCGTTCGGCGAAGGCCTGAGCCTCGGAACCCTCCTGTGCCCGCGACTCCTCTAGGAATGCGATCTCGACGTCGGTCAAGTCGTATTGCGTCCTCTCCCACCATTCGAGTGCAGCCAAGAGCCTGGCTCCCCGGTAGAGGTCACCATGCGAGCGCCCCATCGAATCCCAAGAGTCGGCGGAGACGTTGAGGTGACGCAGGATCCTCTGCCCGTCGGCGTCCTCGTCGAGCCAGGATCGAAGCCGGGGCCAGGCACGGGCGATAGCCTCGTGGGCGAGCTCCACCGATTCGTCGCCGGTAGTGATCAGTCGAGACCTGACCAGCAGTGAGATCACCCGGGCGCGTTCGGTGTCCTGCATCAGCGGCTGGCTTGGCAGGCGACGACGAACCGGGTCTCCTTCCAGGGATGGCGATACCAGACGGAGCATCACTGAGCGGAGCAGCTCCTTCTGAGAGGGAGGAAGACCCTCGTAGAGCCGATCGGCTGTTCGGGCCACTGCTCCCCGAATCCCGCCGGTGGCGTTGTAGCCCTCCACGGTGAGGACTCTTCCTTCTCTCTTGGCCCACGTCTCCGCTAGGGCATGCGAGAGCAGCGGAAGGGCTCCGGGCTCTCCCTCGGTGTCTCGGACAAGCAGGTCGACGAGGCCATGTTCCAATCGGAGCCCGGCTTGCTCGGCAGGTCCGATGATCGCCTCTCTGAGAGTGTCTCCGGTGAGGGGGCCGACCAGATACAGACCTTCCTCGACCAGACGCCGTAGCGACGGTTCACGGGCCAGCTCGCCAAGATGGTCGCTGCGTATGACGATGATCACCGGAGCGGAGCGCTCTCGGGCTAGGGCAACGATCTGGCGACAGAAGGCGTCGGCCTCGTCGTCGTTCCCGAGCGCATATATCTCCTCGAATTGATCGACCACGAGCACAGCCGGTTCGTCGCTGTGTGACAGGGCTTCGGCCAGGGCACCCTGTGGGTCACGCCCGGGAACGATCACCACCACGGTCCGGCCCCGCCGTCGTAGCTCGGGGACGATCCCGGCCCGAGCCAGAGACGACTTTCCGGAGCCGGATTGGCCAGCCAATACGAGAACCGGCGTCGTCTTGAGCCGATCGAGGCAGAGAGCCACCTCACGGTCACGGCCGAAAAAGGAGCCAGCATCGTCTTCTTCATAAGGGGCTAGCCCTCTATACGGGCAGATGTCGAGATGGGCACGTGCAACACGAGATGCGGCAAGGGTGGGATCCTGACGGAGGATGGCGTCCTCGAACTCGACCAGTTGTGGGGACGGATCCACCCCCGTCTCAGTGGACAGTTCGTTGCGGGATCGGAGCAGGGTTCGCAACGCCTCGGAAGGCCGACCGGAGCGGTACTGGGCC
>CAYVTP010000141.1:0-4035 GCA_964454615.1 uncultured Acidimicrobiaceae bacterium | reverse complement strand
GTTGGCAGGGATGGCCCGCGACTTCCTCGAGCATCTCCCCCGGGACGACTATCCCTATCTGGTAACCCACATAGAAGCCCACCTGCGACCACGCTCCAACGCCCAGTCGGGCTTCGAGTTCGCCCTCGACCTAATCCTCGACGGTCTGGACCGAACCCGCCCCCGCCGCGTCACGTAGTCAGGCCTGTCGTTGTACGTGATCCGGGGTCCAGCGGACGTTGCCCCCCTGACGACAGCCAGGCGGACCTCTCTCCATATCGAGATGGAGCCGACAAGCGAGAACGGACTCGACGAAACCAGGTACGTCCAGTGCGAAATGCTGCGATCGATAAACCGAAGACGGTTGGTACATCAGCTCGGAACGATCGACGTCGAGATCAGCCTCCGTGTTGCCAGCGTCGTCAAGACACTCCTGAACTACTGATGTTGATTCCCGTCAGCTGCCGATAAGGCCCACAAACGCGCCAGGAAAGGTGGATTACCCCCATATCCTCACGATTGCGCGGTTTGATCATTCGGCGGAAGGCCGGGGCGAGGCCTGGACCCGGCGCTGTGATGTGCCTCGTCGTGAGTGTGGTCGAAGCGGGTCGTTGGTCGGTGGGGATTGGCGTGTACGCAGGAGGGGCCGTCGCCGCACCCCCCCGCACCGGTAGGTTCGGCCGGTGGAGGTGCGTAATGGATGTAGCCGGGCGGATCCACGAGGCGAACCAACGCTTCATGGAAGCGATCAGCGCCGCCGACAGTGCAACGATGCCTTCGTTGTACACGAGTGACGCCAAGATCCTGCCCCCGAACGCTGACGCCGTCAGTGGCGCGGATGCGGTTGTGGAGTATTGGCAGGCCTTCTTTGACCTTGGCATCGCAGCGGCTCGACCGGAAACGCTGGAGGTGATTCCCATGGGCGAGTACGCGCTGGAGGTCGGCGAGTACTCGCCGTACGGAGACGATGAGACTTTGGCGGACCGAGGCAAGATCATGGTGCTGTGGAAGAATGAGGACGGCACCTGGAAGATGCACCGGGACACCTGGAACAGCAGTCTGCCTCCCACACCTCCGGTGGCACACTTGGACGAGTCGGCCACCTAAACGGACGGCGTCTCAGTTATCGACTTTGGATCCGTCGCGGAAGGCCCGCGCGGCGGCGTGGGAATGAAATGACCTCAGCAGGTCGATCTGCGCGTCGGCCCTTGAGATCAAGTCTCCGCAGTCGTTTCCGTTGAACTCTGCTCCATTCACAGCTTCTCTGAGGCCTGCCCACAAACTCCTCTTGGCCGAAACCCCAGCCTCCATGGCTTCGCACTCGAGGACCCGGCTGAGCGGTGAGTAGGAGACGATCCGCCCATTGGGCTTCAGGCGGGAGACTCGCTCCCCGGCCATTGCGAGATAACGCTTCGCCCTTCCGCCGTCGAATCCAAAGGCGTCCCGAATCTGCTGAAGGATCCGATCGTCTTGGTCGATTTGGTTAACGAAACCAAGAAGCCGGTCGCTCCACTCGGTGTTGCGATTATTCGTATACAACCTGTGCGCCAAGGCACGGCCGGCGGCCGCCCCGGCCCAATGGTCGTCGAGATAAATCTCCAACAGCTCTCTACCAGAGCGACTCATTCCAAAACTTGAGGTAGACATCTACGCTCGGTACCCGTGGCCAGGTGCTGGGAAACCGCCCATGACGACTAGGGCTCGGGTCTATCGCTGTCCGGGGGCCACGCAGTAACTTGCGAATGACTTATATCGGTCAAGCGCGTTACGGCCGCACGACAGTCAACAGGAGAGCGCACGCGGGGCTTCTTCGTCTGGGAGCCCTCGTTGTAAGCGGACATCTCCAGCGCGTGGGGATGGGTTGACGCCACCTTCGGCGCCTATCAAGTGTTTCGCGTTCGCGGGGATCCCTCTCAGCGTCGAGTCTCGTTTGTCGGCGAATAGCAACTAAGCCAACCGTAGAAAGCATCTGACCGTCACGGCCCTCCAAATTTAATCTGCTCGACCGAAGGCGGCAGGGTCGGGAGCGCCGGCAGTTTCGGCTTCCGTGAGGATTTCAAGGTTCGGTCGACGTGGGCCGGCCGGGATCTGCTGCCGTGGTCCCTCAGCCACCCTGGGAGGCATCGGTCACTACGCCGTGATAGAGAAAGGCTCTATCGCTGTCGCCGTCGAGGAAAAAGGTCAGACTTTCGGTTGGGACGTGGGCGCATCCCCCAACCCGCTCGCCGGCGGCCGAGTAGTTCTCGACCACATATGCGGCCAGCGCAGGCTCTCCCGCGGCGGGGCTGCCTCCGCTGGCACTTCTTCCATCCGGGAACTGGTCTGAGCAATCGATCTTCACTGGGCGAGACAGACCGAGACCTTCGATGTCGATGACGACCTCGGGGCTATCGGCGGTGCCGTCGACCCGAATCCCTTCGGGGGTGTCGAAGATGAGGACAAAGCTGTTCCGGGCGCGGAACCCGAGGGTGCGCGGAATCTGAGGAGTGAACCACCGGTTGGGCGCCCCCTGCCGATCTCCGAGACCGTCCGCGGTGAAGTCGTTCTGGTTCGCCCCGGGCTGAACAGGGAACCCATTAGCTCCTCCGACGATGCAGATCAGCTCACTGCTCGGGAGAAGGGGAGAATCGAGGTCGCAAATGTCCTCACCGAGAAAGGAGCCAGCATCGGAGCCGGAGATGTCGAGGTCCGTCAGCATCGCTCCGAGGCGATCGACGTTTGTGATGCTGAAACGGACCCAGAAGCTCGGACCGCTGAGTGTCGGTGGCGAGTCGTTGAAACCCGCTGGAGACCAGGGGCCGCCGGGGCTTTCGCCAACCGCCACTTTGACCAATATGCTCGGGTCGTCACCGGCGGCGAATGCGAAGGCGACCTGGGCGATGACTGGCGGCAATGTGTCCGGGGGAGCCTTGGTGGTGCCCGTCCCGTCGACCGTGGTGGTCGACTCTGCTTGTGTCGATGACGTCCCCGGAACGCTGGTCGACGTGGTCGTTGAAGATGAGCCTGTACTAGTAGTTGATTCGGCGTCGCCAGAGCAAGCGACGACCACGAGGAGCGCGATCGCTGTTGCTGCCGCGGAGTGGCTCATCCCCGAGTCTCCTCGCCGACTGCCACTACCTTACGCGACGTCACTGAGCCGCACAGTCGATCGGGTCTAAAGGCTTCCCGGGCAGGTCTTCTGCCGCTCGAAGATAGGCGTCGGCCACATTGGGCTGGTCGAGCTGGCAGAGATGTATGGCCGCCAGGGCGACATAGAAGTCCCGTTTGCGAACGAGATTCACAGTGGTGTCAACGGCGGTTTCGAATTCGGTGAGTGCCGCCGGCTGATCGCCGCCCAACAGGTGGTATATGCCCAAGGCGAAGTGGGCCTCTGCCTCCAGGTCGCGGACTCTGGTCTCGCCGGAGATGTCGGTGATAACGGCTTCCAGGATCTCTTTGGCTTCGTCTCGGCGGTCGACACCGTTCAGAGTGAGGCATTGGTAGATCCGTCCGATTTCAAGCCGGGCACGTTCCGGGAGAAACGCGAGAGGCGGCGCAGGCAGATCGATCAGCTCCTCGAATTGGCGGACCGCGTCTTCGAGCCCAGCCACGTCTGCCTCCCCACTTCCTGCACAAAGCGATCCTCCCGATCGCAGGAACCCTAACTCGGCCGCTCCGAATCTGGCTCGGGAGTACTCGGGATCGAGGTCGAGTGCCCGGGTGAAGTAGTCGTCGGCGCCTTCGAGGTCGTCCTGCAGGCCGCTTACATTGCCCAGCAGGCTCAGCACGACCTCCTTCCCGTTGATTCGACCCGCCGAGCTCGGCCAAGAGGCGACGGCCTCCAAGAACAGCGTCTCGGCTTCGGCGTACTCGTTGAGCTGGTAGTGACTGAGCCCAACGGCGAGCTGGGTTAGGGCGAGGATTTTGGGCTGGAGGGAGCTGGAGGCGGCTTGACTCATGGCGAGAGGGTCTGCGGTGGCTAGTTCAAGAGTTTCCAGGGGGTAGACCCCAGCCAGCTCTTCGGCACCGGTCAAACCCCGATTCGAGAGATAGAACTCCGCATAGAGCTTCGACAGG
>CAYVTP010000140.1:0-4048 GCA_964454615.1 uncultured Acidimicrobiaceae bacterium | reverse complement strand
AGACCGGGCGGATCAAACCGGGGGACCTGGTGGTGCTCACCGCCTTCGGCGCCGGATTTCACTGGGCGGCAGCAGCCATCCAGTTCTAGCAACGGGCCATTAGTGGTCCACCGCACCCGGGGTCATTGGACAGCCGATAGAGAGGAGCGAGCATGACGCTCATCGGTATCCAATAGCGAGTCGGAGGAGTTCGGGTCGAAGCCGAGATGGTCGGCGAACCGGAAGATCGACGTGGTCCTATGTCTTCTGCGTGGGGAGTCGATCGAGGACCTGTCCCGTGAGATCGGTGTTGAGGTGCACCGTCTCGCCGCCTGGAGGGACGACTTTTTGGAGTCGGGGAAGCAGGGGTTGAAGTCGAAACGTCCTAAGACTGAGCGACCGTCGATTGTCGGAGGCGGAACGCAAGATCGGTGAGCTGAGATGGAGAATGAGATCCTTCGGAGGGCCGCCGAAGAAAGGGGGCTTCAGATCCCGCGGCCGAGGCGGCAGAGATAGCCATGGACACTGAATTTGCGTTGAGGCGTGTGTGTGCGGTGTTGGGAGCACCCCGGTCGACGGTCTATCACCGTCGTTTCAGGGGTGATGCTCTGGGATGCCGGCCCGGCCCACAGACCGAAATCTCAGACGATGAGGTGGTGGAAGCGATCCGTCGGGTGCTCGAGGAGTCTCGGTTCGCTGGTGAGGGCTACCGCAAAATCCGGGCCCGACTACGCCGGGAGAAGGCATCCATGTTGGTGGGAGACGGGTTCTGCGCGTGATGCGTCACCATGGCCTGTTGGCCCCCCAACGGATCCGGAGTCGTCGCCGACCGCGGCCTCCATCCCCAGCGGACCCAACATGCGGTGGGGAACCGACGCCACCATGGCCTGGACTCGAGAAGACGGATGAGTGTGGGTGTTCGCCAACGTCGACCACTGGTCGGCGGAAGCCTGGACTCATGTCGTCAAGACCGGTGACCGGATCGCCGCCCTGCAACCGGTCTACGACGCTGTGGTCGACCGGTTCGGGGACCTCAGTCCCGACGTGGCTCGAGGAATCTAGCTCCGAGACGACTGGGGACCCCAATACCGGTCCAAGCACTTCCTCGGGTCGATCACCTGGCCCGGCATCGCCGACGACGCCGCCTACATCGGAGAACCCGAAACCAACGGCTGTGCCGAACGGTTCATCCGCACCCTCAAGGAGCATGCCTGTGGGCCGAACTGCACGACACCGTCGACGACCTCCGCCAAGCCGTCCGAGCCTGGACCGAGCTCTACAACAACCAATGGCTCATCCAACGCCACGGACACCCAACGCCACGAGAAGCATTAGCCTCAGCCCACACCGAGGTGGCAGCATGAAACAGATAACCACTAACCACGCTGTCCAACGAACCGGGTGCTGTTCATTGGCGCGGTATCATCAACCAGCGGCGACAACCCAACTCGCCGAGCGGTCTCGGTTCTTGGGTCACCGCGCCATGACAGCGGAATGCCTACCGTCGGCGTCACCTCCGGATCAGGGTCTTGATGCTACGTAGTCTGTTCTAACTCACGTTGAGTCCTGAAGAACTCCAACTCACTGTCGCGCAGGCTCAACGCTAAGTCAGAGTCTGTTTCATGAAATGCACAGATGTCGGCATAACTTTGGCCACCGCGGCCGCTGAAGAATCCATCCAACTCATGGAGCAAATCGCGGTTCTGCAACTCGACCATGAGCATCAAGTATCCTGAGTTCTCATAGACAAGGGCGTAGCGGTAACCACACTCCTCTAGCACTTGAAATGTCTTGACAGCGCTAACACCACTCACCTGGGCAGTCAAATCGGGATCATACTCAAAGAACAAGACGGGATGGGCCCTCGCGATGAAGTTCAACCCTCCACGAACTATCTCGCAGTCCATGCCGTCCGTGTCCGACTTCACGAACTTGGAGGTGGCGAACCTCGGGTGGCGAAGAATGATTTCATCAAGCGTCTGCAAAGATACGGTATCTAGGTCCTCATCACCCAGTACCAAATGGGCGGTGCCGTGGGCCGCGGAAACAATCCCGTGCGTTGTGCCCGACCTTGCGCCGAGGAAAGAAGGCTCAACTTCCACACAATCCAGTCCTTCGAGATTCCGATAGAGCAACGGCAGGTAGGTGGAGGAGCCTTCCACGCATAGAACGGGGTAGTGGGCGCTCTGTCGGGCGATCGCCACAGTATCGCCCACGTTAGCCCCGATGTCGATCAGCGATAGTTCGGTGTATTTCTGCTTAACTCTCGCCCCGATGCGCCCAATATTTGTAGAGTAGTGTGGGAAGCGCTTCCGATAGTAGGGGAGCTCATGGGACAGGGGCAGTTCTAGTGCGACATCACCGATTCGATAGGTGACCAGCGGATCTGATAGGTGGATCTGAAGTCTGCGAGCAGCACGCAAGCACTGGACAGCGACACTCCGAGTTAGCTTCGTACTTCTCTCCCGCAAGATCGCATCAAGAGTCCATTGGGCGATCATCGTCTTCTTTGGCTTGCTCAAGTCGATGCACCATGGAGCACGGCGAGGAGCATGTGCCGTTTCAATGCGACCGACCTTGTGCGGCTGAAGGCACGGTCAATCGGCGTCGCGTGCTGACAGACGCCCGTGACGTCTAGAGCAGTCCGCAAACTAGCAGAGGTAGTATTCAGTATGGAGCAACCTACAACGCAGACTGAATCTTAAAGGAGCGTGACATAGATAACAAGCTCTCTGCGAATCGGCACATGTGTTCTTGGCCAGGTGTGACCGTGCCTCAAGTCGCATAACTCGGAAATCAACTCGTTGAGAGCCGAATTCTCAGTTCCTACAGGAGTGTCGACGACGGCTGAATACTGAGCACTTATCGCTTCGGAAATGCGCGGAGTGTAGGGGTCCCGACTGACTAGGGGGGTTCTGCCAATCTGACGGTTACTACGCCCTCAGACTGGAGACCCCTTGGAACGAACCCATTCCGTGTCGGGTCGTGGACCGGGGAGGATCACCGTGTCGCCGGATCCCGTCTGACGATGACCGACCGGGCGGGACGGTGGGTGACCGGTCAGGTCGGTCGTCTGGGTCGCACCGTGGCTGAGGTGGCCCCGGGAGTTGGGTTGTGACTGGCATGCTGTCACCGAGGCGGTGATCGCCCAAGGCACAGTCCTAGTGGAAGATCCGGCGCGGGTCGGGGAGGTCACCGCCCTAGGGAGGGTCGGTGGTGAATCCAACAGTGGTGCACTTCGATCGTCGACGTCTCCGCGGGCGGCCGAGCCCAGCTTCTCGACGTGGTCCCCGGCCGCAGCGCCACAGGCCCTTCCCGCTGGCTCAATGCCCGCCCCCCAAGGATGGCGGAAGCAGATCCGCTACGGGGGTGTTGAACCTCTCCGGCCCTACCGGAAGGTCTTCGACGACAGCTTGGATCATGTCACTTAGATCGCCGACTCCTTCCACATCGTGAACAAGGCCAACTCCAAGCTGGACGAATGCCGTCGCCGGGGTGCAGAACGAGACGATCGGTCATCGGGGTCGCAAAGACGAGCCGCTGTATCGGGCCCGAGGCTGTTGACAAAAGGCACATGAACGTCTCGACGATCGAGGCGAGGAGAAGCTGATTGCTGCTCCGGGCCGGCGACCCTCATGGTGAGGTCAAGATCGCCTGGCATGCCAAAGAGGTCATCAAAGAGATCTACACCATCACCGACCCTGACCTGACAGCCACACTCGTCGCTCAACTCGCCGAAGATCTCAGAGACGACTCCTGCCCACCCGAGGTCCGCTCTCTGGGACGCACCCTCCGACGATGGCACGACCAGGTTGTCGCCTGGCACACCGCCCCAGTGTCGAACGGGCCCACCGAAGCGGCCAACAATCTGATCAAACGGATCAAACGGATCAGGTTCGGATTCCGCCGGCTCTGCAACTATCGGATCAGAGTCCTGCTCTATGCCGGAAGGCCCAACTGGAATCGACTCGCCACCATTACACCCCGCTGAAATCCGATGAGCCCCGTTAGTGCTGCCCCTCGTCGGGCCTCACGTAACCCTCGTCGTAGGCCAGTGCGGTCAACTCGT
>CAYVTP010000139.1:0-4100 GCA_964454615.1 uncultured Acidimicrobiaceae bacterium | reverse complement strand
GACCGCTTCGACATCGACTACGCGCTCTGCATGTACTGCGGGATCTGCGTCGAGGTGTGCCCCTTCGACGCCCTGTTCTGGAGCCCCGAGTACGAGTACTCCGAGCCGAAGATGGGCGCCATGTTGCACGACATGGACCGACTCCAGGATTGGCTGAAGACCGTCCCCGAGCAGCCGGGGTTGGAGAAGTGACACGGCCTCTTCGAGTCCGTGTCGTACAAACACGAGCTTCGCTCGTGCGTACCTGGTACCGGGTACCTGGACACTCCAAGTACCAAGTACCCGGTACCAAGTACAGGAGGGTCACGCAGTGACCCTTCAGGATTGGGTTTCCCAACCGGTGAACTGGGTGTTTGCCGTCGTCGCAGTGGCCGTCTTGATCTCCGGGTTCAAGGTGGTCACCGCTCGCAACCTGGTCCACGCCGCCCTGTTCCTGGTCGGCGCGATGGCAGGGACGGCCGCCCTGTTCCTGATGCTGTCGGCGGAGTTCGTCGCCTGGGCGCTGGTCCTGATCTACATCGGGGCGGTGGTAGTCCTCTTCCTCTTCGGGATCATGATCACCCGTGCCCCGACCGGGGTCGACGAGGCCCTGACCAGCGAGAAGCGGCTTGTCCCCGCGGTACTGTCGGTGACCCTGTTCGCCCTGATGTCCCGGGCCGCAGTGGAAGCCTTCGGCACCGACCCGATAGTCTCCACGGGGACGCCGACCGCCACCGAGATCCTCGGTCGGGGACTGCTCGGCCGCTTCGTCATTCCCTTCGAGATAGTCGGATTCATACTCCTCGCAGCCCTGATCGGAGGGATCACCATCGCCCGGCGTGACCTCACCCCGCTCGAGGAGGAAGAGAGGGAGGCGGCGCGATGACTCTCGTCCAGTTCCTCATCCTGGCTGCCGCCCTGTTCTCCATGGGGGTATATGGCCTGCTGGTCCGGCGCAACATCGTCCTCATCCTCCTCTCCGTGGAGCTGATGCTTGCCGCGGTCAACATCAACCTGGTCGCCTTCGAGGCCTTCCTGGTCACCTCCGACGCCATCGGCCAGATCTTTGCCCTGTTCGTCATCACGGTGGCTGCCGCCGAGGTAGGCATCGGCCTTGCCATCGTCCTCATGATCTTCCGCAACCGCCGTTCGGCGAACGTCGACGAGTTGAGTCTTCTGAGATGGTGATAGTGGCTCGGTCGCTTCGCTTCCTTGTCGCTCGGTCGCTTCGCTTCTTCGCGGTACCTGGTACCCGGTACCTGGTACCCCGACCTGAAGGAGCCTCGCTGCGCTCGGCGCAGCATCTAGTGGCTCGGTCGCTGCGCTCGCTCGCGGTACTGGGTACTGGGTACTGGGTACCGGGTATTGGGTACTGGGTACTGGGTACTGGGTATTTGGAGGGTTCTCTGGGTGGAGGACGAGTTCGGCTCTGCCTCACGCCCCCCTCGCCCGGACTCCGTCCGTGCGGTCCCCCCACGAGTGGTGGGACACAGTGAGGTTCTTCGTCGACACCGCCGGGATCATGCTGGTGCTCCCGTTCGTGGCGTTCCTGCTGATCCTCGCCATCGGCAAGCGTATGAAGTTCCACGGCGGGGAGATCGCAGTGGCCGCCCTGGCTATAAACCTCGTCTGGGCCACGGTCCTCTTCGTGGGGAACATGGTGGGGGCCATCGAGGTGGGCCAGACCACCGTGGAGATCGCCCGTATCGGCTCAGGGCTGGTCGTCGAGCTGGGTTGGGTCGTAGACGGGCTCTCCATCATGATGTACTTCCTGGTCAACGGGGTCGGCCTGGCGGTCTTCGTCTACGCCCTGGGATACATGCACGGAGACCGACGGGTTGACTGGTTCTTCGCCGCCTTCTCCCTCTTCGCCGGGGCCATGCTGGTGCTGGTCGGAGCTCCCAACCTGATCCAGATGATCATCGGCTGGGAGGGTGTCGGCCTGGCCTCCTACTTCCTGATCGGTTTCTACTGGGAGAACCTGGACAACGTGAAGGCCGGCAACAAGGCGTTCCTGGTCAACAAGGTGGCAGACATCGGCCTCATCCTCGGGGCGATCATCATCGGTGTCAGCATCGGCACATTCGACTTCGCCGAGATGAGCGAGCTGGCGGCCGCCGGCTCGGCGGCGCTGGGAGCGGTGGCCATGACCGGGGGGCTCCTGCTGTTCTTCGGGGCCATGGGCAAGTCTGCCCAGTTCCCGTTTCACATCTGGCTTCCCGACGCCATGGCGGGCCCCACGCCCGTGTCGGCCCTGATGCACGCGGCGACGATGGTCACCGCCGGCATCTATCTGATGGCGAGGACTTTCCCGCTGTTCCAGAACCTGGCCATGGAAGCCCGGGGGACGATGGTGGTGATCGGTGCCATCACCCTGTTCGGCATTGGCCTACTGGCCCTGGTCGCCGACGACATCAAGAAGGTACTCGCCTACTCGACCGTCTCCCAGCTCGGATACATGATGACCGCCGTTGCCGCCGGTGGCTACACAGCAGGCGTCTTCCATCTGTTCACTCACGCCTTCTTCAAAGCCCTTCTCTTCCTGGGAGCCGGGTCCGTCATCCACGCCGTCCACTCCAACAACATGAGCGACATGGGTGGCTTGAAGAAGTACATGCCCACCACCTATTGGACCTTCGTGGTGGGTTCGCTGGCCCTCGCCGGCATCGCACCTCTCGCCGGGTTCTGGTCCAAGGACGAGATCCTCGCCACCCTTGGCTACGAGGGATACGCCGCGGTGATGTGGATTGCGATCGCCGGAGCCTTCGTAACCGCCTTCTACATGGCCCGTTGTGTCGCCCTCACCTTCCATGGCACCTACAAGGGCGAGGGGCACCCGCATGAGTCGCCGAAGATCATGACTGTCCCTCTGGTGGTCCTCGCCGTGCCCTCGATCCTCTTCGGGCTCCTCAACATCCCCGGAGTCCGCTGGCCGGGCATCGGGAACTTCACCGACTGGCTGGGGGTCAGGGAGGTCGCCATGGGCGACCACCACGCCTCGGCACTCGACCTCGGGTTGGCCGCCATCGGGCTCACCGCGGCCATCCTCGGCCTGGCCCTCGGTTGGGCCCTCTACGGGCAGGACAAGGGCACCCAACGCCAGCGCGACTCCTTCGAAGTGCCCGGGCTCTACCCGCTGTTGCGACGCAAGTACTACCTCGACGACCTTGCCGACGGTGTGGTCGGGCTGCACACCGGTCCCCTCGCCCGGGCGGTGAACTGGAGCAACACCTACGTGATAGACGGGTTCGTCAACGCCGTGGGAGGAGTCTCGATGAAGTTGGGTGCCTTCGTCTACAACGGCTTGGACCAACGAGGTGTGGATGGGGTCATCCACGGGATCAGCGCTGCCGCCGACTCAGCGGGCTCGGTGGTGCGCAAGTGGCAGAGTGGACGTGTCCAGCAATATGCCATTGGCTTCGTGGCTGGGGCGATCATCCTCGTCGTCTTGTTCGTGTACGTGATCAACTAGGAGAGGCTGATGGATTGGTTTGAGAATTGGGGTCTGACGATCATCGTCTTCCTGCCCCTGGTCGGAGCGCTGCTCATCGGGTTCATACCCAAGGCCAACGAGGATGGGATAAAGCGGACGGGTCTGGCGGTGACCTCGCTCGCCTTCCTCGCCAGCCTGTTCCTGATCATGCAGTTCGACTTCGGCCGCGGCGGATACAACACCTACCAGTTCGATGTCAACGTCCCCTGGATCGGTGCGATCAACGCCAACTACCACCTGGGCGTGGACGGGATCAGCCTCCCCCTCCTCGTCCTCTCCACATTCGTGGTGGTCCTTGCCGTGATCTACTCGTGGAACCACTGGGACGAGCCGAAGAACCCGAAGGCCTTCCTCATCCTCATGATGATCCTGGCCACCGGGATGAACGGCACCTTTGTCGCCCTCGACCTGGTCCTGTTCTTCATCTTCTTCGAGGTGGTGCTGCTCCCGATGTACTTCATGATCGGGATCTGGGGAGACAAGGCCCCGCGCAAGATCCCCGGCTTCTCGAAGGTCTACGAGACACGGCTGTACGCGGCGATCAAGTTCTTTCTGTTCACCCTGTTCGGGTCGGCTTTCATGCTGCTCGGGTTCCTCGCCCTCTACTTCGAGTCGGGAAACGTGGGCG
>CAYVTP010000138.1:0-4132 GCA_964454615.1 uncultured Acidimicrobiaceae bacterium | reverse complement strand
CCCCTCGCCCTCGCCTTCGGCTGCGGGCGGTCCCCCCGTTTCCACGGGGGGACACAGTGACGAGCTCGCACAGCTCGCACCCCCCTCGCCCTCGCCTTCGGCTGCGGGCGGTCCCCCCGTTTCCACGGGGGGACACGTCATGGCCCGGGGCTCACGCCCCCCTCGACGCGCTCCCTTCGGTCGCTTGCGTCGGTCCCCCCGTTTCCACGGGGGGACACGTACCCGGTACCCAGTACCCAGTACCCAGTACCCAGTACCCAGTACGGGGTACCTTCTCCTTTGCCCTCGGATAGCCCCACGGGCGATGTAGCTTGTCAGTGCCTTGTCTCTGTGGGCGAAACTTCGGTACATGGCGTCTTTTGGCGTGGTCCTGGGGATGACCATGTTCGTCGGCTGGGCCGCTCTCGGATCGTCCGGATCGACCGTCCCCGGCCTGTTCAACGGTGCCGGGAGCACGACCAGCACCACGTCGACCACCACCACGTCGACCACCACGACCACGTCGACCACCACTTCGACCACCACCACAACCACCACCCTTCCCCGGCGGGGGACCCTCGTCATCCACGGCACCGGGGATGTCGCCATCGACCCCTGGTACATCCCGGCGCTCCGCCACAACGGATGGGACCACGCCTGGTCGGGGCTCGACGGGCTCTTCCTCGAGGATGACCTGACTGTGATCAACCTGGAGTGCACCCCGTCCGACCTGGGGGAGCCGTTGAACAAGGCCTTCACCTTCAGGTGCCCTGTCGAGGCACTGCCATCGCTGCTCCGGAACGGCATTGAGGTGGCGAATCTGGCGAACAATCACTCCGGGGACTTCGGGAAGGAGGCCCTGGTCGACGGGCGGGCCCAACTCCTCGCCCACGGAGTGGCCCCGGTCGGAGTCGGTCGGAACCGGTCGGAGGCGGGGGAGCCCGCCCTCTTCCACATCAACGGTTGGACGGTGGCAGTCGTAGGATTCGGGGCGGTGACCCCCGCAGAGAGCTGGCATGCGACCGACGACCGGGCGGGCATGCGCGACGGCCGTGACACCGAGGGAATGGTGGAAGTGGTCAAGGCGGCGAAGGAGCTCGCAGACATCGTGGTGGTGACGATCCACTGGGGCCGAGAGCTCGACACCACACCCATCCCGCGTGACATCGACAACGCCCGGGCCCTGGTCGAGGCCGGCGCCGACATCATCTTCGGTCACCACTCCCACCGTCTCCAGCCCCTGGAGATGGTCGAAGGAGCGGCCGTGTTCTGGTCTCTGGGTAACTTCGTTTGGCCCCGCCTGTCCGACGCCGGAGCCACGACGGCCGTGGGCAGGGTTGTGGTCCACCCCGACGGGACCATCGATGCCTGCAAGATCCCGACCTTCATCCAGACACATGGACGGCCCGTCCTGACCGGACCGGCCCCATGCGGGCCCTGAGACGATGAGGCAGCGAACCGGGCCCATCGCCCTGGTGGTGGTCCTCGGGGTGGGTCTCGGCTTCGGGACCTTCCTGAGATATGGCGACCGGTTCACAGGCCCGGCGGCCCTCGGCGTGGCGACCACGACCACCACGACCAGCACGACCTCGAGCACAACCACATCCACGACCACCACGGTCACCACGACCACCACCACCCTTCCCACCAGGGCCAGGGACGAGATCCCGGGTTGGACGGTGGGCCAACCGTGGGGGACCGTCGAAGGGGTCACCATGTTCCGGGGCAACCCGACCAGGACCTTCTACGGGACCGGCCCGATCACCGGGCCGCCGTCAGTGCTCTGGCGCTACCCCGACAGCCAGATGTGCGCCACCACTTCGATCGGGGGAAGCCAGGTGGTCTGGTGCGGGACGGGGTGGACCGGACAGCCGGCGATACACGAGAGGGAGGATGGCGTCACCGAGCTGATCTTCGGGGCCTACGACCGGGCGGTCCACTTCGTTGACGTCTCCACCGGCACCGCGTCGAGACCCCGGTTCGTCACCGGCGACATCATCAAGGGGAGCGTCACCCTCGATCCGGACGGATATCCCCTGCTCTACTTCGGGTCGAGAGACAACAAGCTGAGGATCGTCGCCCTGGACAGGGATCAGCCGACCGAGCTGTGGTCGCTCGACGCCAACGCGGTGCAGGGGATCTGGAACAACGACTGGGATGGCAACCCGGTGATCGTCGACGACATCATGTACGAGGGAGGCGAGAACGGGTGGTTCTTCGCCTACGCCCTGAACCGCTCGTACGGTGCCGACGGGCTGGTCTCGGTGTCGCCTGACCGGCTCCTCGCCATGCCCGGGTACACCAGCGAACTGGTGTCGCTCTCGGGACGAAACCTTTCCATCGAGTCTTCCCCGGTGGTCTACGAGCAGAGGGTCTACTTCACCAACTCGGGTGGCCGGGTCGTCGGCCTGGATGTCTCCGACATCCGGAACGGGAACGCTCCCATCGTCTTCGACTTCTGGGCGGGAGGCGACATCGACGCCACCCCGGTGGTCGACGAGGATGGATACCTTTACCTGGCGATCGAGTACGAGCCCTCCGACCTGGGAGGATCGGGCCGGACCCCGGCCAACCTGGCCCGCAACCGGGAGGTCGGCCAGTTGATCAAGCTCGACCCGTACACCTCGGGTGATCCCCTGGTTTGGAGGATCGATCTGCGCTCAGGCTCCGGGAACAGCGGCATCTGGGCAACACCGGCCCTGTATGCCGGCCATCTCTACGTGCCCACCCACAATGGCGACCTTTTGGCGGTCGACACCGCCACCGGCGAGATCGTGTGGAGTGACCCGGTCGGGTGGCACGCCTGGTCGTCGCCGATAGTCATCGAGGGCATCCTGATCCAGGCGACCTGCACAGGGGATCTGAAAGGCTATTCACTGGCCGATCCGGCCCGTCCCGTGCCGCTGTGGACCGTCGATGTGACCGGTTCGTGTCTCGAATCGAGTCCCATCGCCTGGAAGGGCACAATCTACATCGGGTCGCGCGACGGTTATATGAGAGCCCTCCGATAGCCGATGAAACACAGGCTCCCCGCTCTCGCCCTCGTCTTGGCCGCCGTCGCCGGTTGCAACGGTGAGGCGGCGGTGACAACCACCACCCTGGAGGGGACCACGACTACCACCGTTGCCGAGGCAACGACCACCACGACCGCACCGGAGGTGAGGATCTGCCCGGCGCCCCCCTATGAGATAGGTTTCCTGCCCTTGGGGGTCGGGGCGGAGGACTTCGACCCGTCGCAGGTCGAGCCCGATGTGTGGACTTCGGTCGGGGGGTCCAACAGCATGCTCCTCGGCAGAGACGACGGGACCGTGGCGGTGGCGCTGATCCGGGGGACCCTGCCGGCCATCGACTGGCCCGGGGACAAGGGGATCGTGCAGATCGGCGGGGTCGACGCTGCGGTTGGGCCCCATGACGACGGGACCTGGGTGGCCGGCTGGTACGTCGAGCCCGCAGAGCGATGCGACCTCTACACGATGGTCTTCTACCCGCCGTGGAACCCGCGGGATGTGGAGGCGGTGCTCCTCAGCATGACCCGGACCCCGGGATAATCCCCGTTCTGTGAAGATCTCTGTCGACCCCTCCGCCACAGATCTTCACAGAACGCAAAAAAAGAGGTCGGGGGCCGCCGAAACAGCCCCCGAACATCTATTGGGGCAGACCTTTCCTTAGGTGGTCTCCTCCTTGCTGTCCTTCCACATCTCTCCCATCGCTGCGACCGCACCGAGGACACCCGAGGTGTCCAGCGGGAGGAAGATCTTGGTGGCCTGGCCGTCGGCCACTCCCTGGAGGGCCTCCAGGTAGCGGATGGCGATCAGGTCGGGGGTCGGGTCACCGGTGTGGATCGCCTTGAACACTCTCTCGATGGCCTGGCCCTCACCTTCGGCGACGGTCAGCTTCTGGTACTTCTCGGCGTCGGCGACACGCTTGATCGCCTCCGCCTGACCATCCGCCTCGAGGATCTGGCTCTCCTTGACACCTTCGGCGGTGAGGATCGCGGCCCTCTTGGCACCTTCGGCCTCGGTGACTGCGGCACGACGATCACGCTCTGCCTTCATCTGACGATGCATGGCGTCGGTGACGTCCACCGGCGGCTCGATCCGCTGGATCTCGACACGGACCACCCGCACACCCCACTTGTCGGTGGCGTCGTCGA
>CAYVTP010000137.1:0-4189 GCA_964454615.1 uncultured Acidimicrobiaceae bacterium | reverse complement strand
CCCCGCCTGCGGGGGGACACGCCATGGTTCGCCTCGGGCCCCCCTCGATCTCACTCCGTTCGATCGGTCCCCCCGCCTGCGGGGGGACACGCCATGGTTCGCCTCGGGCCCCCCTCGATCTCACTGCGTTCGATCGGTCCCCCCGCCTGCGGGGGGACACGCCATGGTTCGCCTCGGGCCCCCCTCGATCTCACTGCGTTCGATCGGTCTCCCCCCAAGCGGGGGGACAAGTGATTGCTACAGCTCCGATCGGCCTACCAGGGCCCGGCCGAGAGTGAGCTCGTCGGCGTAGTCGAGGTCGCCGCCGACGGGAAGACCGGAGGCAAGCCGGGAGACCTTGACTCCCAGAGGCTTGAACTCACGGGCCATGTACATGGCGGTTGCATCGCCTTCGACGGTCGGGTTGGTGGCGGCTATCAACTCCTTCACCTCCTCGGGACCGAGACGGGCCTTCAACTCGTCGAACCGGAGCTGCCCGGGGCCGATCCCGTTGATCGGAGACAGCGACCCGCCGAGGACGTGGTAGCGGCCCTTGAACTCCTGGGTCCGCTCCACGACGACGATGTCCTGTGGACGCTCCACCACACAGATCACCGAAGAGTCGCGGCGTCCATCCCGACAGATGGAGCACCGGTCGCCGGCCGCCACGTTGAAGCACACCTCGCACATGGAGACCTGGTCGCGCATGTCGTTGATCGCCGAGGCGAGACGTTTGGCATCCGTCTCCTCGACGGTGAGCAGATGGAAGGCGAGACGTTGGGCAGACTTGCCGCCGATGCCGGGTAGCCGGCTGAGCTCGTCGATGAGACGCTGGACCGGGCCTTCGAACATCAGCCGATCAGGCCCTCGAAACCGCCACCGAGGCTCCCGAGGCTCCGAGCTGCGGCCTCGGAGGCGGCCTCCATCGCCTGACGGACGGCCGCCACCACCAGGTCTTCGAGCATTTCGACGTCCTCCGGGTCGACGACATCCGGAGAGATCTTCACCTCCACCAGCTCCGAACTCCCGGTCACCTTTGCGGTGACCATCCCGCCACCGGCCGACCCTTGGAAGTATCGCTGAGCCAGCTCGGCCTGGGCCTTGGCCAGGTCCTCCTGCATCTGCTGGGCCTGCTTCATCAATTGAGCGAGGTCTGGTGGGCGGTTCATCACTCGCAGGGTAGTTAGGGCGGGGGACAGGGCGGGCCACGCCCGGCGCCAGCCCTACTGGTCGTCGATGACCTTGGCGCCGAACTCCGCGGCGAGGAGAGACTCCGGGTCGGACGCGGTGTCGGGTCGGTCTTCGAGCTGGTCGAGGTCGACCTCCTGTTCCGGGCTCCCGGCGTCGCCGTGGATGTTGCGGGCCCGGAACTCGACTCTCATCGGCGTCCCCAGCAGGTCGGCGAGCTTGGTCTCGACGATGCTGGCGACTGCGTCGTCCTGCTCCAGTGCGCTGAGGTGGAACTCGTGGGCCACCTCGAGGATCACGGTGTTGCCCACCACGTCGACCGGGGTGGTCTCCCGAAACAGGGCCCAGCGTCGTGCCCCGAGAGTTCCACTGAGACTTCCGAACAGCCCTGGCCACACCTTCTTGAGCTGGTCGAACCCGATGGCGATCGACGGCCCCTCCTGGACCGGCGGTTCGTCCCCGGCTTCCGGGCCAGCCGGAGACTCCTGTGGCGGCCGATCAGCCAGCTCGTCCACCTTCCCCGACTTCCGGGCCGGGGCCTGAGCCTCGGCCGGTTCAGCGGCGCGGGGTTGGGATGGTGTGGGTCGTGCCCCGGCCATGGGGACGGTCTCGGCGGCTCGCTCCAGTCGTTTCTCCAACCGTTCGATCCTGGCGACGAGCGCCTCCGAGTCGGAGGCAGTCTCCGGGCGGGTCAGGCGGATCAGGGCGAGCTCGGTCATCAGCCGCTCCTCCCTCCCCTCACGCAGCCGGACCAGCGCCTCGGAGAGCACGTCGACCGCCCGCAGGGCATCACCCGGGCTGAGGGTCGTGGCCGCGACACGCCAGGAGTCGAGTACGTCGGCCGGCTCGTCGCTGATCTCGGCCAGGTTGGGCGCATAGTGGGCGAGGAACACGCCACGAAGGAAGCCGATGGTCTCGGCGACGAAGCGCCGCAGATCGACACCCCTGGCCGACAACTCGGCCACCAGCTCGAGAGCAGCGCGGGCGTCATTGCCGCCGATGGCGTCGGCAAGCCGGGCGAACGACTCGGCGTCGGCCAGCCCGAGGGCCCGTCTCACCCCTCCGACATCGACGGCCCCCGAGCCGAGGGCGGCCACCTGCTCGAGAAGCGAGAGGGAGTCGCGCACCGACCCCGAAGCATGCCGGGAGACAGCGAGCAGGGCGGCCGGATCGGTCTTGTAGCCCTCACGGTCGGCGATGCTGCTCAAATACCCGGCCAGCTCCTCGATGGGCACCGGATGGAAGTCGAACCGCTGGGTCCGGCTCCTGATGGTGTCGAGCAGCTTGTAGGGCTCGGTGGTGGCCAGCACGAAGTGGACGTTCTCCGGCGGCTCCTCCAAGGTCTTCAGAAGGGCGTTGCCCGCCGCCTTCGACAGCATGTGGGCCTCGTCGAGCACGAACACTCGCTTGGAGGTCGCTGCCGAGGCGACAGTGTTGACGCTCATCCTGATCTCGCGTATGTCGTCGACCGAGTTGTGGGAGGCGGCGTCGAGCTCGAGGACGTCGAGAGAGTTGCCCTGGGTGATGGCGACACAACTGGAGCACTCGCCGCAAGGCGTGCCCCCGGGCTGGCGGTCCTCACAGTTGAGGGCCTTCGCCAGAATCCGGGCGGTCGTCGTCTTCCCGGTCCCCCGCGGCCCGGCGAACAGATAGGCATGGGCGATGCGACCCTCGGCGACCTCCCGGGCCAGAGTGGTGGTCACGTGCCCCTGGCCGATCACATCGTCGAAGGTCTGGGGCCGGTACTTGCGGTACAAGGCCATGTAGTCCACGTGGTCTCCACCGTACCTCGCCCGGAGGACCGTTTCCGCGGCCAAAGGTCATTTCACTTCCGATGCGGCAGCGTCGATACTTCAATCCGTGACCCAACCGCTCTCCGATGAGCAATTGACCATCTCCGACACCTCCGGTCCCGCGGTGTGGGCCAAAGGACTGACCCGCAAGTTCGGCAAGATGACGGCGGTCGACAGCGTCGACCTGGCCATCATGCCGGGAGAGTTCTATGGCCTCCTCGGCCAGAACGGCGCCGGCAAAACCACCACCATCCGGATGATCGTCGGGCTTCTCAGACCCGACTCGGGTGAGGCCGGCATAGGGGAGTTCAACACCTGGACCCAGCCGACCGAGGTGAAGGCCCGCATAGGCGTCCTCCCTGAAGAGTTCAATCTGTACGAGCGGCTGACCGGCGCCGAGCTCCTTGACTTCACCGGTGCCATGCACGGGCTCAGTCGGGACGAGACCGTGCGCCGTCGCAACGAGCTCCTGGAGATGCTCGACCTGACCGACGCCAGCTTCAAGCTGGTCGGCGACTACTCCCGGGGGATGCGTAAGAAGGTGGCCCTCGGGGCGGCCATCATCCACCGCCCACCGGTCCTGTTCCTCGACGAGCCGTTCGAAGGAGTCGACGCGGTCTCGGCCAGGCTGATCCGCAACCTCCTCCGGGAGGCGGCCGCCGGAGGGACCACCGTGGTGTTCTCCTCCCACGAGATGCATCTCGTCGAGAAGCTGTGCACCCGGATCGGGATAATGATCCACGGTCGACTCACCATCGAGGAGACCCCCGAGGGCCTTTGCGAGCGGACGGGCATGGACAACATCGAAGACGCCTTCATAACCGCAGTCGGAGGCGACAACGGGGAGGTCACCTCCTGGTACGGCACTTCGTAGAGCTCAAAGCCCGCCTCACCTGGAACGGGATCAAGAGCGACCGGCAGCGTCGCTTCGGTTTCCCCATCGCCCTGATACTGCTCACCTGGCTGGGGATGTGGCTGGCAGGAAAGTACCTGTCGACCATGGGCGACCTCCGGATCACCGACCCGGGAGCGATGGCGCCGGTGGCGGCATCGATGGCCCTCCTCTTCTTCATCGCCCTCTTCGGGTCCGTCATCGCCGCTGTATTCGCGCTGCGGCACCCCGCCGTCGGCGGGCTGGACGGTCTGCTCGCGAATCCCGACGTGGCCGAACGGCTCGCCTTCTTCCAGAACGCCGCGGTGTAGTGGTCGACCAGCAGGGCATGGCCCAG
>CAYVTP010000136.1:0-4236 GCA_964454615.1 uncultured Acidimicrobiaceae bacterium | reverse complement strand
GCTGGCGGTCGCCGCGGCCGTCTGGGCGCTCATGGCGGCGGTGGCGCCGGACCGGCCTCTCGATCCGGTGCCGGCCGGGTTCGTCGAGATGGAAGGGACCCTGTCAACCGATGTGATCCGAGGGAGGTACGGGCCGTGGGCGCTGGTCACCACCGAAGTGGGCCCCCTTCTGCTCGGTCTGGGCAGCGGGGACGGTCTGGCAATGGGCGACCGGGTCGTCTTCGAAGGTGTCGCCAACGGACGACCCGGCATGGCCCGGGGCATCCACCACCGCTCCTCGGTACGGGTGAGCCGGCTCGACAGGCTCCCCGGCGGGACTCCGGGGCCGCTGATGCTGGGCACCGCGGTTCGGGATCACGTCATGGAGCGTCTCGTCCCCTTCGACGACGGTCGCGCCCTCCTCGCCGGGTTCCTCATCGGCGACATCACCGAGATGGCCCCCGGCGATGTGGAAGCCATGAGGCTGAGCGGGCTCTCCCACTTCGTCGCGGTGAGCGGGTCGAACGTGGCGTTGTTCCTCATCCTGCTCGCCCTGGCCACCGGGCCGCTGTCACTGGGCCCCAAACGCCGCGCCCTGATCGGGCTCCTCGGGCTGCCCATCTATGCCGCAGCCACACGCTACGAGCCCTCGGTGTTGAGGGCTTCGGTGATGGCGGGGATAGCCCTGGTCGGGAGGATGGTGGGGATCGTCCTCGACGCCTGGCAGCTCCTCGCCCTGGCAGTGGTAACCCTGGTGCTTCTCGATCCTGCGATCACCGCCAACGTGGGGTTCCAGCTCTCGGTGGCGGCCACCGCAGGAGTTCTCGTCGGGGCCCGATGGCCCCTGGCGCGGGGCTGGGCGAAGAGATCGCTGGCGGTCACCAGCGGCGCCCAACTGGCTGTCTCCCCGCTGCTGATCGCCCACTTCGGCACCATCCCCCTCTTCTCTCCCTTGACCAACCTGGTTGCCGCTCCGCTGGTGGGGGTGTCCACGGCCGTGGGAGCGGTCGCGGTCGCAGGGCCGGGATGGCTCACGCCGGTGGCCGCCTGGCTGGCTTCGATGGTCCTCGGTGTCTCGAGACTGGCAGCCGGTCTCCCTCAGATAGGCCCGTGGCCGTTGGCCGCATTGATCCTGGGGGCCCTCGCCTACCTGCGGTGGAAGCCGGCCCGGCCGGTCCTGGCCCTGGCCTCGGCCGTAGTGGTGGTGTTCACCCTGTTCGCTGCGGGACCACGGATGCCGGAGGTCGGAGCCGTGGTCCTCGATGTCGGTCAGGGCGACGCCATCCTGGTTCATGGGGGAGGTGGGAGGTTGGCGCTGGTAGACGGGGGCCCGGATGGCGATCTGTTGATGGCCAAGCTGCGGTCCTACGGGGTCCGGGCCCTCGACCTGGTGGTCGTCACCCATGTCCACGCCGACCACGTCGCCGGGCTGACCGCCCTAGTCGGAGCGATTCCGATCGGCGAGGTGTGGGCTGCCGCCGAGCCCCACCAGACACCGGCCTGGAGGGAGTTCGTCGAAGCGGTGGAGGCTGCCGGCCTTCCGGTCAGGCGCCCGCACGTGGGTGAGGTGGTCGCTCTCGGCTCGCTTCACCTCAGAGTCGACGGCCCGCTGCGACGTTATGCATCGGCCAACGACCAGTCGACAGTGATCACCGTGGTGGGGCCGGCGAGGACGATGCTGCTGAGCGGTGACATCGAGGTGGTGGCACAGCGCGAGTTGGGGCACCTTCGCGCCGATGTGCTCAAGGTGCCCCACCAGGGGGCAGGGACCTCAGATCCGGAGTGGCTGATCGGCGTGGGTGCCTTCGAGGCGGTGATACCGGTGGGCCCCAACCAGTTCGGCCATCCTGCCGATTGGGTCATCGAGCTGCTCGAAGCGGCAGGGGTGGTCGTCAGGCGGACCGATTTGGACGGGGATGTGGCGGTCGGCCTGTAGCACGGCCCCGGCGCATACCCTTGGGTCGATGGAGACCCTCACCCTCGGCGGCCATGAGCTCCCGCTCGGCGACGTGACCCACGTCATGGGAGTGATCAACACCTCCATGGAATCGAAGAACCGTCACACGGTCGCCACCAGTGTCGGCGAAGTGCTGGCCATGGCCGACCGTTACCGGGCACATGGCGCGTCCCTCATAGATCTCGGAGGGCAGTCCTCGCACTACGACAACCCGACCATCGCCGAGGAGCAGGAGATCAGCCGGGTGGTTCCCGCGGTCGAGGCCCTGGCATCGGCCGGGCACCTCGTCGCGGT
The DNA here is from genome assembly GCA_964454615.1 of uncultured Acidimicrobiaceae bacterium. GTDB lineage: Bacteria > Actinomycetota > Acidimicrobiia > Spongiisociales > ZC4RG35 > ZC4RG35. Next base: position 2,006 of record CAYVTP010000136.1, on the reverse strand, counting down.
CGACACCTGGAAGCCGGCGGTGGCCGCCGCCGCCCTGGACGCCGGGGCGGTGATCGTCAACGACACCGGAGGGCTGGCCGACCCCGAGATGCGCCGTCTGGTCGCCGATAGGGGAGTGGCGGTGGTGGCGGTCTATGTGGAGGCGGCCAACCCCCACCAGGTCGGGGAGGTGATCATCAGCCCGGACAAGGCGGCCCTCACCGCCAGGCGGCTCGGGTCGATCCTCGCCGACCTGGCCGATGAGGGGATACACCAGGTCATCGTCGACCCGGGGATAGCACTCAACTACCGGGGTGACTACCAGGCGTACACCCGGATGCAGCTCGAGGTGATCGCCGGGTCGCACCACATCAAGGCCCTGGGCAGGCCCCTGCTGGTCCCCATCCCGAGGAAGGCCCACGACCACTGGGTCGCCGCCTACATCGCCATGGCCCTCCACCACGAGGCCGACATCATCAGAGCGCACGACGTGGAGATGGCCTGCGATCTGGCCCGTCTTTTCGGTCGGTCAGGATGACTACCTTGGCGACATGTCGCTGGTAGTAGTCGCCGGGCCTTCCAACGCCGGCCCCGGAGAGCGGGAGCGGATGTTGGAGACGGCCGCCCACCACTTCGAGAACACAGGGGTGGCAAGGGCCCAGGTGGTACGGCTCGACGTCCCAGGCAGGGGGGCCGGCGATGAGGGCGAAGGGTCGCTCAGGGCCGAGCTGGAGCCGATGATCCCTCTGCTCCAGTCGGGCTCGTTGTTCGGCGAGCGTGAGGGGCTGCAGCTGGTCGACGCCCAGAACCTCCAGAAAGCGGAGGCGGAGATCCTCTCCGAGCTCCTCGAAGGGGCAGATCTCGACGCCACCGAGGTAGTCCTGATCTCGGCCGGGGCGCTGCCCAGGTCGTTGGCCGGTGTGGTCAAACAGCGGGGCGAGACCGTGAAGGTGGCCAAGATATGGGAGAGGGACGTCGCCGGTTGGCTGGCCTCCGAGGCGCGCTCACGGAAGATCGACATGGACCGGGGAGCCGTCGAGGCGCTGGTCCAGAGGTACGGGACCGACACAGCCGGGATGTCGCGGGCCCTGGACCAGCTTGCCGAGATCGGGGGGATGGTGACCGCCGACATCGTCCTCGTCAGGTTCAGGAACCGCCCCGACGAGCCGCCGTGGCACATCACCGACGCCATCGGCAGGGGAGACGTCGGTGAGGCCCTGCGTCGGCTCAGCGACTTCCTGGTGCATGGCCACCCATTGGTCTATCTGGCGACCCTGGAGAGCGACCTGAAGCGGCGTTCGCTGGCCCTCGCCGCCCCCAACGAGGCGACCTTCAAGGAGTGGGCCGGGTCGGGCACGGACCGTCAGCTCGGCATCGTCTGGAGGAACCGGGGAAGGGTCAAGGAGTCGTCGCTGCGCAGTGCCCAGCAGGCGCTCCTCAAAGCCGATCGGGTGGTCAAGTCACAGCCGGAAGACGTGCACCGGGTGACACTCGAGCGGCTGACCGTGGCCATGTGCCGCTGGTACGGCTGATCAGGCTGCTGGAGGGGAGATCCTGGACAGGCGGGCCTTCTTGCGGGCGGCGGCCCGTGGGTGGATGATGCCCTTCTGTGCTGCCTTGTCGATCCGCTTCTGAGCCTGCCGGAACAGGTCGTCGATGGGCTCGCCGGCGGCTGCAGCCTGCTCGACCTTCTTGACCGCGGTTTTGAGGTCGCTCTTGATCGTCTTGTTGTGTGACCGCCGGGTTTCGTTCTGGCGGTTTCGCTTCTCTTGTGACTTGATGTTGGCCATGTGAGCGCCCAACTCTAGCTGCGCCACTTGGGGTACTTACAATGTGCTGGAGGCCGTACCCCGTACCCTGTATCCCGTACCCCGACCGATCCGCTCAAGCGCGTACGGGGTACGGGGTACGGGGTACATCTTGGGCGGAGAAGCCTCGAGCTTTCGACATGACCCAGCAATCCCACATACGCAACTTCTCGATCATCGCCCACATCGACCACGGCAAGTCGACCCTGGCCGACCGCA
>CAYVTP010000135.1:0-4277 GCA_964454615.1 uncultured Acidimicrobiaceae bacterium | reverse complement strand
CGCTACCACGCAGGCGGACTGGTCGACTGGGTAGAGAGTCACATCGGCAGGGACGCCGCGCATGGCTGGCCGTCCCGTCCGACAGCGGTCGTGGCGCACGACCTGCGGGCCGGTCGACGGGTGGTGTTCGGCACGGACGCAGCTCCCGATGTCACCCTGGGAGAAGCGGTGGCCGCGTCGTCGGCAATCCCGGTCCTGTTCCGGCCGTATCAGATCGGGGAAGGGATCTACGTCGATGGCGGGGTGTCCTCGGGAACACACGCCGACCTGGTCCTGGCCAATCCCCGACCCCTCGACCTGGTGATCGTGGTGGCCCCGATGTCATCGGAGGTCCAACGCAAGCGTGCCCGGTTCCACGAGAAGATGTTCGACCGGGTCGGTTCCCGCTCACTGGGCGAGGAGCTGGCCATGATCGCCTCGGCATGGCCCGAGTGCGACGTGGTGGTGCTGACGCCGACGCCTTCGGTGCAGAACGCCTCCCGGCCCAATCCCATGGATGCCAACAAGGCGGTCCCGACCTTCATGCGGACCCTGATCGCCATGAAACGGACACTCGCCCGCCCCGAGGTGTGGGACACATTGGCGGCGCACATTGGCCGTTCCCGGAGACACCCGACGGCTGTAGCGGCCCGCTAGACGGGATGCTGACCTGGTGGGCCCTACTGGACTTGAACCAGTGACCTCTCGCGTGTGAGGCGAGCGCTCTAGCCGGACTGAGCTAAGGGCCCCGGGCCCGGTGAGGATACTGCCCACCGTTCGCCAAGTCGATCCCTCGGGATACGGTCCTGCCAGAATCGAGGCGTGCCTGCACACCGCTCTCACACCATGCGACTCCACGAGTTCGAAGACGTCGTCGATCGGATCATCGAAGGGCTCCCCGCCTGGGTCGTCGAACAGATCGACAACCTAGTGATCGTGGTCGAAGAGGCGCCCAACGCCGAGCAGGGAGACTTGCTGGGGATCTACGAGGGACTCAGTCTCGGTGAGAGAGGCGACTACTCCGGAGTGTTACCGGACCGCATCGTCATCTTCCGGCAGCCGCATCTCGAGCTAGCGCTCGCCCGGGAAGACCTGGAAGCTGAGATCAGGAAGACGGTCCTCCACGAGATCGCGCACCACCTCGGAATCGACGACGACCGACTGGCGGAGTTGGGTTGGGACTAACCGCGGCGGCGGGTCTCCTTGATGCCGGCTGAACGAAGCACGCCGGCGGGGACTCCCGCTTCTCTCCAAGCCGTATAGCTGATTCCCTTGCGGTCCGAGTATGCCGCGGCGTGCTCGACGAACCCCGCCTCCAATGCATCCAAATCCTCGGACTCTGCCAGACGTGCCAGCTGGCTCTCGAGGTCGAGCCGGGCCTGGATGAGCTCCACCTTTTTGAGGTCTTCGGAGGTCTCGATCTGCCCGGCCAGCTTTTCGATCCTGGATTCGAGTGTCTGCCTGCTCGCCGGGCGGCCCGGCTTGCGGGCTTGGATTGCCTTCAGGTAGGCCTTGATCGCCCTCGCCTGGCGACGCCCTTCGGCAAGAGCGTCCTTGTGGTCCTGTGACATTGCCATGAAATACCTCCTGATCTAATCATCACAGTTTCCATCGATCGCGGCAAAACGCGACGCGAAAAGCGAGCACTCTGATGACACTCGGGGCAAGTCCGGTATCCGCCTGGAACCTCCCAAATTTGTGAGTACACCGCCAGCCATGGCCGATCAAACTTCGAGGCTCTATCTGCGCCGGACGGCCCAAGATGAGGACAGGATCCTCGGCAGGGATCGGCGGTTCTCAAGCAATCGCCACCGGCGAAGGGTGAGTCCCCCCTAATCGTCAGGGGTTCTCACCTCGGTGGGCCCTACTGGACTTGAACCAGTGACCTCTTGCGTGTCGAGCAAGCGCTCTAGCCGGGCTGAGCTAAGGGCCCTCGGTGAAGCCAAAGTCTAGACAAAGCCGCGGCCAAACCCTCACCCGAGGCGGCCTATCGGAGCAGCGAGGCAACAGCGGCGTTGCTCGAGGCGAGACGCTCCGCCATGAGCGCGGCAAGCGCCCTGTGGAGACGGACCGCGAGTCTGGGGTCGATGGCCTCGATGTGCTCGATCGCCACGGCGTCGAGCTCGAACACGATGCTCGGCTCGGTGGCGACAACCCTGGCGGTACGCCCTCCCTCCCGATACAGGGAGACCTCCCCAACCACCGTCCCTGGGCCTGAGGACCTCACCCTTCTCCAGCCGCCGTTGGCCGGGATCTCGGTGTCGATGCGCCCCTCATGGACCATGAGGATGCTCGAGGACTCTTCTCCAAAGCGAATGACTTCGGCGCCGGGATCGAAAGTGAGCTCCCTCAACAGGGGGCGCAGTCTCTTCCACTGGCGAGGCCCGAAGACCTCCTCCAGGCTGCGACCCCTGGACTCCACGGTGTCACCGATCACCATTTCCTCGGCCACCTCCATGGCATGGTCCAGGTCGACACTCGTCGACGCGTTCGGATGCGACTCCATGGCCTCGGTGAGATCACCCTCGAGCTGAGGGGGGATCTGGCTGACCAGGAACGAACAGCCCCTTCGTTCGGCCATCCTCGCCAATTTCACCAGGGCGGCAACCGAGGTGGTGTCGGCCCCGTCGACATGCCGCATGTCCACGACAAGACACCGCAAGTCGATTGCCGAGTCCATCATCCCAACCACCCTCTCGACAACCATCTTGGAGGTGCCGAAGAACAGGAAGCCCTGGAGCTCGACCACGAGTATCGAAACCGCCCTCTCCGAGAGCGCCCGCTCCGCCCCCGGTGGCCTGTCGATGGCGCTGCGGATCTCGGCGCCGGTCGCCGCGTGCCGCACCGGGTCGATGCGGCTGTAGGCGACAACGAACATGACGACTGCCGCGATCATCCCCAGGGCGACCGCGGCGATGAACCCGATGGTCGCCACCGCAACCACCAGCGCCGCCATCAACAGGACCTCGGGCCCGGTCATCTGACGGCGCCCGTCGACGAACCAGTCTGCGAGAAAGCTGAGGCCGAGGAAGATCAGCGTGGCCCCGATCAGAGGGGTCGGGACCAGCGAGATCAGGGTTCCCCCGACCAGAAACGCCACCAGCAGCACCAGAGCCGCGGTAGCCGGCACCAGGCGAGAGGCGACACCGACCCGGTAGCCGAGGGCGGTCAGTCCGAGACCGTGATATCCGGGAATCGAACCGGTTAGCGAAGCGGCAACGTTGGCGGCGCCCACGGTGCGTAACTCCCCGTCGAGTTCGGAGTCCGACTCGCTGATCATCTCCAGCGCACTCACATTGAGCAACATGCCGAGGGTGGCCACCAAAGGGACTGTGAGCAGGCCACCGACACCGCTCCTCAGTACCGACCAGTCGGCGCCGGACAAGACCCCGATAGGCCAGGCGAGGACCGTGGCGCTCGCTGCCGGCAGCAGGCCCATGCCCCTGGCCTCATCCAACGACGTACCGGTCGCCCAGAGGACCGCGAAGAACGCCACCAACCCGAAAACGATCGCCCCCGGCACCACCAGCACGTTCGGGTTCCGTCGAAGCCAGACCACCAGGGCCACCGCCAATGAAGCCGCTCCCACCAGGGCCCAGGTTGTAGCGGGGTTGAAGGCGAACCCGACGGTGGTCACTTCAACGCCGCCGACGAGGAGGAGATAGCCAGTCCCGGCGAGGAAGCCCCCAATGACGGGAAGAGGTATGAAGCGAATGAGACTGCCTTTCCGGAACAAGCCCAGCAGTAGCATGACCAGCCCGGTGAGTGCGCCGCAGACCGCCAGGTAGAGAACCATCGACTCGAAACGGACATCGGGATGCGTCGCAGCCATGATCGTCCCGGCGGTGGCGGCCACGATGGCCGTGGCGGTGTCCTGGGGCATCACGACGGCACCAGGCAGCGAGCTCCACCGGGCCCCGATCAGATTCAGGATGACTCCTCCCAGCAGCAAGAAACCGAGTCCCCGGGCGAACTCGAGCTGGGATGCGCCGGCGAAGACGAGGGAGGCAAATGAGAGGATGAATGCCACCTCGAGGAACCCGATCATCGCCCCACCCCCGAGGGCGGGCAACACTCCACGGATCGAAACGGGAGCGCCAGGCGGGGACAGGTCCGGAGGTCTCATGGCGGGGCGAACCTAGCCGAATCGCCAACTCCCCAGGGGACGAAATCCTGGAGTCGTCGGTTCGGTAGCCTCCCGGATGCCTATCTGATCACTTCGCGGATCACCCCCCCAGAGCGAGTCGCATTGGAGGCGACGACCGGAATCGAACCGGTGTAACGGGTTTTGCAGACCC
>CAYVTP010000134.1:0-4353 GCA_964454615.1 uncultured Acidimicrobiaceae bacterium | reverse complement strand
TGCGGTCCCCCCACAAGTGGGGGGACACGGTCAAGGAGCGGAGCGACCTCTACAGAAGCCGCCACCTGCAGGCGAGGAGGCGGGGGACGTCGGCGGCCGAGGTGTGGTCGTGGTGGGCGTGCTCGGTCATCTGCTCCAATGACCATCCGGCGTCGGCGGCGGCGTTGAGGATGTCGCTCATGCTGCGGTGATGGAACCGGATGGTGAAGTCCCGGATCGGTATGTCGGAGTGGCCCCTCTCGAGGTAAGAACCCGGCCTCCACAGGTCTTCGCCGTCGTCGTCTTCGATTGGGGTGGCGCCGGGAGCGGTCCAGTAGGGATGATTGGCCACGTTGACCAGCACTCCCCCCGGTCGGGTGACCCGTGCCGCCTCCCTGAAGAACGCCCTGTGGTCGCCTACGTGCTCGATTACGGCCACTGAGTAGGCACCGTCGAAACTGTCGTCGGAGAAGGGGATGGCAGGAAGTTCGGACACCACCGCCCGGCCGGCTCTGGCAGCAAGGCGGACGTTGATGTCCACGCCGATGGCTGTGGCGCCGGTTTCTTCGATCGCACGCATCACCCTCCCCTCCCCGCACCCCAGGTCGAGGTAGGTGTGCCCTGCCTGCGGGCGGAGCGTGTCGAGAAGCATCGGGGTGATCACCTGGTCGTAGGCCTGGTCGGTGTCGATCTCTTCGAGCCACCAGTCCCCCAATGAGCGCCAGTCGTCCACGGCGTCAGTATGGCTATGGGCCAACCGGGCCAAAACCATGTTGCGGCGAAGAGGCCAAGGCTGGCGGGAGTCCGAACGTACCCTGACCGTGATGTCCGGATGGCGATGGAATCCCAGGGTCGCGGTGGTGGTATTCGCGATCGTGGTGGCGATCCAGGTGCTCGTCCCCGCCTGGGTCTACTTCCGGGACGGCGACCACGTGCTGCGGTTCGGATGGCAGATGTACTCGACCGTCGGACAGGTCACCACCTACGTCGTACACACCAGCACCAGCACCAGCGAGGTGAGCAGCGCGCGATACATGGCGATTCCCCGGGTCGACCTCCCCCTCCACCAGCTGATTCCCCCGCACCTGTGTCAGGTCGTCGAAGGGGCGCAGCGGGTCACGTGGGACGGGGGTGAGCATCGGTGCTGACCACCCTGACGACTCCGGTGTCTCCAACTCCCCTTGCGATCGCTCGCATCGGTGTCGGCATCGCCGCACTGGTCAAGGCGGCCGTTTTCTTCCCGCTCGTCATGAGGCTCTCCCACCCCGACTCCCTCATCGCGCCGGTGTTCTCCTGGATGCCCGCACCAACCCGTCCGGTGATCGTCATCTCTGCCGTGTTCTGGATGACTGCTGCTGTCCTCTTTGCCGTAGGGTGGCGGGTCGCACTTTCTGGCCCGGTCCTGGCGGCCTCCCTCGCGTTCATGTTGATGATCGACCAGCAGACGTACAGCAACCATCTCTACCTGCTCACGACTCTGGTTGTCCTGCTCACTCTGGCCGACGCTGGAAGTGGGCTTGCGCCACTTACCCCTCGTCGCCCGGTGCCCAACTGGGGGATCCTGCTTGTGATGACCCAGATCACGGCTGTCTATCTGTTCGCCGGACTCACCAAGCTCAACCCGGTGTATCTGACAGGGACGATCATCGAGTCAACTCTGGGCACGGGTCCCGTGGCTCCTCCCCCCTTCTTGACCACACAGCCTGGATTGAGGGCGGTGGCCTATGGGAGCGTGTTCGCGGAACTCTTCCTCGCAGTCGGCCTCTGGGTATCCAAGATCCGGTGGATGGCTGCGGCGATTGGCGTCATCCTCCACACCTCGATCTTCCTCTTGATGGCACCGTTCTGGGAGCTGGTGGTGTTCTCCATCCTCATGTGGTCGACCTACCCCCTGTTCCTTACACGAGGGGGTTGGAGGCAGCCTGACTGAGGTCTCAGCTCGTTCGGCCGAGGACCTCCTTGAACCAGGGCAGCGTCCGCTCGAGACCTTCCCTGAGGGTTATCTGTGCCTTCCATCCGAGCACCGCTTCGGCTTTGGTGGTGTCGGGTCGGCGAACCATGGGGTCGTCGGTGGGCCGGGGGTAGAACTCGATGCCGGGGTGGTTACCGACCACATCCTGGACGGCTTCGGCGAGTTCGAGCATGGTGACCTCTTCGGGGTTGCCAATGTTGACCGGCCCGGTCTCGGTGGAGAGGAGGAGGCGGAGGATGCCTTCGACCTCGTCGTCCACGTAACACAGGGACCGCGTCTGGCTTCCGTCCCCGTGGATGGGCAGCGGTCGGTTCTCGAGGGCAGCCTTGAAGAAGGCGGGTACCGCCCGACCATCGTTTGGCCTCATGCGGGGCCCGAAGGTGTTGAAGATGCGGACGATGCGTGGGTCTACCCCGTGCTCCCGGTGGTAGGCGAGGGTGAGGGCCTCGGCGAACCGTTTGGCCTCGTCGTACACCCCCCTGGGGCCGATGGGGTTGACGTTGCCCCAGTAGGTCTCGGGCTGGGGGTTGACCATAGGGTCGCCATACACCTCAGAGGTGGAGGCCAGGAAGAAAACCGCTCCTTTCTCCCGGGCGAGGCCCAGGCCCTTGTGGGTCCCGAAGGCGCCGACCTTCAGGGTGTGGATCGGCCACTTCAGATAGTCGACGGGTGAGGCGGGTGAGGCGAAGTTCATCACGTAGTCGACCTGGCCCCCGACGTGGATGTAGTCGGTGACGTCGTATTCGATGAGCTTGAAGCCGGGGTCGCTCATGAGGTGGGCGACGTTGTCGGCTCCGCCGGTGATCATGTTGTCGAGGCAGGTGACCCGTGCGCCGTGATAGACCAGCCAGGTACAGACATGGGAGCCGAGGAATCCGGCTCCGCCCATGACGACGGCATGCTTGCCTTCCAGTTCTCCGAAGCCTCCGGCTTCGCCGCGTTGCATCAGTTCGCTCTCCAAAGTGGGGTGAAGCCTATATCGGCCTCTGAAGATGTTCGTTTAGGACTTGCCGGACATCGCCCCTGATTCCGCTGAGACCTGGGTCTTCTATGTCATGCGTTCGAATGACCGGATCGACAGTCGTTTGGCGGTGGGCCGTCATAGGACTCGTGATCGCACCTGCCGGCGCACGCCACCAATCCGGCCGCGACGGCTCTGCTCCTTGCCCGTACCCGCCGACCGTCGTACCTCCGACACTCCCTCGCCGGTCGCTCTCAGAGTGAGGAAGGGAGACTGAACATGGCCCACTGTTGGTAGAGAACGAGATGCCGGCCGACCTCCTGCCACACAGCCGGCCAACCTCCTGTCGCCGGGTAGTACAACCAGGTGACCAGGTTCGAGACGAGGATATAAGACAGGGCTACAGAGGCGACGATGGTCTTTGAGGGTGTTGAGTCGACCAACAGCTCGGTTGGATGCGCCCTTGTGACCCTGTCCCAGAAGGCACCAGGCAGGAAGGCGGTCCAGACCACGATCATCACCAGCGGGAAGGTCCGAAGGTTCATCAACGCGCCCATTCCGACATGGAACAGGATGAAGGCTGAGACCAACACCACCCGTCTCGCCTGGATCCCGCGTAGCGGCACGAAAAGGAGCAGGGAGCCAGCGATCTCCAAGATAACGGTCAGTCGCGAACCCAGGGAAAGGAGGGCCGGGAACCTGCCGGCCCACTCCCCGAGGGCGGTGGCGTAAGTGGGGTTGGCCATCAGGGTTTCGAGAGCCGACGCCTCGACGAACCACTCGCCGAGGTTCTTTGTCACTCCTGCGAACAGGTAGATGAGGAAGATCTGGATGAGCAGCCCTGCCGAGGCCACCGACAAGATCTGGCCTCGCTCGACAGGGACCTCGTGGCGTGCATCCAGCGACAGGTGGCCGTTGAGGGGCAGGAACATCATCCAGAAGAGGAAAAGGAGAAGCGTGTAGTGCTGTAGGGGCACACTGACGCCGGTCAACAGAGCCTCCCTGACCGGAATAGCTAGGAACAGCCAGGACCCAATCACCGCCCACCGAGTCATATACCCCAGGACGAGCATGACCGCGAAGGGAACCGCCACCAGCCAACTGAAATGGACGACCCAACCCCAGGGTTCTCCCTCGACACCCACTCCCAGGTGGGATGTGAGCCCTTGGAAGATGAGGAGTAGACCCAGCCCGATTCGTAGGGCGGCAAGGGCCCGGGTATCGATTGCGAAGAGCAGTCCGAGGACCTGTCGGTCTCGTTGGTTCATCCCCGAGCCTGCTCTCAAGCCCCGAGTATGTCGCGTAGGAACTTCCCGGTGTAGCTCTCCCCCACCTGGGCCACTTCTTCGGGTGTGCCCTGGGCGACGATACGCCCTCCCCCGGTGCCCCCTTCGGGACCGAGGTCGATGACGTGGTCGACGGTCTTGATCACGTCGAGGTT
>CAYVTP010000133.1:0-4407 GCA_964454615.1 uncultured Acidimicrobiaceae bacterium | reverse complement strand
CCACCACCGAGCCGCCTCCCCAGACCACCGAACTGATCGTCTACTCGGGTCGAAATGAGAACTTCGTCCTACCGGTGGTGGAAGCATTCACCGCGGCCACCGGGATCAGGGTAAGGGTGAGATACGGGGACGGGACCAGCGACCTGGCGGCCACCATCCTCAACGAGGGGGAGACCACCAACGCAGACATCTTCTGGGCGCAGGATCCCGCCTGGATCGGGGCCATCGGCGACCGGGGGCTGCTGACCACTCTCCCTGATGACATCCTCGCCCTGGTCGACCCTGCCTACCGGGATGCCGACGGGAAATGGGTCGGGGTCACCGCCCGCTCGAGGGTGTTCATCTACAACACCGACCTGGTGTCCGAGGACGAGTTGCCCAGCAGTGTCCACGATCTGACCGATCCCGCCTGGCGTGGACGGGTGGGCCTCGCCCCGACCAACTCCTCCTTCATCGCTTTCATCTCCGCCATGGAGCTGGTGGAAGGCTCGGAGCGGACACTCGGCTGGTTGGAGGCGATGGCGGCCAACGACGTCCGCACCTACACCGGCAACGGGCCCATAGTCCGGGCGGTGGTGGCCGGGGATCTTCACGCCGGCCTGGTCAACCACTACTACCTCCTCCAGACCATCGCTAACCAGGGGGATGTCCCCGCGGTGAACCACGTCCTCATGGACGGCGACCCGGGCTCGCTGGTCATGGCTACCGGAGTCGGAGTGCTCGAGCCTTCGCGAAACAAGGAGGCGGCGTACCAGTTCATACGGTTCCTCCTCGCCGCCGAGGCCCAGGCCCACTTCGTCGAGAACCTGTTCGAGTACGGGCTGATCGCCGGCGCTCCCACTCCTGTGGGTCAGGTCCCGCTGGCCGAACTACGGGGCCCCGACATCAACCTCTCCGACCTCGCCGACCATCTGGACACCTCGGTGACCTTGATCACCCGGGCAGGATTGAACTGATTTGCTCGAGCTGATTCGCCGTCCGAACCTTCAGGAGCCTTCGGTCAGAAGACCGAAGGCTCCTGGTTTGTTGTGGCTGCTGTCCACTCTCGTGGTGCTCCCCGCGGCGATCCCGATCGTCTACCTGCTCTGGGTGGTTCTACGCCCGGGCGGGTTCGATGCCGGGGGTTTTACCGCCGACCGGCTGCTCCAGCTGACGGTGAATACCGGGGTATTGGCCGTATCCGTCACGATCACCACCGCCGCCATTGGCCTGACCACAGCGTGGCTGACCACCCGCACGGATCTGCGAAGGTCCGGCCTGTGGTCGACCCTGGTCACCGTACCGCTGGTGATCCCGTCCTATGTCGGCGCCATGGCCCTGTTGGCGGCCTCCGGCAACGAAGGGACCTTCACCCAGATCCTGAGGGCCATCGGTCTTCCCGGGATCCCCGTTCTCCAGGGTTTCTGGCCGACCTGGATCGCCCTCAGCCTGTGGAACTTCTCCTTCGTCCACCTGCTCACCGTGCCCGTCCTCAAGAGGCTCGACCGGTCCCTCGAGGAGGTTTCCCGGGGCCTGGGCGCAAGCCGTGCCCGCACCTTCCTTTCAGTGGTGGTCCCCCAGCTGAGGCCGGCAATAGCCGCTAGCTCGCTCCTTGTCGCCCTATACGTGCTCTCCGACTTTGGGGCGGTCTCCATGCTGGGATACGACACCTTCACCCGGGCGATCTACAGCCAGTTCCAGGGTCGTCTCGATCCAGGTCCGGCACTCTTCCTGGCAGGCCTGCTCTCGATGGGGGCGCTCCTGCTGGTGGTCGCCCAACAGAGGTTCAAGGGCAGGGCGACCCTCTACTCGAACCGTCCGGCGAGAAAGCCCCGGGTCCACCAGTTGACCCGGGCAGGGCGGATCGGCGTCAAGGCCTTCCTGGGCACCGTGGTCACGCTGGCCCTGATCCTGCCGTTGACCACGCTGGTGTGGTGGATGGTCCGGGGCATGGCTTTGGGCAACTCGCCCCTGGTCGTCTGGCCTCACACCACTCGTTCGGTTGTCATCTCCCTTGCGGCTGCCGCTTTCGTCACACTGGCCTCGATCCCCTTGGCGATGCTGGTGGTCCGTCACTCCGGTCGGATCGCCCGCCTCCTGGAGTCGGTCACATGGCTCACCTACTCCCTGCCCCACCTCGCCGTGGGTCTCGCCTTCCTCGTGCTCTCGGTCCGGTTCGCACGTCCCGTGTACCAGACGGTGGTCATCCTCCTCCTGGTCTACCTGGCAATGTTCCTGCCCCAGTCGCTCGGTTCGGTCGAGGCCGGGATGAGACGGATCGGCCCCGGGCTCGAAGAGGTCTCCCGGAGCCTGGGCGTCGGCAGGTGGGCCACCATCTGGAGGGTCACCGTGCCTCTCATGAGGAGGTCGATGCTCGCCGGAGGGGCACTGGTCTTCCTGTCGGTCATGAAGGAGCTGCCCGCCACCCTCCTCCTCCGGCCCACCGGTTTCGACACCCTTCCGGTGAGGATCTGGAGCGCCACCAACGAGCTCTTCTACACCCAGGCCAGCTTCGCCGCACTTGCATTGGTGGCGGTTTCCATCTTCCCTGTGTACTTCTTCGTGGTCAGGGACATTCATGAGTGAGACAATCACCGCGCCCATGCCTGCCGTGTTGACCAGTGACCTGGCGATCGAGGCGGTCGGTGTGTCCAAGCGGTTCGGCGACACGGTCGCCCTAGACCGCTGCGATCTGACCGTGCCGGTCGGCTCGGTGGTCACCCTCCTGGGGCCTTCCGGTACCGGGAAGAGCACCATGCTCAGGGTCCTCGCCGGTTTCGAGAGTCCCGACACCGGCACCGTGGACATACGCGGCCGCCGGGTGGTCGGCCCCGGGGTGTTCGTGCCGCCGGAGAAGAGGCGGGTCGGAGTGGTGCTCCAGGACTACGCCCTCTTCCCCCATCTCGACGTGGCCGGCAACGTCGGTTACGGCCTCCCCAAGGGCCCCGACCGGGAGCGACGGGTGGCCCAGACCCTGGAGATGGTGGGCATGGCCGGTTTGGACCGCCGTTTCCCCCACGAATTGTCGGGCGGTCAGCAGCAGCGGGTGGCCCTGGCACGGGCCATGGCACCCAAGCCGGACGTGATCATCCTCGACGAGCCCTTCTCCAACCTGGACGACACCCTGCGCACCCGGGTACGGGGGGAGATCATCGGGATAATCCGGGCGTTGGGGACCACCGCCCTGTTCATCACCCACGACCAGGAGGAGGCCCTGTCGATCTCCGATCTGGTGGCTGTGATGAACCGGGGGAGGATCGTCCAGATGGCCTCCCCCCAGGAGCTCTACTGGAAGCCGGTCGACCCCTGGGTCGGCTCCTTCGTCGGCGACGCCAACTTCGTTCCCGGGCGATCGCGGGGCGGCCGAGTCGAGACCGCGGTCGGATCCTTCCCCTCGGACATCGAAGGCGACGTCACGGTGATGATCCGTCCCGAGTCGATACGGTTGGTTGGCGACCCGTCGGGCCCGGCGGAAGTGAGGGGTCGGCAGTTCTTCGGCCACGACCAGCTGGTGTCGGTGGTGTTCCACGACGGCACCGCCCTTCGTGTCCGTCTCGGACCGGGGGAGGTCTACACGGAAGGCGACAGGGTCTCGGTCAGGGTCGACGCGGCCACCTCCTTCCCCGTCCTCCACTGGGCCTAGGAGTCGGCGCCCTACTCGCCGATGTAGGACATGACGTGCTTGATGCGGGTGTAGTCCTCGAGGGAGTAGGCCGAGAGGTCCTTGCCGTAGCCTGACTTCTTGAAGCCTCCGTGGGGCATCTCGGCGACGATCGGGATGTGGGTGTTGATCCACACGCACCCGTAGTCGAGGGCCCTTGCCATGCGCATCGCCCGTCCGTGGTCCCGGGTCCACACGCTCGACGCCAACCCGTACTGCACCCCGTTCGCCCACTCCAGGGCCTTGCCCTCGTCGTCGAACGTCTGGACGGTGATCACCGGGCCGAATATCTCGTTCTGGCTCATCTCGTCGTCCTGGAGGAGCCCGGAGATCACGGTCGGCTCGAAAAAGAAGCCTCCGCCTCCCGGTGAATTGCCGCCGGTGAGCACCTTGGCGTGATCAGGCGCCCGCTCGACGAAGCCGGAGACCCTGGCGAGCTGGTTGGGGTTGTTCAGCGGGCCGTAGTCGACGTCGTCGTGAGGGTCGCCGGTGGTGGTCTTGCTGGCCTGTTCGGCGAGAGCCTCCGCCAGGTCGCCGCTGACCTTCGAACCGGCCAGCACTCTCGTCGCCGCGGTGCAGTCCTGGCCGGCGTTGTAATAGCCGGCCTCGGCGATCTTCACCGCGGCCCGCTCCAGGTCGGCATCGTCGAAGACCACCACGGGTGCCTTCCCCCCGAGCTCCAGATGGACCCTCTTCAGGTCGGTGGCCGCTGCCGTCGCCACCTCGATCCCCGCCCTTACGCTCCCCGTCACCGAGACCAGTTGGGG
>CAYVTP010000132.1:0-4413 GCA_964454615.1 uncultured Acidimicrobiaceae bacterium | reverse complement strand
CGTCCTGCAGGGGCAGGTGGTAGAAGTCGGCCCTCAGGGTGGCCACCACGCGCAGCCGGCTCTCCGGGTCGTCGACTCCGGCGACCAGGAGGTCCAAGAACTCGTCGCGGTGCCTGGCCGAGTCGACCAGGGTGTAGAGCTCCTCGAACTGGTCGACCACCAAGAGCAGCTCACCGTCGAGCATGTCCCCTATCCCGTTGGCCAGGAGGGCCTCCGGGGTTACCGGCTGGTTGGAGACGGCTTCCAGAGCTGCCGACAACGAGGCGACGGGGTCGGATCCCGGCGTCATCACCACCCTGAACCACTCCTCCGACCTCTCGACAGCCCCTGTGGCGAGCGCAGGGAGCATGCCGGCGCGCACCGCGGACGACTTGCCCGACCCGGAGGGGCCGACCACCGTGACAAAACGGTTTTCGGAGACGGCGGTGACGAGGCCGGCTGTCAGCTCATCACGTCCGTAGAAGTCAGCGGCGTCTGCCTCATCGAAGGCGCTCAACCCCTTGTATGGGTTGCGGAACACGGCTGGCAGCCCCAACTCGACGGTCTCCTCGCCGAGCGCTCGCCTCAACTCGGCCAGCAACGACTCCGCCGACTGGTACCGGTCCTCCGGGGCGAGGGCTGTGGCCCGGGAGGCCGCTGGTTCGATCTCGGGGGCGGCGAGCAGTTCGCGGGCCAGCACGCCCAGGGCGTAGATGTCAGAGGCAGGTGTCGGACCGGTCTCCGCCACCTCTGGAGCCCGATAGGAGGGCGCTGACGACACAGACAAGGCCTCCCCGGGATCCATCAGCCGGGCGGCTATCCCGAAGTCGGACAGGTAGGCGTTGCCGGCGCCGTCGAGAAGCACATTGGCCGGCTTCAGGTCGCCATGGACCACCCCGTGGGAGTGGGCATGGTCGAGGGCCGCTCCCAGCTGGGTGAGGATGCGGAGGGCCGCCGTCCTCCCGACTGTCCCCTGCTCGAGGAGCTGCACCAGGGACCCGCCGGGCAGCATCCGCAGCACCAGGTATGCGGATTCGGCGTCCCTCCAGAAGTCGATGAGCGGAACGATGTGTGGGTGGGCGAGCCGGGCGATGGTCCGTGCCTCTGCTTCGAAGCGGCGCACGAAGGAAGGCCGCGAGGCGAGCGCCGGGCGGATCACCTTGATAGCCACCTCACGGCCCACCGAAGGCTGATATGCCCTCCACACCGCTCCGACAGCGCCTTCACCAAGCAGGTCCCTCACCTCATAGCCGGGAAGGGAGGCCAGCCCAACCTCACGGTCCAGGCTGGTGTCTGCGTCCACCCTCAGGTCGGGGAAGTCGGCGGGTAAACCGACGAAGACCAGCTGCCCCATCCGCTCTGGGGAGGCCATGCCTCGCATCCGATGTTCGCCGAGCTGACGGACCTGTACGCCGGCCGGGGCCGAAGCCATGATCTCGGCCTGGGCCGCCGACGACACCACCACCTGACCCCCATGCGCCGCCGAGCACAACCTGACAGCCCGGTTCAGAGGGGGTCCGAAGAAGTCGCCGCCTCTGGCTTCCACCTCGCCGACATCGATGCCCATCCGTACTTTGAGCTCACCAACGTCCGCCCACTCGGTGGAGGCGAGGCCGCGCTGCGCCGCCTCGGCCGCCCCGACCGCGGAGACGGTGTCGGGGAAGACGGCGAGCACACCTTCCCCCGAGTGCTTGGACATCCGGCCACCGGCGGCTTCCACCGCCTGCCGGAGCACCCGGTCATGGGCTGTCAGTGCGTCCGCCATCGCCTGGGGATGGAGATCCCACAGCCGGGCGGAACCCGCGATGTCACTTGCCAGGACCGCCAGCCGTTGCGTCACGGCCCGCCCCGGGCCACCCAGCAGGGAGTCATCGTGCTGCAGGATCTTCAGTTCCAGGTCCTGCAGCTCACGAGATGGCCCCACGCCCAGCTCCTCTGCGAGGTATGACTCGGTGCGTCGGTAGGCCCGTAGAGCCTCGGCCTGGCGCCCGGACCGGTAGAGAGCGAGCATGTGCTGGGCACGGAACCTCTCCCGGGTGGGATGCTCGTTGGCCAGGGCCTCTATCTCGGCGACGAGGGATCCGTGTAGCCCGGCTGCCAGTTCGGCGTCGACGCGCAGCTCCACAGCCTCCAGACGCAGCTCCTCGAGACGTCTCACCTCCGAATCCAGTCCGGGCACATCCACCAGGTCGGCGAACGGCCGGCCTCTCCACAAGGCGAGCGCTTCGCGGAGGGACATGGCGGCTGCACCGGGATCGGTGGACACCAGGCTGCGGGCCCTGTCGACCTCGTTGGCGAAGACGAGGCGATCGACCTCCACCCTGTCCAGGTCCAGCCGGTAGGTGTTTCCGGACCTGGCGATCACATCACCGAGGATTCCCCGCAGGTTCGAGACATAGGTGTAGAAGGTTTGACGGTGGGTGTCGGGGGCCTCCTCGCCCCAGACCCCCTCGATGATCAGATCCCTGCTCACCGAGCTCTCTGGGGTTGCGAGAAGCATCGCCAGGACGGCCCGCTGCTTGGGGCCGCCCAGATCGGTGGCGGCGTTGTCGAGTCTCGCTTGTACCGGGCCCAAGACACCCAACCACACCTCGGTTGAGGTGGTAGTCACTACATGACCCTCCATCCACCGGAAGTCTCACGGTGGAAACTCAACAACCACTAAAACCCTATGCGATGGACCGGGTGTCGGGTCGGCCCGGCGCCCTTATCGTGCGTGAGACGCTCGCGTTCCCTCCCCTTGCAAGGGACCGTCAGATCGAGGGGAGGGCTTTCGACTGTCAGAGGGTTACCCGATACAATTGCCCGTCCTTGACTACCAGTCGGGGCCCATAGCTCAGCCCGGTTAGAGCGCATCCCTGATAAGGATGAGGTCCGTGGTTCAAGTCCACGTGGGCCCACAAGTCAGTCGTCGGTGGAAACCCCATGAGCAACGTTTCTGACCAGGGTCGAACGGACCGATTACAGGTCTCACCCGCTCCCACGGCAGCTTTTACGCCGTGCCGGCTCGCAAAGCCCGAGGGCCGCAACCACTCGAAGACTCTCGATCTCAGGCGTCGACGCCCAGCGATGGTTGAAGGTCGCCGGGGACAGGCTTGATCCGTGAGTTCTTCGGAGATGACGCCGGGACCGGACGTTCGAGCCGAAGCAGCCGAAAGGTATGAGCGCGGGAAGGAGTCGTGGCTGCTCGAGGACTTCGCCCGGCGTCTATCGGATGCAGCCAACGTGACAGCGGGCGACCGTGTCCTCGACGTGGGTTGCGGGACCGGGATAGTTGCAATGGAGTGTGCTCGCCGTGTCGGAAGTAAGGGTTCCGTCTTCGGAGTCGACATCAGCGATGCGATGCTCGCCGTGGCCCGTCGCTTCGCTCCCGAGATCGGGTGGTGTCAGGGAGACGCCGAAGAGCTCCCCTTCCCCGACGAGTCCTTCGATCGCGTGCTGAGCCAATTGGCTCTCATGTTCATCCCCAACAAGGAGAAGGCTCTCTCCGAGATGTGGAGGGTGCTCCGACCGGGTGGCAGTGTGGCGGTAGCCGTGCTGGGTCCCATGCCGGCGGCTTATCGGCATCTGGCCGATCTGGTCGCAAGGCAGGTCGATGCCGCCGCCGGCGCGGCCCTCGAGTCTCGATTCGTCCTCGGTGATCGGGGGTCGGTGGAGCGAATCTTCGCCGCGGCCGGCTTGGATGCCACCACCCTGGACACCGTTTGGGGAGTGCAGCGGTTCCGGTCGCCCGCGGTGTTCGTCGACATGGAGGTTCACCAACTCAAAGACGCTGCAAGACGGGCCCTAGCCGACGAGATCGAGACAGCCATCCGGGGTCAGATCGCCGAGGACGGAGAGGTCGAAATCCCGGTCTCCCTCCACATCGTGACGTCCGTCAAGTCTCCTCCCTGGAACCACTGAGACCCAATTCCGGACGAATTGGTAGGCCGAGACAGAGAGCCATAGGCCGTTGTCTCCAGGATCTGCTCGAGAAGGGGACGAGGCCCACACGGTGAGGGCTTGCAGTCATAACGACTGTTGTCTCTGACGCCGCTACTTGGCGTGGATGACAATGGTCCGTCAGCGGCAGCGGACGTTGGAGATTCGATAGCAGCTGCTCCGCCGGCATTTCGGCTGACCTGCCCGGCGAAATGACCGCCCCCTTAAGGTGATTCGGAGCTACCTACTGGCACCCGGCGACTCCGCCCTATCGAAGTCGTCCGAGCACAGCGCCAGGTCAGGCCAACGCCGCCTGTTAAGGATCGATGGGGGGACCATCCTTCGCTACCGATCAAACGAGAGGGGCGGGCCTCAAGGCCCGCCCCTCTGCTCGTGATTACTTGGTGGTTACTTGGTGAAGTGAACGTCCAGCTTGCCGACAAGAGTGCCGTCATACGACAGCTCGAATGTACGGCAAGTGTTGGCCCAGTTCTTGAGGGTCTTCCAGACGAA
>CAYVTP010000131.1:0-4473 GCA_964454615.1 uncultured Acidimicrobiaceae bacterium | reverse complement strand
GCGGCGACCGGGCTCTACTACGCCCTACGGCCGGACTTCTGTGATGGCTTGCCCCGGGAGATAGGCGCTTGCAGTCGTAGTCGGCCCGTGTTCACTGGGGCAACCTGCTCCGAGGTCGGAACCGAATGGGGCCGTCAGCTCGACGAGAGGGTGGTACCGCTCATCCGGAACCCTCGGCAGGGGATGAGCAGCAAGCTGCTGGACGCCGAGATCCTCACGATCCAACTCGCCAACAAGCACATGCGAGACAACGGGATCACCCCCACCTGCACGGTCGACGGGTTCTTCCTCAGCGGCGAGGCCGAGCTCTCATCCACATTCAAGGGGGGCATCGCGAACGTGTTCATCGAGCACGAAGTTGAGCCACCTCCTACGTACGAGGCATGGCGAGAGCGGTCGATCGGAATGGTCGAACTCATCCTCTCGGTACCAGACGGCCCCTACAACCCATACGATCCCTAGCCTCGCTGGGGCGCCTCAGGCACCAAGACTTCCGGCCAGCGGAACCTGACCGTCCGGGTACTCGGTACTGGGTACTGAGTACTGAATGGTCGAACCCGCGAGGCTAAGGAGCGAGGTACTGTCCAAATACCAAGTACCCAATACCGCGAGCGAAGCGAGCCCCATGTCCTCCATCACCAAGACCATCAGACTCTCGGGGAAGGCCTCGGGCTCCATCGAGGACGCGGTGCGGACGGTCCTGGCTAGAGCGACGTCCACCATCCACGACATCCAGAACTTCAAGATCGTCAGGGTGGGAGGCGAGGTCGACTCGTCGGGGGCGCCCACCGTGTTCAGTGTGACCCTGGACATCACCTTCGGGATCAAAGACCCCGTGGACCACGGTTGACGAGCAGCGCTCCAAGCCCCAGATCGCTGGGCGACGGGATCCACCTGATCCCGGTCCCCCTCCCCTTCAAGTCGCCGCCCTGGGTCAACACCTACGCAATCGAGTCGAACGGGGGCCTGCTCCTGATCGACTGTGGGACCGACTGGGAGGAGGGCCGTAGGGCGCTGGCCGACGGTTTCGGGGCCCTCGGGCTCGACCAGGCCGCGGTGCACACTCTCCTGGTCTCCCACCTGCACCCCGACCATGTCGGCATGTCGACCCGGCTGGTCCGGGAGTGGGGCTGCCGGTTCGTGATGCACCAGTCGGCGGCGACCCTGGTCGACCGTTACAACGACACACCCGGCTACTACCGGGCCCTGAGGGAGATCGCCCGATCACACGGTGTTCCCGACGCGGTCATGAAGGAGGTTGCAGCGGCGCCGCGACCCGACTACATGCCGCTCATCGACCCTCCCGACCACACCGTCGACGACGGCGACCTGATCGACCTCGGCGACGGGCGCTCGTTGGAGGTGCTCCACACGCCGGGGCACGACCGGTCCCACATCTGCCTGCTCGACAGCCGCTCCGGCATCCTCTTCTCGGGCGACAACGTCCTACCCCGCATCTCGCCGGTGATCATGTACGACTTCGACGGTCACGACGCCCTCGGCGAATACCTGGAAGGACTGCAGCGGCTGCTCGGCATCGGAATCACCATCACCTACCCGGCACATGGCGAACTGATGAGCCGTGGCGACGAACGGACCCGCCAGATCCTCCTCCACCACGACCGCCGTCTACTGGACATGGCCGAACTGGTCCGGGCCGGCGAGACGACGGGCTGGGAGGTCATGCTCAAGTCGTTCCGCCCGAACCTGAACGCACTCCAGGCCAGGCTCGCCTTTCTGGAGACCATCGCCCACCTCGAGCACCTGCGGATCAAGGGGCGGGTCCGCCACGAGGCTCGCGGGGGCAAGCACCTGTATCTCCCGTAGACCTCGCTGCCCTGGACCGTGGAACAACTCAGGGTTTCTGCCAGACTGCCGAAAATGGTCAGGAACATGATCTTCGGATACCTCGACGCAGGATCAGGCAGCCTCCTCCTCCAGGCACTGCTTGGCGGGGCCGCAGGGATTGCCGTCGCCTTCAGGGCATGGAAGTCCCGTATCACCGGCAAGCGGCTGGTGGAAGAAGCCCAGGCCGGGTTGGAGCCCGAGGAAACGACCACCAGGGCTCAGTCCGAGTCCTGACCGCCGCCATGACGACCGGTGACCCGGGATCCTTCCGCGACCCGGCCTCCAGGATCGTCCACATCGGCGACCGGGTGGTCAGGCTGCTTGACGAACGAGGGCTCTCGGCCTGGGTGGCGCTCGCCGCCACCGACTTCCACGATGAGGCAGTTGGTTCGGGCGCCCTGATCGCATCGGAGCCCGTCGAGGTGCCCCCCGGCTGGCAGTCCGCCGGGGCGATCGAGCACCCGCGGCTGAACATGGTCACCTACCCCTACGAGTGGACCTTCTCGATGCTCAAGGACGCCGCACTGCTCCAGCTCGGCCTCCTCGAGTCGGCCCTCAAGGAGGGCATCACCATGAAGGACGCCACCCCCTACAACATCCAGTTCGTGCGGGGCCGGCCCCAGTTCATCGACATCGGCTCCTTCGAGCCATACCGACCCGGCGAGCCCTGGCTGGGCTACCGGCAGTTCACCCGGCAGTTCCTGTTCCCCCTGATGATGCGGGCCTGGTTGGGGCTCCCTTTCCAACCCTGGCTGAGGGGCGACATGGAAGGGCCGACCGCAGGCCAGATGAGGGGCCTCCTGGGCAACCGAAGACGTCTCAACCCGGCGGCGCTGCTCCATGTCAGGCTGCAGGCAAGGATGGAGCAGCGGGCCCAAGGCAGGGCTGTGCGTCAGGACCTGGGAGGCGCCGGGTTCAATGCCGACATGATCATCGCCAACACCGCCAAGCTGCGGAAGGCCATAGAGTCTCTGGTGTGGGACCCGGGATCGGAAGGCTGGTCCTCCTACCAGGACCAGTCACACGTCGGTCGGGACAGGGACGCCAAAGCAGCCTTCCTCTCCTCGGTCATGGAGCGCACGGGTGCTCGCCGGGTGCTCGACCTCGGGGCCAACGACGGCCACTTCTCCCGAATCGCCGCCGGCGCGGGAGCAACGGTGGTGGCGGTCGACAGTGACGAGGCGGTGCTCGACAACCTCTATCGAGGCCTGGCGGGGGATGACATCTCGATCGCGGTCTCCGACCTGACCAGCCCTTCGCCTTCTCAGGGTTGGGCGGGAGTAGAGCGACCATCTCTGGCGAATCGGGCCCGCCCCGACCTGGTGGTTGCCTACGGGCTGATCCACCATCTGGTCTACACCTCCAGCGTCCCGCCGGAGCTGATCGTCGACTGGCTCAGGTCGTTCGGATGCGATGTCGCCCTCGAGTTCGTGGCCCCGGAGGACGAGATGGTCGCCGTCCTCACGGCCAACAAGATGCCGGAAGAGCTGCACGGAGGCCGCACCCTCGAAGCGTTCGAGCAGACTCTGGGTGGGCGTTTCATGACTGTCGCCGAGAAGACACTCGACGGGGGCACACGCAGCCTCCTTCACCTGAGCCCGCGTTAGTCCTCGACGGTCGGCAGGTGGGCCACCACCGCCACGGCCCGGCGATGGCTCCACTCCGCCACCACTGTCAGGCGCTCCACGCCCTCGAGGATCCTGTCGGCGGGCAGCGTCAGCCGGAAACCGGACATGAGGAGATCGTCGCTGGCGAACCATACGACCACGTTCCGATTGGCCCGGTTGGGCTCGCCGTGGACCATCAACTGGTCGCCCGCGTAGACGTAGATGGTGGTAGGGGTGGTCTTGCGAGCGATGTCCGCCGCCCAACCGGTGAGGGTCCACAGGTCGCCGACCAACTCGACGGTGTCGACCTGGAGTCGGCGGCTGCCCTGCGGCTCGATGACCAGCTCCCTCCCATGGCCGTCGGTGAGCACGACGGTCAGGTCGCCGCTGCTCCCCCGGTAGAAGACCCCATCCGGGCCCGGGATGAGAACGTCGATGTGGTTTGGCCCCCAGTCGATCAACTCCTCGGCGAGCATCCCCTGAAAGCTGGCCCCCGTCGGAGTGTCCCGGGCCAGCCACACCATGCCGGCGACGCGTCCGTTGACCACCACCAAAGCCTCGACAGGGTCGACTCCTTCGGGCAGCTCCAGACGACCGTCGACATATGTCTGGAGAAAACCGGCAAGCCTCTCCTCGGACATCAGGTCCGAGCCGAGCCCGATCTCCCAGGCCAGACCGGGGAGCGACTCCACCCTCAGCTCAGCCGCCGGACGCCCGATCAGGGCGGCGTGATCCCCAACTCCGGCCACCCCCGTCCACGAGGTCCGATCGGGGATCACCCGGTAGTCCCTCTCCACCTGGGCGAACAGGATCGAGAGGTCGGTGCTCACCGGGTCGCCGTTGCAACACCACCAGATCGGCTGGTGGGGCCGGTGGACACCCTCGATGTCGAGCAGGGACCTTCCGTCGAATTCCCAGGTGGTCTCGACCCCGAGCACGTCGACGATCGTCGGCACCAGGTCGATGGGGAACACAGGCTCGTCGACCACGATCCCCTCGGTCTGGCCGGGGTACTTGA
>CAYVTP010000130.1:0-4508 GCA_964454615.1 uncultured Acidimicrobiaceae bacterium | reverse complement strand
CCGTTCCCATTCCGAACACGGAAGTGAAACCTGCCAGCGCCGATGGTACTTGGGGGGCAACCCCCTGGGAGAGTAGGTCACTGCCGGGCATCAAAGGTCGAGGGGTCCACCGACTAGCGTCGGGGGCCCCTCATTCATTTTCGGAGAGAGCATGACCAACGGCCAACGTCCAAGGAAGAGCCAGCAGAGATCAGGAAAGCCGGCGGGGGAGAGGCGCCCCTCGCTGACCGCGGTCAGTTCCGGCCAACTCCCCAAGTGGGTCAGAGACGAGATCTACAGGTCCACTCCGAAGGAGCGACGGGAGCCTGCCTTGGGGCACCTCTCCAAAGGGATGAACGAGTTCGCCGACGAGCGGTACCGTGCCGCGGTGCCTGAGCTGAGGAAGGCGAAGGAACTCGCCCCCCGGTCGGCCACCATAAGGGAGCTCCTTGGGCTCGCCGCCTACCGGTCGGCCAATTGGGAAGAGGCTCTCAGGGAACTGCGGACCTTCCGTCGGATGACCGGCGACATGATCCACCTCCCGGTGGAGATGGACTGTCTCCGGGCCCTGGGACGCGATCAGGACGTTGGGAAGACCTGGGCCATCGTCCAGGAAGCCGATGTCTCACCCACGATCCAGCACGAGGCACGAGTGGTCTACGCCTCCCATCTCTTGGACAAGGGTGACCTCAAAGAGGCGTGGGAGGTGGCCAAGCCGGACCGCCTCATAGCCCAGCCGTCGATGCCCGAGATGCGCCGCTGGTACGTGGCCGCACGGGTGGCCCTGGCGGCAGGTGACAAGGACGCCGCCCGGAAGATCGTTTCCGCACTCGACTCACACGATCCCGACTTCGAAGGGATCGACGAACTTCGCGCCGAGCTCCTCTAGTTTCTGTCGCTCCGTCCTGTCATAGTCGGAGCTGACCCGCACTTCCTCGAACACGTAGAGGGGAGAGGAAGAGATGAGCCTGGACCTCAATCTCGTGGTCCTTAGGGGCCGTCTTGCGGCCGAACCGGAACGTCGATTGCTCGACTCGGGCACACGCCTGATCCGCTATCTGGTGACCGTCCGCTCGGAGGCACCGCGACGCCGGGTCGACGTGGTGCCGGTGACCATCTGGGATCCGGCCGACGAGCTCTGGGATCAGCCGGGCGAGCGTGGCGACAGTGTGTGGGCCTGCGGTTCGGCCCAGCGTCGCTTCTGGGAGTCGCCCGACGGCCGTAGGAGTAGGGTGGAGATCGTCGCCGAACAGGTGACCCTCCACCCGGCGGGTGAGATGGAGTCGGCCACCGGCTGACCCGTTGGGGTGCCCTCCGGCGAGGGTCTAACGTTGGGTGCTCCGGTGAGATCCCCTTCGAACCCACACTTTCCCTGCGAATGAGCCGACGTCTGCTCACCCCGAAGTGGCTCCTGGCACACCTCCTGGTCGTGATGCTCGTCGCCGGCTTTGTGTTCCTGGGGCTGTGGCAGCTTGGCCGCCACCAGGAGCGTGTAGAGCTCAACGAGACCACCAGGGCGAGGCTGGCCGAGCCCGCGCTGTTCCTCGAAGACTTCCTGCGGGCCGGAGACCTGGAGCAGATCGAATTCAGGCGGGTGATCGTCGCCGGCACGTTCCGTCCCCTCGAAGAGGTGCTGGTCCGGTCTCAGATCCATCTGGGGAGCGCCGGCTTCCATGTCATAACACCCTTGGAGCTGGCCTCCGCTCCCGGATCGGGAGTGCTGGTGAACCGGGGTTGGGTGCCGCTCACTCTGGACTCGGTGCCGGTGCAACTGGCGGAGCCGCCTGAGGGGGAGACCAGGGTCGAAGGATGGATCAGGCTCTCCCAGGAGCGTCCCCCTGCCGGGGCACAAGACGCTGACGGCCGTCTGACCATCTTCAACCGGGTGAATGTGGAGCGAATCCAGGAACAGGTCGCCTTGGATCTGGTGCCGTTCTACCTGGTGATGGTGGGGGAGAGGGGAGTGCTACCCGAGGCCCTGCGCGAGCCTGCCTTCGAGGACGACGGTCCCCACCTGGCCTACGCCGTCCAGTGGTTCGGGTTCGCCGTTGTCGGGCTGGTCGGGTACTTCTTCCTCGCCCGAAGGGGCATCACTCGAGGTAGTCCTCGAGCCTGACGCCTATGCCGTCCAGGCTACCGGGCCTTCGCGAGTCGGGTCATGTCGTGTCCACGGCCAGGTCCTCCACAACCGAGAAGCCGGGAAGGTCGATCAGCTGTGACGGGTCGAGCTTGAGCTTTGCGGTGCGCGACCCGGCCCCTACCACCACCCAGTCACGCTCCATGACCCTCGCGTCGAGCCAGACCGGGAGATCCTCGGGAAGCCCGAAGATGGTGACTCCTCCGATCTCCTGCCCGGTCAGATGCCTGGTGAGATCGGCGGGGGCGAAGCTGACTTTCCTCACTCCGAGAAGTTGTCTGACCTTGCCGTTTACGTCGAGCCTGGTTGTCGCCAGCACAACGCACACGGCATTGCGTCCCTCCGGTTTGCGGGAGGCGACCAGGATGGCGTTGGCCGACCGGTCGAGGGGAACCCCATACGCGGCACAAAAGTCTGCCGTGTCCGCCAGATCCGGGTCACAGTCCATGACCTCGTATGAGATGCCGAGGGCGTCTATCTCGGCAACTACCGAAGGGTGGGCACTCATGCTGCGCGCTTAGGTTAGAGAAAGGGGCCCACTACGCCCGGGTGTTCGTGCCAGACTCCACCGGATGAATGACCGAGTGGACCGGTTCCAGCGAGACCAGTCAGATTATGACGATCTCACATACGGGTCGGCCTGGGCCCCGCACTACGACGACATCTTCGACGTGGTAGAGGAGTACACCCTCGACCTCCTCGAATCTCTCTCAGGCCCCTCGCGGAGGGCCTTGGAGCTGGCCGTGGGGAGTGGGCGGGTGGCAATACCGCTGTCGCAACGCGGCGTCCAGGTCATCGGCATCGACAACTCCGAGGACATGGTGGCTCTGATGCGCTCGAAACCGGGGGGAGAGGCGATAGAGGTGGTCATGGGCGACATGGCCGCAGTGCCCGTCGAGGGGCACTTCCCGCTGATCTACCTTCCTTTCAACACGTTGTTCGCCCTGCTCACCCAGGAACGGCAGGTGGAATGCTTCAGAAACGTGTCAGGTCACCTGGAACCGGGTGGACGCTTCGTCCTGGACTGCTTCGTTCCCGACGTGACCAGGTTCGACCGCTACAACACACGGATGGCGGTCTCCAGCATCACCTCGAACCGGGCGCACTCCTACGAGATGTCGATCCATCACCCGCTCGAGCAGAAGGTGGTGTCGCACTCGGTGCGACGGCTCGAGGACGGCACGACCCTGGTGTTGCCTGTGACGGTCCGCTATGTGTGGCCGTCGGAGATGGACCTGATGGCCCGGATGGCCGGGCTGCAACTGGAGGATCGCTGGGGCTGGTACGACCGGCGAACCTTCTCCGAGGCCTCCAACCAGCACGTGTCCGTCTACCGGAAGCCGCTCTAGGCCCTCAGGCCGGCGCGGGGGTCACTCCTCCTCGGAGTAGGCGGTCTCCTGCTGGGCTTCCTGGGCTGCGAGCTGGGCCCGCACATCGTCCATATCGACAGCCTTGACCTGGCCGATCAAGTCTTCGAAGACGTTCCCCGGTAGTGCACCGGGCTGTGCGTAGAGGACTATCTGGTCGCGGAACACCATGAGTGTCGGGATCGACCGGATTCCGAACTCCATCGCCAGCTGCTGCTCGGCCTCGGTGTCGACCTTGCCGAAGACGATGTCGTCATACTTCTCCGACGCCTCTTCGAATACCGGTGCGAAGCTGCGGCAGGGACCGCACCACTCGGCCCAGAAGTCGACGATCACAGTCGAGTTCTCGTCGATGACCTGGTCGAATGTCTCTTTGGTTAATGCCACTGTGGCCATGTTGAAGCCTCTTCCTGGTTGTAGGGGTCCAGTCAGGGTAAACAGGTTCGGCGCCTGGGCTATTCCTCGCCGTCGATGTCCTCGGGGAGCGAGTCGAGGATCTCGCGCGCTCGTGCCTCGTCCGCGGCTGGCACCATCACCCGGACGCCCCGGGACTGGGCGAGGTAGGGGAACTGCCCGCCGATGTCGTCTGCGAGGAGCATGGCCTCGATCCCCGAGTTTCTGAGCCTTCCGACCATGAGCTCGGCCTCGAAACGGGAGCTCACCTTCACGAGAGTGGTCAGGCCGTCGGTGCTCACCCTCCCGAGAGTAAACCGGGCCGGACCATAGGACCCTGCAACGGAGCGCCCTCGGTGGCGCCGCCGCCCCGGATATAGAGTCTCCACTTATGCTCAGATGGGGTGAATTCGCCACCCAGGAGCCTGGACTCGCCAGGTTCGGTTCTCAGAGACTGACGGGTGCGCCGGCCTATCTGGCGACGGTCCGGAGGTCCGGGGCGCCACGTGTGCACCCGGTGACCCCGATTTTCACTGCCTCAGGCCTCTACGTCTTCATGGAGCCGACCTCTCCCAAAGGGAGGGATCTGCGGGAGCGTGGGTGGTACGCCAGGCACAACGGGGTTCCGGACG
>CAYVTP010000129.1:2959-4569 GCA_964454615.1 uncultured Acidimicrobiaceae bacterium | reverse complement strand
TCGGGGCCGAGGTCCTGGTGGTGGCCACCAACAACGACTCCTACGGCCCCGAGGCGCCCACATCGGACCAGTTCATGGCCATGACCCGGATGAGGGCTGCGGAGTTGGGGCTTCCGGTGATCCACGCTGCGGTCACCGGGAAGTCGGTGCTCATCTCCCGGGCGGGCGAGTTCGTCGTCGAGTCTTCCCGGCTCGGCGACTCGACGGTGATCTACGGTGAGATCGCCCCCTCGGTCGGCTCACTTTACGGCCGCACCGGGGACCTGGTGATGGTCACCCTGGCCGCAGTTGGAGCAGTGACCTGGTGGCGGCAGAGATCTTCACTGGTACCTTCACCGATTCCGCAGGAAGAGGAGGAGTGAGACGTGGCAGAGACACTTGAGAACCTGCTCCACGAGGGTCGCAGCTTCGAGCCCCCGCCCGACTTCGTCGCAGGGGCCAACGCCAGGCAGGGGATCCACGAGGAGGCAGCCCGCGACCCGAACGGATTCTGGTTCCGAAACGCCCTGGAGCGGGTCAGCTGGTTCCGTGAGCCGACCCAGGTGGTCGACGAGTCGAACCCACCCTTCTTCAAGTGGTTCGCCGATGGGGAGCTGAATCTCTCCTACAACTGCCTCGACCGGCATCTCCCCGAACACGGCGACCAGATCGCCTACCACTGGGTGGGGGAACCGGGCGACTCACGGACCCTCACCTACTCCGACCTGGCGGCGGAGGTCAACCGACTGGCCAACGCCTTGAAGGGCCTGGGCCTGAACAGAGGCGACCGGGTGGCCATCTACATGGGAATGGTCCCCGAGTTGCCCGTGGCCATGCTGGCTTGTGCCCGCCTGGGCCTGGTCCATTCGGTGGTGTTCGGGGGCTTTTCGTCCGACGCCCTGGCCAGCCGGATCATCGACGCCGACGCACGGCTGGTCATCACCCAGGATGGGGCGTGGAGAGGCGGGGCCACTGTCCCGCTCAAGGAGAACACCGACCGTGCCCTTGTCCACACGCCAGGTGTGGAGCATACGGTCGTCCTGCGGCGAACCGGCCATGAGGTGCCGATGGAGGACGGGAGGGACATCTGGTGGCACGAACTCGTCGAGGGCCAGTCAGAAGTGTGCGAACCGGTTACGCTCGGCGCAGAAGACCCGCTCTACATCCTGTACACCTCGGGCACCACGGGCAAGCCGAAGGGGATCGTGCACACTCAAGGGGGGTACCTGACCGGTGTCGCCACCACGCACAGCCTGGTATTCGACATCAAGCCGGACAGCGACGTCTACTGGTGCGCCGCCGACATCGGGTGGGTGACCGGGCACAGCTACATCGTCTACGGCCCGCTGGCCAACCGGACCACGAGTGTCATATACGAGGGCGCTCCCAACCACCCCGGCCCCGACCGCCTCTGGTCGATCATCGCCGAGCTGGGGGTGACCATCTTCTACACCGCGCCCACTGCCATCCGGGCCTTCATGAAGTGGGGCGACGAGCACCCGGCCGCCCACGATCTCTCCTCGCTGAGGCTGCTGGGCACGGTCGGCGAGCCCATCAACCCTGAGGCGTGGGTCTGGTACCGGGAGAACATCGGGCGCGCCAGGTGCCCGGTGGTCGACACCTGGTGGCAG
>CAYVTP010000129.1:0-2949 GCA_964454615.1 uncultured Acidimicrobiaceae bacterium | reverse complement strand
CAGACCGAGACCGGGGCGATCATGATCACTCCGCTGCCGGGTGTGGTGGCGACCAAGCCCGGGTCGGCCACCATCCCCTTCCCCGGGATCGCCGCCGATGTCGTCGACGACGATGGCGAGCCTGTTCCGCTGGGAGGGGGCGGCTATCTGGTGTTGACCCGTCCCTGGCCCTCGATGGCGCGGACCATCTACGGTGACGACAGGAGATACGTCGACACCTACTGGTCTAGGTTTCCGGGGCGGTACTTCCCGGGGGACGGGTGCAAGCGCGACGACGACGGGTACTACTGGCTGTTGGGGCGCGTCGACGACATCATGCTGGTGGCAGGTCACAACATCTCCACCACCGAAGTCGAGTCGGCCCTGGTCGGCCACCCGGCGGTGGCGGAGGCCGCGGTGGTGGGGCGAAAGGACGAACTGACCGGCCAGGCGATCGCAGCTTTCGTGACCCTCCGGGGCAACACCGAGGGCACACCCGAGCTGCTCGCCGAACTGAGGGAGCACGTGTCTCAGACCCTGGGGCCGATCGCCAAGCCGAAGTCGATCGTGTTCACCGCCGATCTGCCCAAGACGCGCTCGGGCAAGATCATGAGGCGCCTGCTCAAAGACATCTCCGAGGACCGCCAGCTCGGGGATGTCACCACCCTGGCCAATGCGGACATAGTTGCCGAGATCGCAGAGAAGGCGAGGCTGTCCAGCGAAGACTGAAACCGCTCAGCCGAGGATGACCACCACCAGCCAGATGCCGGCCATCAGGAAACCGACCACCAGCTCGATCCCGATGGACAGGGCGACCGCCTTGATCCCCTGAACCGACGAACCCCAGGCCTGCTCCTCGCCGACCCGCCGGACCTCGAGGAGGTAGATGGTCCCTACGAACCCGATCAGGGCGCCGATGACCGGTATGACGAAAAACCCGATGGTGGCCACCAGTAGCGCGATGAGCAGACTCGACATGGGGATGCCGTGCTCCTTCAACCTGCGGCCCGGGATGAGGAAGCGGACCGCCATCCCCAGCAGGCCGACCAGGGTGACCAGTCCGGCCGCCAACCAACCTCCCGGGGAGGCCTCGACGATGGCCCAGACCCACACCGATGCGATCACGATGGCGGTCCCCGGGAGGATCACGGTGACGATGGCGAGCAGGCCGATCAGGATGCCGAGCCCGGCCAGGAGATCGTGCAGTTCCACCCCGGAAAGATACGTCCCGCATCACCCCGGCCTCAACCCGTGTAGCGTTCCGTCATGGCGACCAAGATCGTGCTCCCGGAGTCGGAGCTCCCCACCCACTGGTACAACATCGTCCCGGACCTGCCGTCGGCGCCCTCCCCGGTGCTGCACCCCGGGACCCATCAGCCGGTAGGGCCCGACGACCTGTCACCCCTGTTCCCCATGGACCTGATACTTCAGGAGGTGTCCGAGGACAGGTTCATCGAGATACCTGAGGAGGTACGTGAGGTCTATCGACTGTGGCGACCCTCCCCCGTGATCCGGGCGCATGGCCTGGAGAAGCTGATCGGAGGCCCTGCGAGGATCTATTACAAGTACGAGGGGGTCAGCCCTGTCGGATCCCACAAGCCGAACACCGCGGTGGCCCAGGCCTACTACAACGCCAAGGCCGGGGTCCGGAGGCTCTCGACAGAGACCGGAGCCGGCCAGTGGGGCTCGGCCTTGGCCTTCGCCTGCGCTCTCTTCGGACTGGAGTGCGAGGTCTACATGGTCCGGGCCTCCTACGGCCAGAAGCCCTATCGCAAGTCGATGATCGAGACCTACGGCGCAACCATCTACCCGTCACCGTCGAACAACACCAACTATGGGCGTTCGGTCCTCGAAGTCGATCCCGACAGCCCGGGCAGCCTGGGGATCGCGATCTCCGAAGCTGTCGAAGTGGCAGCCACCAACGACGACACCAACTACTCCCTGGGCTCGGTGCTCAACCACGTCCTGATGCACCAGACGGTGATCGGCGAGGAGGCCCTGAAGCAGATGGCGATGGTCGACGAGACCCCGGACGTGGTGATCGGGTGCACCGGTGGGGGCTCCAACTTTGCCGGTCTGAGCTTTCCCTTCATCAGGGAGAAGCTGGCCGGCCGGATGGATCCGGTGATCAGGGCCGTCGAGCCGGCGGCCGCGCCGTCGCTGACCAAGGGCTCCTACAGGTACGACTTCGGGGACACCGGGATGATGACCCCCCTGGTGAAGATGCACACCTTGGGCCACGACTTCGTGCCCGAGCCCATTCACGCCGGTGGCCTGCGCTACCACGGCATGGCACCGCTGGTCTCACATCTCAAGGAACTGGGGATCATCGAAGCGGAGGCGCTCCACCAGACCGAGACCTTCCGGCGGGCCGTGCAGTTCGCTCGAGTCGAGGGGATAGTCCCCGGCCCCGAGCCGGCCCATGCCATAGCGTCGGCGATGATCGAGGCGGAGAAGGCCCGAGAGTCGGGTGAGGAGAAGGTGATCCTCTTCAATCTCTCAGGCCATGGCCACTTCGACATGGCCGCCTATGAGGCAGCCAACGCCGGTGACCTGCAGGACTACGACTACCCGGAGGACAGGGTCGCCGATGCCCTCACCCGGGTACCGGTGGTAGAAGCCGGATAGGCGAAACCTATCCGCCCGGGCAGTCCGGCTCGCCGGGGAGGAGCGGTCTGACACTGAGGGTCATCTCGATCGGCTCAGGCCCATGCCCGGGGAGACGCCAAGTGGTGGCCTGGCTGGCGTCGCCGAACATGGGCAGGATGCCAGGGTCGAAGACCCGACAGACCCAACCGAAGGCCACTTCGGTCCAGGCGGCCAGGTCGGAGTCAGGAAGAGGCCAGTCGCGCACGTCGGCGAAGCCGGGCTCCGGCGCCACACCCTGGCCGGCGAGCACCCGGACCTTGCTCGGGATGTATTCTGCCGACTCCCGGCTGAAGGAGAGCTCCGACAATGCGTCCCGTAGCT